>NZ_JBFTPZ010000022.1:0-112452 GCF_056398745.1 Paenibacillus sp. 01T424 | reverse complement strand
TCCCAGGTACGGTCGGTGGTGCTTTGTATATGAATGCAGGAGCCTATGGCGGACAAATTTCGGATGTATTAGTCAAAGCTTTAGTAATGAACGAAGCAGGCGAGCTTCTCACATTATCAAGTGAGGATCTGTCATTAAGTTATCGGAAAAGTAATATTTCTGCAAATAAATATGTCGTGCTCGAAGCTGTATTTAATCTTAAACAAGCTGAATATGCCGATATTAAAGAAAAAATGGATGAGTTCACTTTTGCGCGAGAAAGTAAACAGCCATTGGAATATCCTTCATGCGGCAGTGTATTCAAACGCCCGCCTGGATATTTTGCTGGAAAACTGATACAAGACAGCGGTTTGCAAGGGAAACGAATCGGAGGAGCAGAGGTATCCACAAAACATGCAGGTTTCATTGTAAATGTGGATCATGCTACATCTCAGGATTACATTGATTTAATCGAAGTTATTAAGACGACGGTAAAACAAAACTTTGGCATAGATTTAGAAACGGAAGTCATTGTCATTGGGGAAGACAATCAAAACTAAAACAAACGATTAAAGTTCAAAGACCCTTCCCATTCAATTGGCGAGGGTCTTTGATTTTTTACAATATTTATATTTATATAGCATTTTTGGTTTCTTATATAAAATATATCTATTATGTAATCAATTGACCTCAAGTGGGTGTGAATGCTACAGTTATCTCAGCCTTTAATCCTCACTTAACCCGTAGGGATTATGAGTTTAATACACAACCAAATTGGAGGAAACGATTTTGAAAAAGTTTAATGCATTTACGTTTGCCCTTGTTTTCTTATTTGTTATTACAGCATGCGCCAATAATGGCAGCAGCAATAAAGGAGAATCAGCCGCGGGGGTTAAAAAAGTTATTGTCGGCACTGGTAATGATTTCGAGCAAGTCGCTTTTCTCGATGATAACGGAAAGTTAACAGGCTACGACGTTGAAGTTATCAGAGAGATAGACAAACGTCTGAAAGAGTATGAATTTGAGTTTCAAACGATGGAATTTTCCAACATTCTATTAAGTCTAGAAACGAAAAAGATCGATATAGCCGCTCATCTATTTGAGAAAAATCCTGAG
Organism: Paenibacillus sp. 01T424; assembly: GCF_056398745.1. Taxonomy (NCBI): domain Bacteria; kingdom Bacillati; phylum Bacillota; class Bacilli; order Caryophanales; family Paenibacillaceae; genus Paenibacillus; species Paenibacillus sp. 01T424. The sequence continues at coordinate 111,357 of NZ_JBFTPZ010000022.1, read as the reverse complement.
CGTGAACAAAAGTTTTATTTTAACGAAGAACCTTACGCTTATTGGCGGAACAAAATTATTATTGCAGCAGCAAACAATGAATCGATCAAGTCCTTAGATGATTTGAAAGGAAAAAAAGTGCTGATTGGCCCGACCAGCGCTCAAGCTCAAATCCTTGAAAATTACAATAAGGAGCATGATGGCGCAATAAAAATCGTGTACCAGCAAAACGATGCTAACGATGAAGTTCTTCAAATCACTAATGGACGGGTTGACGCAACAATAAGCGCAGACTTCCTTCTTCCGATCAAAGATCCGCAAGGCAAGCTCAAAGCAGTAGGAGATGCGCTTAATGAGGGGCATATCCAGTATGTACTCCGTAAAGACGACCCCGAGTCAAAGAAACTTGCCGACGCTGTGGATCAAACGATAAAAGAAATGAAAGCGGATGGAACCCTCGCAAAGCTTAGTACGGATTGGCTTGGTCAGGACTTTTCAAAATAAAAGCTTAACACTTTAAATGTGGAGGTGATTATTCACAATGGGAATTGCAGTGATTTATGGAAGCTCCCGCAAAAATGGAAACTCGGATCAACTAGCAAATTTATTAGTTGAAGGATTTGAAGCAGATAAAATTCACTTATCTGACTACAACATCGAGCCTATTGTCGATTACCGGCATTCTGAGAAAGAGCCTTACCCAAATGATGATTACCATCATCTGATCGAACGCGTAAAGGCACAAGATGTATTGGTGTTTGCGACGCCAATCTACTGGTATGGCGCATCAGGACTTACGAAGACGTTCATTGATAGATGGTCCCAATCATTAAGAGAGAATAAGACCGAGTTTCTATCTAGTTTTGCGTCAAAAACAGCTTGGATCATCGGTATAGGCGATGACGAGCCCCATCTGAAAGGAATTCCGCTTGTTCAGCAATTTCAATATATTTTCGACTATACGGGCACAAATTTTGCAGGTTACATCCTTGGGAGAGGCAACAAACCAGGCGATATTTTGCAAGATACCATTGCTTTGGCCACTGTGGAGGAAATCCGGAAAAAATGGCATACTTAATCAAAATGTAAATTTAGAGGAATTCACACGTTGTAACAACATCTGAATTCATTTTATAATGTAAAGAGGCAGGGAGGTGATAGGAATGGCAAATCAAATTGCCGGGAAAAGTAACTGCTCATGCAAAGCCTACTATTAGGGCGATACTTTGCGTGGGGCCGGACTGAAATATTTTCGCCCAATGGAGCTCATATCGTTTCTAATAAAAGCTTTGCACCTTATATTTTTTTTCATTAAAAATAAGGGGCTGAACAGCTATGAATAAACCATTTATTAGAAACCATCAATATAATTTAATTAAGAAACAAGCACATCTGCTTCAAACTGCGTGTAACACGGTATCCGATCCAAAAGTAGTTGAAGCGGTTAGGTATAGTACGCAAACAAAGATTTCCGAAGCATTCCCGGGCGCAACTGATCTTCAAAAGCATGAGTTAGAGAAGCTTGCAACGTTAAATAGGACAGAAGAAATTCAATCCTATTTGCAATCGCTGCAGCCTTTGATGTCGGAATTCACTCAAGTAACGGCAGCTCAAATAAAAAAGCTGTTTCCAAAAGTCAAAAAGCTAAAGGTACCTGATTTAGATGATATTGACTACCGTTATGTTACGTATATGGGTTGGACCGATATCGCATCTAATAGGCTGTTTCTTATTTACCGTCAAGACGGACAGCTTATCGGCATTGAAGGAAAGTTTACGCCAACAAATAAGAAAAGCACCTGTTTTTTGTGCAATAGACATGAAGAAGTTGCGTTATTCACGGCGATTACGAAATCAAGGCCTGCTAATGCTTCACCTGATTACTACAAGGCCATTGGAAATTATATGTGCGTAAACAGCGAAGCCTGCAACGCAAATATAACGGATGTCACCGTTTTAGAGAAATTCATAAGCAACTTCATCGGAAAACATGAATCATAATATGAAAAGAAGCATCAGAAATTCTGATGCTTCTTTTTTTTATGGTGATTTGCTTCCTCCAGTATATCTGATTGCAGTCTACACAAGTTCTTCAAAAGTGTAAGTTACAATGAGGATAAGGAATAGTAGATAGGAGGACATAAGAACAAATTTTTTAAAAAAAGAAATGAAATTACGTTTCCGAAATACCCATTGGGGGTATAATGCGAATAACATACTGAACGAATAAACAGAGGAGTGTTATATAAAATGAAAAAACAATTGGTTTTACTTAGTGTTGCTGCGGTAATCGCTTTAAGTGGATGCGGTAAAAACGAAAGTGCTGAGAACGCTATGACCAGCAATCAAGGTGAAGACCACTCACAAATGAATCACTCCAATAGCAGTCAGCTTCCTAAAGGGTTAAAAGAAGCAACGAATCCAACCTACAAGGTGGGGAGTGAAGCGATTATAAAAGCAGACCATATGGCAGGAATGAATGGAGCTACAGCAACAATTGTGGGCGCCTATACGACTACTGCCTACGCTGTATCTTATACCCCAACAACGGGCGGCGAAAAAGTGACCAATCATAAGTGGGTTATTCAAGAAGAAATTAAAGATGCAGGCGACAAACCCTATGAGCCAGGTACAGAAGTTATCCTTCAAGCAGACCATATGGCGGGTATGAACGGCGCAACCGCAACAATTGATTCCGCAGAGCAAACCACGGTTTATATGTTTGATTACGTTCCAACCACTGGGGGAGAAAAAATGAAAAACCATAAATGGGTAACGGAAAGCGAGCTTTCACCGAAGTGATCAACCGTTTCTGAACAAACGACGATTCTTTCTCAATAGTAGAGAGAATCGTCTTATTTTATACAGGAAAACGAAACTTTTTTACAAATAATGGCGTCTAATCCTTGTAAATAAAACAATGAGGTGATGATTTGCGAGGATTAAAAACCCGTTTGCTTATACTATTCATTGTAGGTGCTGTTTCATTATCTATGACACCAGCATCCGTAAATGCGGCGCAGTTACCTTTTCTAGATGGCATTATCAGCATTGATGGAAATCATGCATTGGATAAAAAAGGTGTGCTCTGGTCATGGAATGAAAAAACATTTGAAGCCGTTCCCATCTTAGATCAAGTAAAGAAAATCTCGGAAAGCAATGCCGCAATAAGAACGGACGGCAGTGTGTGGACCTGGGGAAGAAAACCTGGAACGACGTCAAGCCTGTCTAATGTTCAACCCTCACAGGTGGAAGGTTTGGACAAAGTCATTGATATTTCAGGTAATTATGCATTAAAAGCAGATGGTACCGTATGGTCACTCGGTGGATTATGTGAATTTCAGATTCAAAATTATGCCTGCAGAGAAGGCAGTAGTAAGGAAGAGCAGCTTCGACCCGGCCGTATTGGCGAGTTAGAAAATATTGCTGCGATTGAAGGAAACGGTTATTTTCCGATTGCACTTGCAAAAGATGGGACAGTGTGGATTTGGGGGTACGATAAATATGGCGATTCCTTTCTGCCGATCACAGTGCTTGATAAAAGCAGCATGAAAACAGACCATTTAAAAGGTATCAGTTCTATTTCTAATGGAACACTCGTAACTTCTTCTTGGAATGTGTATATTATGAATCGATATTCTCTTTATGGGCTGACCGAGCCTAGCTTCAATCTGGCCAAGCTCGCTCCAAACGTTTCGGCTGTATCGGGCTTTGTTGATGGGATGGGAGATTTTCATGCCTTTTCATTTGTACTTACGAAAGATGGCAAAGTATCTTATTGGATTTGGCCTATACAAGATAAGAAGCTTTACCCTGTGAAAGGACTAGATCAAGTCAAGATGGTCAGCGCGATTGGCGAAGGAGCAGGTACAGCTTTGCATAAGGATGGAACGGTTTCATCTTGGGGGAAGTTGAGTCAGTATTACGGTGACGATAAATACAAATACAACTATAAGATCATACCTAAAAAAGTGGTTAAAGGCATAGGCATTCGCTTAAATAATAAATACCACTTAATGGACGCGCAAGCAGCTTTTATAAATGGATCCGTATTCGTGCCCGTCAGGGGACTTATTGAATCTCTCGGGGGTACGGTCAGCTACTCAAATGACATCGTAAAGGTAAAATACGGTTCCCATTCAATCACAATGGAAGTGTGGAAGAACCAGGCAACGGTTGATGGCAATGTTGTAAAGTTAACCGCCCCTGTTCAAATCGTTAGTGGCAGTACGATGATTCCTCTGCGATTCGTTGCACAAGCACTTGGTGCAAATGTCGTATGGGATGGAAAAAATCAGGAAGTACATTTGACTATAAAGTGAACCGCAAATAAGCTTCAAAATAAGAAAATGAACAAAACCAGTTCAAACACATCTCATGTGTTGAACTGGTTTTTTTTATAGGAAAGAAGCTTAGATTTGTTTTATTATCATTGAATCGCATACGATTTCCGTAATATTACATCTTATAGCTCGGTCAATTATGTCTTTATAATGTAAGGGTGTGACAACGAGAGGAGGGTTGTCTATTATTCTAAAATGAACTAGGAAAGTGAACGGAAGGCTATACGGAAATCGCATAATAGTGAAACAATCTTTTTTGTAAACGCTGCCATTTGTACGTTTTTCGGTAGATCGCACATTTCTCGTACCCCCACATTATTGAGGAGGAATATAATGCGCAATAAGTATGTTGCATGGTCGCTCATCGTTACCATGCTATTCTCAACCTTGCTCCTATCTACTGGACCGTTTACTCCCGTTTCTGCTGCAGGTGGATCAAACCTGTCGATCGGCAAAGACATTACAGCAAGCGGCCAATCACAAACCTACAGTCCAAGCAATGTGAAAGACAGCAACCAAGGAACGTATTGGGAAAGTGCAAACAACGCATTTCCACAATGGATTCAAGTCGATCTCGGCTCCAATACTAGCATCGACCAGATTGTATTAAAGCTGCCTGCAGGCTGGGAAACCCGGACACAAACGCTTGCGGTTCAAGGCAGTGTTAATGGAACAACGTTCACGAATATTACAGCTTCTACAGGTTATGTATTTAATCCGGCGGTTGCAAGCAATTCGGTCACAATTAACTTCGCATCAACGAACACACGTTATGTTCGCTTGAATTTTACAGGCAATACGGGCTGGCCAGCGGCACAGTTATCCGAATTCGAAATTTATGGCACTGCGCTGACACCGTCACCTACTCCTACATCAACGCCTACGGGCACCTATCAGGCTGAGTCTGCTGCATTGTCCGGCGGAGCGAGCGTAAATACCGATCATACCGGCTATGCCGGCACCGGATTTGTTGACGGCTACTTAGCACAAGGTGCGACAACAACGTTTACGGTCAATGCAGCCGCGGCAGGCAGCCGCAACGTGACACTCAAGTACGCCAATGCAAGCGGAAGCACAAAAACAATAAGCATCTACGTTAACGGAACAAAAATCCGCCAAACCTCACTTCCAAACCTTGCGAACTGGGATACGTGGGGAACGAAAGCAGAGGCTCTCACTTTAAATGCAGGCTCCAATACGATTGCTTATAAATACGATGCAGGTGATTCCGGCAATGTCAATCTTGACCAAATCACGGTTGATTCAACGATCATTACGCCTACACCTTCTCCTACAGCAACGGCAACTCCTACTCCAGCGGTGACACCAACATCAACTCCTACGCCAACTGCTACGCCAACAGTGACACCAACTCCAACAGCAACGCCTACGATTCCTCCAGGTGGCAACATCGCTATTGGCAAAGCTATTAGCGCATCATCCAGCACACAAACGTTTATTGCAGCGAATGCAAACGACAATAACACCGCCACTTATTGGGAAGGCGGCAGCGCTTCGAGCACCTTAACTCTCGATCTTGGGGCGAATCATGACATTACATCCATCGTGCTGAAGCTGAATCCTTCTACAGAATGGGGCACTCGTACACAAACGATTCAAGTACTAGGTCATAACCAAAATACAACAACCTTCAGCAGCTTAGTGTCGGCACAAGCTTATACGTTTAATCCAGCTTCGGGCAATACGGTAACGATCCCGGTTACCTCGACGGTTAAACGTCTGCAGTTGAATATTACGACGAACTCCGGCGCACCTGCCGGTCAAATCGCTGAGTTTCAAGTTTACGGAACGCCTGCTCCAAACCCTGATTTGACGATTACAGGCATGTCATGGGCACCTGTCTCACCAATAGAGACAAATGAAATTACACTGAACGCAACAGTTAAAAATATCGGCAACGCCAGTGCCCCGGCGACTACAGTCAACTTCTACCTTAACAACACGCTTGCCGGCTCTGCTCCAGTAGCCGCACTAGCGGCCGGTGCTTCAGTAACGGTACCATTTAATGTTGGTGCCAAAACCGCAGCCACCTACTCAGTAAGCTCGAAGGTAGATGAGAACAATGCAATTATTGAGCAAAATGATACCAACAACAGCTATACGAATCCATCATCACTTATTGTCGCTCCTGTTGCCAGTTCCGATTTAATTGGAGCTGTATCCTGGACACCAAGTAATCCAGTTGCCAGCAATACAGTCGCTTTCAACGTTCTCCTTAACAATCAGGGAAACATTTCTTCAGCAAGCGGCACCCATGGCGTAACCGTTATTCTTAAAAATTCTGCCGGCTCTACCATTCAGACCTATAACGGGTCATACAGCGGTACATTAGCAGCTGGAGCATCTGCAAATGTCAGTATTCCTGGGACATGGACAGCAGTAACTGGCAACTATACCGTATCAACAATCGTTGCTGTTGATGCCAACGAATTAGCAATTAAGCAAGCAAATAACACGAGTTCAACAAGTCTAGTCGTTTATTCTGCTCGAGGTGCCAGCATGCCTTACAACAGGTACGATACGCAGGATGCGACTCGTGGTGGAGGGGCAACTTTACAATCTGCACCGACATTCGATCAGGCGCTGATTGCATCCGAGGCATCTGGTCAGAGTTACGTGTCACTTCCATCGAATGGCTCATATCTTCAGTGGAACGTAAGGCAAGGGGAGGGCGGAGCAGGCGTTACGATGAGATTTACGATGCCTGACTCGTCAGATGGCATGGGGCTCAGCGGATCACTTGATGTTTACGTCAATGGTGTCAAAGCCAAGACCATCCCGCTCACTTCTTACTACAACTGGCAGTATTTCGCAAGTGATCAACCAGCTGACACTCCATCAGGAGGACGTCCGCTCTTCCGATTTGATGAGGTGCATTGGAAACTAGACACAGCTCTTCAACCTGGCGATACCATACGTATCCAAAAAAGCAATGCAGACAATCTCGAATATGGTGTAGACTTCCTTGAAATCGAGCAGGTTCCTGCTGCGATTGCCCGCCCAGCCAACTCGGTTTCTGTAACGGATTTTGGCGCTGTTGCAAACGATGGCCTCGATGATCTTGCAGCCTTCGAAGCTGCTGTAACATCAGCGGTTTCTACAGGAAAAATCATGTATATACCAGAAGGAACATTCCATCTCGGAAACATGTGGAAGGTCGGTTCTGTCAGTAACATGATTAATGATATTACGATCATGGGCGCAGGCATCTGGCATACAAACATCCAGTTTACCAACCCTAATGTAGCATCGGGCGGCATTTCATTCCGTGTCGAAGGCAAGCTTGATTTTAGCAATATTTATATGAATTCCAAGCTGCGGTCACGCTATCACGAGGGTGCTATTTACAAGGGCTTTATGGACAATTTCGGTAAAAATTCAAAGGTGCACAATGTATGGGTAGAGCACTTTGAATGCGGTTTTTGGGTAGGGGATTATGCACATACACCAGCAATTTATGCGGATGGGCTCGTGATTGAAAATAGCCGTATCCGAAATAATCYTGCTGATGGTGTCAACTTCGCTCAAGGCACAAGTAATTCGACTGTTCGCAACAGCAGCGTCCGAAATAACGGTGATGATGGTCTTGCCGTATGGACGAGTAATGTAAATGGTGCCCGCGCGGGTGTCAACAATACTTTCTCGTTTAATACGATTGAGAATAACTGGCGTGCGGCTGCTATTGCATTTTTCGGCGGGGGAGGACATAAGGCTACTAACAACTTGATCATCGACACTGTCGGCGGATCTGGCATTCGAATGAACACTGTATTCCCAGGCTACCATTTCCAGAACAATACCGGCATTTTGTTCTCGGATACAACGATTATAAACAGCGGAACCAGTAAAGACCTCTACAATGGTGAACGCGGAGCTATCGATTTGGAGGCATCTAACGATTCCATCAAAAACGTGACGTTTACCAACATTGATATTATCAATACGCAGCGCAGTGCAATCCAGTTTGGATATGGCGGCGGATTTGAAAATATCGTGTTCAACAATATCAATATTAATGGTACGGGACGTGATGGAATCCTTACATCGCGGTTCACATCACCGCATCCAGGTGCGGCAATTTACACCTATACGGGGAATGGATCAGCAACGTTCAACAACCTGACGACTAGCAATATCGCTCATCCCAACACGAATTACATTCAGAATGGATTTGGTTTGATCATTCAGTAACAGATTGATCATTCAGTAACAATAAGAAATGCCTGTGTAGGGGAGTTCTTCGGAACTCCTCCATTTTTTTTATGTTTATCAAAGCTATTCAACGAAAATGGAAAATCTCAAAATACATATTAAATATATACGATTTTAGAAAATGAATCTGAAAAACAAACAATTGTAAGAGCAATTAGTTGATAACGTCGTTTATTAGATAACACAAAGCGATTAGTTAACCAAAATGTTGATGATTTAAATAAAAATAATCGGAATAATCCAAGCATTCTATGCATTAAATGAATTACCGTTCATATTTTATATATAAAAGAAGCAGTTCACTCCAGAAAGCAGGAGGTTATCGCATGAATGCCGAGCACAGTCAAGGACTTAATGCCATTTCGCAACCCGGTGAATTCACAGAGCTTGACCGTTTCATGTTCGAGTCGTGGGGTTATTTGATCATTCCTAATGTATTAACCGCTGACCAAGCACAGCAATGTTTGGAGGCATCTATTCGCCTGCATGAGAGAGAAGGTACAACCGGATGGGCTCAGGTTGGCCGAGGATTTGAAAGTGAACCCACGCTGGACCAGTTGATTGATCACCCTGCGGTGCTCCCAAAAGTGAGAGCATTATATGGCGATCGTTTCATTCTTCAATCCGCTTGGTGCACGAAGCAGCCTGCATTTGGAGGAGCAGGCGGCTGGCATCAGGATGGCTCAGGAGCCTACGATTTTAATCAACTAGCTTATCCGATTCCTCTGCTGCAGCTTCGTGCTTCCTATTTACTCACTGACCAATCGCTGCCTAGGATGGGCAACATGGAGATGATTCCAGGCAGCCATAGAGCCCAAGTTCCACTCCCGGCAGACATCCGCCGCGACAAAGGTGATTTGCCTGTAGGACATGTCATTTGTGCGCCTGCCGGATCTGTATTGCTCTTCCATAACGCGGTTTGGCATCGTACATATTATCATGACGGAGATTACGACCGTTATACCGCACATTATATTTATAGTCCGCCTTGGGTTCGATTCTCCGATCGCTTTGGAAACAACAAGGACTATTTGGAGCGTACAACGCCTATGCGCCGTTACTTAGCAGGAGAATATGAGCGGCCAGACGCGCCATTTGGCGCCGGGTACCCCGCAACGGCTTTTAAAGATTAGCAATTCGCCGCTTAAGCAAATATTTGAATAATGGAGGGATTTTTGAATGTTAAATGTCGCGATGATTAGCAAATGGCATGTTCATGCTGATGGATATGCCAAACACCTGCAATCACTTGGGAACGTAAACATAACAGCAGTTTGGGATGAAATAACGGAGAGAGGGCGAACGTGGGCAGCAGAGCTCGGAGCTGCTTTTGAATCTGATCTGGATACGCTGCTTCAAAGGGAAGACGTAGATGCTGTTGTCATTGATGCCCCTACCAGCATGCACGCGGGAGTCATGGTTGCTGCTGCGCAAGCTGGAAAACATATTTTCACAGAGAAATCGATGGCGCTTACGGTAGCCGAATGCGACAAAATTACGGCTGCTGTACAAAAATCCGGCGTGAAGTTTTGTATATCTTTTCCCGCTCGAACAAGGCCTCACCATTTATTCGCAAAACAGCTTCTGGATGATGGGCTGCTTGGCGCCGTTACGCTGCTGCGTATCCGAAATGGTCACGACGGAGCATTAAACAATTGGCTGCCTGAATACTGGTACGATGAGAAACAGGCAGGCGGCGGAGCTATGATGGATCTTGGTTGCCATCCGATGTATTTGGCAAGCTGGCTGCTTGGTGAGCCGAGACGAATTACATCCATGTTTAATTATTTTACGGGCCGGGCTGTTGAAGATAATGCACAATGCTCGATTGAGTTTGCTAACAACGCGGTTGCGCTGCTGGAAACGAGCCTTGTTACTTACTCGACGCCATCTGCGTTTGAACTATACGGTACGGAAGGGACACTGATCATATCCGGAGAAGATGTTAAATTTGCTTCCAAACATACCGATTCACCGCTCCAAGGCTGGATTTCACCTCGACAGCTTCCAAAGGAGCAGCCGCTTCCACTAACACAATGGGTGGATGGCATTCTGAACGACAAGCCGATGCCATTTGGACTCGAGGACGGAACAAAGCTGACGGAGCTTCTTGAAACGGCATATATCGCACATCACGAGAGAAGAACGGTAGATTTTAAACGGCAAGGAGGAAATTAATTAGATGCGAACAGTAAAGGTAGGTATTATCGGATGCGGCATGATTGCTGGCGGCAAACATATGCCAAGCTTAGCCAAGGTGGGTAATGTAAAGATGGTCGCATTCTGCGATCTAATCGAAGAAAGAGCGCGCGAAGCTGCTGAGAAGTATGGAGTTCCCGGCGCGAAGGTTTTTACCGATTATAAGCAGCTATTAGCCATGGAGGATATTGAAGTCATTCATGTATTGACGCCAAATATTTCACATGCCGTCATTTCAATCGATGCCATGGAAGCAGGCAAACACGTTATGTGTGAGAAGCCGATGGCCAAGACCRGTGCCGAAGCGAAAGCGATGTACGAAGCTCATGTTAGAACCGGCAAGAAGCTGACAGTCGGCTACCAGAACCGCAGCAAAGCTCAGTCGTTGCTGTTAAAAAAAATGATCGAGAATGATGAGCTTGGCGAGATCTATTATGCCAAAGCGGTTGCAACAAGGCGTAGAGGGGTTCCTACATGGGGAGTATTTCTGGATAAAGAGAAACAAGGCGGCGGACCTTTGATCGATATTGGCACCCATTCACTGGATCTCATCCTATGGCTGATGAACAATTATGAACCTCACAGTGTTGTAGGCAGTGTGTTTCAGAAGCTGAAGGATACAGAAAATGCAGCTAATGAATGGGGATCATGGGACCCAGAGCAGTTTGAAGTAGAAGATTCCGCTTTTGGTTATGTGAAATTCAAAAACGGTGCTGTCGTTTCAATTGAAACCAGCTGGGCACTTAATATCGCCAAATCTGAAGGATCATATTTGTGCGGTACGAAGGGCGGTGCTGATTTTCATGATGGTCTGCGCATTAACGGTGAGAGGGACGGCAGCTTATTTCTCAACGTCATCGACGTGAAAGCAACCGAGAGAGAGCAATTCCGTGGAGAAAACCTGACTGATTTCGAGTATGAAGCCAAGCAGTGGATCAGCAGTATTGTGAACGACACCGATCCGCTCGTTAAGCCTGAAGAGGCGATGGTGGTATCGGCTATTCTGGAAGCGGTTTACTTATCAGCCAAAACCGGAAAAACGATCTACTTCGATTGATAGGCAGCTCAAGGACAAAAGTAAAAAGTAAGAAGGACGATAATAATATGAATTGCATTAAAGGACGGTATCCTGAGGTCATTAGACTTCTGGATATCGTCCTTTTCAATTGGTGTGCCCTATATTTAAGATGAAGATTTAGTGCTTTTTGCAGAGCTGAGGTGATCAATTTGATCATCTAGTACTTTGCCGGCTCTCTCTAGAAACAGTGTAATCAGTTCCAGCTCTGCATCTGTATAGGAGGAAGCCAGCTTCACCATCTCGTTGTGAAGTGGAATATACGTATTGCTGACATCTTCTTTCTGTTCATAGAGCGGAACAATAATCACTTTGCGACGGTCATTGGGATCGTTTTGCCTGCGTACGTAACCGAATTTTTCAAGGCGGTCAATTAATGCTGTCACACTTCCAGTAGCAAGCCCAGTTAGTTTGGACAACTCACCGGCTGTGATTGGTCCTTTTTCACGTAAAATATCCACAGATAAAAAATCATTATTATATAAGCCGAGAGCAGCAGCTACATTTTGTTGGTACAAAACTGTTCGGCTTCCTAGTCCGCGCATACGTGCGACGAATTGTTCCTGCTGATCGGTCGCTTGCACTTGTTGCTCGCTTGACAAAGGACAAACCTCCTTTTAAGATATGGGTATCTCGGATTCCGAGATACTTTGTTATAAAGATATTAGATGGAATGAATTTAATCAAGTTCATTCTATCGAAATCATTCATAATTTGCAAAAACTTTAGTCATGATGGCTAAACACTTTAATCCATATTTGAGATCGGAATGCTATAAGACATAGAATAATTATTTATTATGAGGAGGATTTTTATGAAAGATACCATTTTTATTAAAGGTGCACGTGAAAACAACCTGAAAAATGTTTCCCTTTCAATTCCAAAGTACAAGCTGGTCGTTCTTACAGGTCCATCAGGATCTGGCAAATCAACTTTGGCTATGGATACACTTCAAAGAGAATGCCAAAGGCAGTATTTGGATTCCATGGGCATGACCTCGGATTCGATAGGGAAGCCGAAGGTTGAGTCTATCGAAGGATTATCACCTTCCATCAGCGTTGGACAGCATGTTACCAATCGAAATCCGCGCTCAACAGTCGGAACAGTAACCGATATCTATACGTTTGTAAGGTTTATCTTCTCGCGACTAGGGAAGCGGATTTGCCCTTCTTGCAGCGGTCACATAGCTCCTTTATTTGAGCCCATAGGTGCAATGGCCGATGAAGATGAGGAAATGGATCATCAAATGATAGGCTGTCCTCACTGCGGAGCAGCGCTTGAGCAGCTAGGAATGTCACACTTTTCCTTCAATAAGCCAGAAGGAGCCTGTGGAGCTTGCAGTGGGCTTGGGCATGTGGCAAGCATTAATGAAGCAGCCGTTTTCAATTCGGAGCTCAGTCTGCGCGATGGGGGAGTGGCTTCTCTGAACGGGGTTCATCGCGATATTCAAATTCGTATTTTGATGGCGGCAGGAAAGCATTACGGCTTTGCATTTGGTCCGGATCAGCCATTAAAGGATTTCGGAGAGGTACAGCGCGATTTGTTATATTATGGTGTCGGTAGTGAAGCCTTCAAGCAGCATTATCCAAATGTGAAGCCTGTCCAAGGTACAAAATTCGAAGGAGTCATCCCTGGTTTATGGAGGCGTTACAAAGAAAAAGAAGGGGAAACAGGCACTGCGGAAAAAGAGGGAAGTTTTTTTCATGAACAGCTTTGCCCGGAATGCCTAGGAGCACGCCTTAAGAAAGAAGTTCGTCTTGTTCAAGTAGCCGGCTCAACCATCTCCGATGTATCGGAATGGTCACTCAGTGATGTATTTAAGTGGACCGAGGAATTACAAGAGACGCTCCCGCCTGAAGGTCATTATCTGCTCGAACCCATTCTGCATGATATGCCTACTAGGCTAAAACGAATCATTGATGTTGGCCTAGGCTATCTTTCTCTGAATCGGCAAACCGTTTCGTTATCAGGCGGCGAAGCACAGCGGCTGCGGCTCGCATCGCTGCTCGGTTCTGGCCTAACCGGAGTACTTTATATTTTGGATGAACCGACCACGGGTCTTCATCCCCGTGATACATCCGGTCTCATACGAGTACTTCAGCAGCTTCGTGATTTAGGGAATACAGTACTCGTAATCGAGCACGATGTTGAGATGATGCGTGCTGCAGACCATATCATCGATATAGGTCCTGGCGCTGGGTTGCACGGTGGAACCGTCGTAGGCGAAGGAAGTCTGGAGGATTTAATGTCCAGTAAGCTTTCGGTTACAGGCGCTTATTTGAGAGAAGAGAATGGCTCAACTCCTGTACGCATCCGCAGAGCAGGCAACGGTCAGTTTATTACAATCGAGCAGGCTAAACTCCGTAATGTTGACATTCCAACTGTAGCATTCCCGCTTGGCTGTCTCGTTTCCGTTACAGGTGTATCTGGCTCCGGCAAATCCACGCTAGTCTTTGATATCCTAGCAGAAGGAAGTCAGAAGGAGTTGGAGCGAATAGGGTGCAAGAAAATTACGGGCTTAGAGCATGTCGGAAATGTCGTTATATTTGACCAGACACCCATGGGACGAGTGCAGCGCTCCAACGTAGCAACGTATACGGATGTGTTTACGCAGCTGCGCCAGTTGTTCGCTGGTTTGCCTGAAGCTAAAAAAAGAAAACTGACAACCAAACATTTCTCATTTAACACCTCTGGTGGTCGTTGTGAGACATGTCAGGGGCTAGGTGTGCTTTCCGTTGATATGAACTTCTTGCCTGATCTGGAGGTAAAGTGTCTTGACTGCAAAGGAAAACGATTTACGGATGAGGTTTTGCAGGTTCAGTATGAAGGCTGCTCTATATCGGATTTGCTGAATATGTCTGTGCAGGAAAGCTTAGCTATTCTCAAAAATGAAACAAAGATAACAGGTATTATCGAGATGCTTTGTGAAGTCGGACTAGGCTACTTGAAATGGGGGCAATCGGTCAAAACGTTATCTGGCGGCGAAGGACAGCGGATCAGACTGGCGAAAGAGCTGAGCAAGCCTTCCAAAAACCATACGCTCTACCTGCTGGATGAACCGACTACAGGCCTCCATCCATCTGACATTAAGCAGCTCCATACTTTACTCAGCAAGCTGGTTGATACAGGCAATACGGTAATCGTTGTTGAGCATAGTCTGGAACTGATACGAGAATCCGATTGGGTTATCGATATCGGCCCAGAAGGGGGCGCAGCCGGCGGAAAATTAGTAGCAGAAGGCACGCCTGAGCGTGTAGCGGAAGTGGCAGAGTCGTATACGGGTATGTTCTTAAAGGAAATGTTGGCTAAAAGGCAGTAATTATAGCTTGCCAATCTATTGCTAAATCAATACGTAGTGAAGGTACTGTCATGCTAACGGTACCTTTTTTTGTTAACTATTCCAAATGGAGAGTAAAATTCAATTACTATTATAACGAATCACTAATTTATGGTAAATTACAGTAGTGCAACATTTAAATCAAAGGAGGAGATCACCGTTTCTAATGCTCTAAATAAACATAATGAATACCCAATGGTAAGCATTCCAGCTGGAGTAATTGAATTAAGAGATGACCGGACGAAGCGAAAATGGAAGTCTGATATTAAACCCTTTTATCTTTCACCTTATCCCGTAACGATGGAATTGTATTTAGCTGTAACCAAAAAATCTCCTCTTTCTTTGAGTAGTGATCAAAGACCAGTGGTCAATATCTCTTGGAATGAAGCCATTTATTTTTGTAATTTACTGTCCCTGAATGCAGGATTAACAGAGTGTTACTCATTCAGTCAGGATGGAGATCATATTGAATGTGATTGGGAATCTGATGGCTATCGCCTCCCGACAGAGGCAGAGTGGCAATATGCGTGTAAAGCAGGAACAGCTGGCTATCAATACGGAGAGATTGATAAAATCGCTTGGTACAATGGAAATTCGGGAGACAGCATTCATGAAGTAGGTAAAAAAGAACCCAACGCATGGGGTTTATATGATATGTTAGGAAATGTCTGGGAATGGTGCTGGGATTTATATGATGAGCAGGTATATGGCTCATATCGCATTTTTCGGGGCGGCAGCTGGGCTGAAGAAGCGAGAGGCTGCGGAGCTACTTGTCGTCGTCGCAGTCATCCGTCATTTTGTATTGACGACCTTGGGTTTCGCCTTGCCAAATCATGTTAACGATTGATAATAACCGCGGAGGTATAGACCTCGGCGGTTATTTCTAATTCCTATTAAGCTATTTGCTATTCATAAGCTCACGCAGCGCATCAGCAAATTTGGAGATTCCTAAACCAATTTCAGCTTCTTTTGCTCGAGCAAAAGTAAATCTTACGAAACCAGAATCCGATCCGTACACACTACCAGGAACAAAAACAATCCCTCTTTTAATGGACTCCTCCAGCAGCTTTCCATCGTGAACATCCGGAACTAGCTTACACCATAGATGAAGACCACCTTGTGGGGCAGTGAACGTAACCAATCCTGGAAGTTCCTTCTGCAATGCTTCAATAAGTAAATCTCGTTTATATTGGAGCTGCATTCGCAAGCGGTCAAGATGAGGTTCAAAGTAATTGGACTTCAAAAATTGTGCCGCTACCTGCTGCGGTATAACGCTAAGTCCAAAATCCATTTGCTGCCTTGCGTCAGCAAGTCTCTCCACAATGGAGTTAGGGGCAACCATCCAACCTATTCGCATGCCAGATGCAGCTATTTTGGAAAAAGAACCGATATAGAGGACAGACCCAATTGAATCCATTGATTTCAGCGGTGAAGGCGGTAAACCTTCATAGTCCGTTAAGCTAAATGGGTCATCCTCGACAATAGGTAGCGCCAACTCGCTTGCGACGTCAAGCAGCTGTTTGCGGCGTTCAACACCGAACACTGTACCTGTTGGGTTCTGATAGTTGGGGTTCATGAACACCATTTTGATCCGATGTTTTTTGTATAAAGCACGAATGTCCTCAGGACATACCCCTTGACTGTCAACAGGAAGTCGGAACAACCTAAGCCCAGCTGATTGAAACATAGGCAGAGAATAGCAGTAGGAAGGATCTTCAATCGCAACCGCGTCGCCAGGCGACAACAAACACTGGGTTATTAAATATAACGATTGCTGAGATCCCGATGTGATCAAAATCGATGATTCCGTTGTCTTAATACCCCGATGTTGATCTAGATAGGATACCAATGCTTGTCTAAGCGGAATATACCCTTGAGGATTATCATAACCCAAATATGAAGTATATTTATTCTCGCTCATCAACGTTGTAATTTCATCATTTGGAGCCAAATCTGCCGACAGCTCACCGCTAGCAAAATCGATGAGAGAGGGGTTTTGATTGAGCGCTTCACGAATTCTTCGCATAAAGGGCAAGTTAGGTAGAAAGCTGCCGCCCTCAGCGTACCGACTCCAATTAGGCGTGTGCTTGGGAGTGGCTCCCCATTTTGTTTTGGATACACGCGTTCCACTGCCTGTCTGACTTTCAATAATCCCCATCGATCGAAGCTCGGCAAATGCCAAAATGACTGTACTGCGGTTTACGCCTAGTTGTTCAGCCAATTTTCTCTCAGATGGAAGCAAGCTGCCAGGAGGGAATTCACCGTAGGAAATCCGTCTTTCTAGATGATCGGTAATTTGTTTATATATAGGAATTTTACTTTTCCTCTCAAGTTCCCACATCAGGTTCACATCCCTTGCTTGTAAATAAAACATTATAGTCATGATTATCATACCACTGATTTTCAAACTGAAAGAGGCTGTTTTCAACCTAACTATGACAGTTAAATGAAAACCAATCGAATTGGATGGTAGTAATTCATCCGATTTGGATGGTTCGTTTTTTCGCTTTTTATTTTATGATAAACGTTAATTCACATTTCAATGAACTGCACGTATTAGGGATCAAAAATATACTGCTAACATATAGGGGGAAATCATATGCAAGTACCTATCGGCGTATGGATCGTATCTTTTATAATCGTAGCCATTCTTTCATGGATTACATTCTGGATCACGAACAAAGCGTATTCAAGACGTTGGGAAGATCATGATGACAGCAACCTAAATAATTAAAAAAATGATTGTGAGCTACAACAAACAAATAGCACAGGAAGTGGAAATCAGTAACGACAAAAGCTTTGTTGTTACTGGTTTTTTTATGTTCATCTGCGTAGTTTCTGACGATAAAAAATAAAAGGTCAATATTCAATTTTTACTTGCATTTTGCAAATAATTGCGTTATAAATAGATCAAGAGGTGAAACAAGTGGAGAACACTAGAGAGATGTTTCAAATAATGACTCGCCGGTTTGGGCTTCTGGATAAAAATTGTTGCACAGCGGGCGGAGTGGATATCTCATTAATTCAAAGCCATATTATTTATGAGATCGATCGAAAACATAATCCATCGATTCAGCAGGTGGCGGATTCACTATCCATAGACATCACTACGTTTAGCCGCCAAGTTCAAAGCCTTGTGAAGTTAGGATTGGTGAAGAAAACACAACTTCCTGAAGACCGGAGAATCAATATTTTAACGTTAACGACTGAAGGCAAGTACATTTCAACAGTCATTGATGGCCAAATGAATGACTATTTAAAAGAGGTCTTTTCGCATATGTCTGAATTTGAACAAGACATGGTCATAAACTCGATAAAATTGCTTAACGAAAGCATGGCAAAATCGAAAGTATGTTGTACAACACTGGGATAATTATTTATCCCTTTAAAAATCATTAATACTTGCAATTTGCAAATAATATTGAGGAGGAAATAATATGATGAAAAGTATTCCTATTAACCAAATTAGCTGCTGTGAGGTACATGACAACGAAAAAAGCAATTTGCCAATTGCAATTATAGGAGCTGGACCGGTAGGTCTTGCGGCTGCTGCACATTTACGTTTAAAAGGAGAGTCATTTTTACTTTTAGAAGCTGGTTGCGATATCGGAGCAAATATTAAAAAATGGGAGCATGTAAGACTCTTTTCCCCATGGGAATATAACATCGATAAAGCAGCTAAACAATTGTTGCTTTTAACCAACTGGATCACACCACAAAATACGGATATTCCAACAGGGAAAGAACTTGTAGAACAATATTTAAAGCCTCTATCAGAGCTCTCTGAAATAAGTCCGTCTATTCATTTGAATACGAAGGTGACTGCCATTAGCCGTAAGGGTTTAAGTAAAGTTAAAACGAACGGTCGTGATGATCTGCCTTTTGCCATTCACGCCACCCAAAATGGCAGCCAACATCTTTTTGAAGCAAGAGCGGTTATTGATGCCACGGGAACATGGTCAAATCCAAACCCGCTTCGTTCGGATGGTGTGTTCTTATTAGAAGAAAAAGCGCTTAGCAATCAAATATATTATGGCATCCCAGATTTGCTCAGAAAGGATGAAGAACGTTACCGCGGAAAAAAAGTCCTTGTCGTTGGAAGCGGTCATTCCGCTATTAATACACTTTTGGAACTTGGCGAACTTCAAAAGCAAACAAACGAGACTGAAATTGTATGGGCAATACGAAAACATAATCTTGAGAATGTTTATGGCGGACGTGAGTTAGATGGATTACCGGCTAGGGGTGAACTCGGAAATCGAATTCAAAAATTAGTAGAATCGGGAATTTTGAAAGTGATGACCTCGTTTTATATTGAAGAATTAAAGGAGAGTAACGGGAAAATTCATGTTATCGGTACGATTGGATCAGAGAAAGCTTTTATTGACGGTGTCGACGAGATCGTATGCAACACAGGCTCACGTCCTGATTTATCATTTGTCCGTGAGGTAAGAGTGATGATGGACCCGAGTCTTGAAAGTGCATATGAGTTAGCGCCACTAATCGATCCAAACGTTCATAGCTGCGGTACAGTTAGACCTCATGGTGAACTCGAATTACGTCAACCTGAGAAAGATTTTTACATTGTGGGTGCCAAAAGCTATGGAAGAGCACCGACCTTCTTAATGACAACCGGCTATGAGCAAGTTAGATCGATTGTAGCCGCTTTAGTGGGGGATATGGAGTCTGCTCGTAAAGTAGAGCTGGAATTGCCGGAGACAGGTGTTTGTAGCATTGGTGTCGGCGGCGGAGACAGTTGCTGTGGACCAGATCAAAAGTAGAAATAATATACGATGTTCCAGCAAGTAATTTGCCTAGTATTCTAGGAATACCGAAATGTTCCGTCTACTTTCGTAGCCAGTATGAGCAACGTTCTACTTCAAACAACCTAAAACAAAGGGCATTTATTTAATCTAATGCCCTTTGTTTTGTTTATTTAGGAAGAAGGGGCGACTTTGAATGGTTATAAACACTCGAAATTTTCACATCTCATCATATTCGCCATTGATTATATAAGTAGTTAGTTATATAATTATGAAATGAAAAGAAGCCAACGGGAGAAAACAGAGGGAGGTACTACATATGGAGCAAACGATACAGGAAATGGCCGAGGCTTATAAATTATTAGCCGATAAAACGCGGTTAACCATCGTAGCACTGCTCAAAGAAAAGGAACTATGTGTATGTGATATCACTGACATTATCGGGATGTCTCAGCCAAATGCCAGCCAGCATCTACGAAAACTAAAATCAGCCGGACTTCTAAATGAAAAGAAAAAAGGGCAGTGGGTATATTACTCCCTTAATCCGGATGCGGAAGCCTATGTACAGTGCGTGTATCCGTACCTGCCTTCCATGAAAGAAAAAATAGCAGGCTTAAAAAATAACAGCTGTGATACACAGGGGGAAGTATGACACTCATTGCCATTTTAATCTTTTTGCTTACGCTCACGTTTGTAATCTGGCAACCAAAAGGACTAAGTATTGGTTGGTCGGCAGCTGCCGGAGCTATTCTGGCTCTTCTGTTTGGCGTCGTAAGCTTTGCTGATGTTAGTACGGTTACGGGTATTGTTTGGAATGCTACGCTTGCCTTTGTAGCCATTATCGTAATATCGCTTCTTTTAGATGAAATCGGCTTTTTCGAATGGGCGGCGCTTCACATGGCGCGGCTCGCACAAGGCAATGGAAAACTTATGTTTGTTTATGTTGTTCTTCTTGGTGCAGCAGTATCGGCATTCTTTGCCAATGACGGCGCCGCGCTTATTTTAACACCTATTGTGCTTGCGATGGTGCGTGCACTCAAATTTGATCAGAAAATGATTTTGCCATTCATTATGGCCAGCGGTTTTATCGCAGACACAACTTCGCTCCCTTTTGTAATCAGTAACCTCGTTAATATCGTTTCCGTTGATTTTTTTGGAATCGGCTTTATCGAGTATGCTAGCCGGATGATTATTCCGAACTTTTTTTCGCTGCTGGCGAGCCTTCTGGTCTTGTTTTTGTTCTTCCGTAAAAGCATCCCAGGTCACTACGATTTAAAACAGCTCAAGAAGCCGTCTGAAGCCATAAAAGATAAGAAGATGTTCCGAATTTCATGGGTAATCTTAGCCATGTTACTTCTCGCATACCTTGTAATTCAATACATTCATGTTCCAATTTCCGTCATAGCAGGCGTCGCTGCAATCTTGTTTATTTTAGCTGCTCGACGCAGCCCGGCTATTCAAACTTGGAAGCTGGTCAAGGGCGCTCCTTGGGCAGTTGTCATCTTCTCCATTGGCATGTACGTGGTTGTTTATGGACTTCGTAATGTGGGACTTACAGATGAACTAGGAAAAGTCATACAAGCCATCGCCGACAAGGGACTATTCATCTCCACTATCGGTATGGGATTCCTTGCTGCGATATTGTCTTCGGTCATGAACAATATGCCAACCGTGATGATCGATGCACTAGCCATAAAAGGAACAGCAACGCAAGGCGTCATTCGTGAATCTTTGGTGTATGCCAACGTTATCGGCAGTAATTTGGGACCTAAGATGACACCCATCGGATCGCTCGCGACACTTTTGTGGCTGCACGTATTATCACGTAAGGGTGTAAAAATCACATGGGGAAATTATTTTAAAACGGGTATCATTCTCACGATCCCAACACTCTTTATCACATTAACAGGGTTGTATATGTGGCTGCATTTCATCCATTCAACAAGCATTAATGTATGGCTGCTGATTGCCGTAATTACCGCTATATTGGTTCTAATCGCCATATTAATAAATGCTTGGATTAGCTCGAAAATGGGCAAAACGAGATTTCAAGAAGAGATCGTAAAAGTTAACTCGAGAATATAGGAGGCCGATAATAATGAACTACAAACCACTCGTTTATTTTCTGTGTACTGGAAACTCTTGCAGAAGCCAAATCGCCGACGGATTTTTGAAGGCAATGGGCAGCGGCAAATATGAAGTGATGAGTGCTGGTCTAGAAGCTCATGGCTTAAATCCCCGTGCGGTTCAAACCATGAAAGAAGCAGGCATCGATATCTCCAATCATACTTCGGATGTCATTGATCCTGAAATTTTAAAACAAGCAGATTACATCATCACGCTTTGCGGTCATGCTAACGATAACTGTCCGGTTGTAAGTAACGACAAAGCGCAAAGATGGCATTGGGGCTTCGACGACCCCGCAAAAGCGACAGGTACAGAAGAAGAAATCAATACTGCATTCGCAGAGATCCGAGATTCGATAAAAAATCGTATTGAGTTGTTTGTGAAGGAAGGGAAGTAACAAACAGTAATAATTATGTTCTTTCGAATATATTCGAGGATTTAGGAACTGTTTTTGTGCCATTTATAACTATACTACAAAAGAAGCAAGCCCTCAGGGCTTGCTTCTTTATCATTTAAAATTGCTAATTATTTGGTCTTGCTGAATTTCGTCATCTCTAATGATACCTACTCCTGCGTATAAAATATAAATAATGCCGCCAACGAAGCACGCACATAAAGTTAAGAAGGAAATCATATGTTGTCATCCTTTCTAATCGTGATTACATCAATCGTACAGTGACCCTTAAACCTTGTGACCCTCCAATCCAATCTGATATCTCCCATCCAATAAAATTCAACTGACGGTAGTTATTGATAGCTTGACAAAAAATGAAGCTCCTCTTACTATAATATTATCTCGATTATCAAGATACTTATAACTATAATTATATTTATTCAAGACAATCGGTCGTCGAGATAAAAAAAGGGAGTGGCAATTACATTGTCAATTGAACAAAGTGGAGGGAACGAGAAACAATGGAAATGGCAAAAGGAAATAAAGTAGGTGTAATCATTGCAGCACTTCTGCTGGCTACACTGATGGCATCGATGGATAACACCATATTAGCAACTGCGATGGGGACAATCGTAGGGGACCTTGGCGGGTTTGACAAATTAATGTGGGTGACTTCTGCTTATATGATCGCAGAGATGGCTGGTATGCCGATATTTGGTAAGTTATCTGATATGTATGGTCGCAAGCGTTTCTTTGTTTTCGGAATTATCGTATTCATGATCGGCTCAGCTTTATGCGGTACAGCGGAATCTATTGTACAGCTAAGTATTTATCGCGCGATACAGGGTATTGGCGGCGGAGCACTTGTACCCATTGCATTCACAATTATGTTTGATGTGGTCGCACCTGAAAAACGTGGGAAGATAGGCGGATTGTTTGGTGCTGCGTATGGTATTTCCAGCATATTCGGACCTCTAATTGGCGCTTATATTGCAGATTATGTTCATTGGTCCTGGATTTTCTACATCAATTTACCAATAGGAATCATTGCATTTGTAATGATTGCTTATTTTTACAAAGAGTCTGTTGAGCATTCTAAACAAAAAATCGACTACATGGGCGCAATAACGCTCGTAACTTCAATTCTTTGTCTCATGTTCGCGCTGGAGCTAGGAGGTAAAAAATACGATTGGGACTCCTTCACGATCATAGGTTTGTTTTTAGCTTTTGCCGTATTATTGGTCACTTTTATATTTATTGAACGCCACGCAGAAGAACCGATCATCACCTTCAGCATGTTCAAAAATCGGCTTTATTCCACGAGCAATTTAATGGCTATTTTTAGCGGTGCAGCATTTATAACAGCTTCCGTTTACATCCCAATCTACGTTCAAGGGGTACTTGGAGGCTCAGCTACAAACTCGGGGCTCGTGTTGCTTCCTATGATGGTCGGATCTGTTGTCACCGCTGCTGGCGGCGGTATTCTGCTCTCCAAGTTTAGTTATCGCTCCATCATGATTTCGACGTTGTTTCTGCTAGTGGGCGGCATGGCTCTACTGACTACTTTAACACCCGATTCATCCCGATTTACGGTTACAATCTTTATGATTTTAGTTGGTCTTGGCATCGGCTCATCGTTTTCTGTTCTAAGCAATTCTGCCATACATGGATTTACTGCTAGGCAGCGAGGCTCTGCAAGCTCTACACTTAGCTTCACTCGGGAACTGGGAATGACGCTTGGAATTACGGTATTTGGTATTATTCAAAGTCACTTATTTGCAAATAAGCTTTCTTCATCGTTCGGCAGCGGCGGTCAAACGTCGGAGTTCATTGATCTAAGTGATCCAAGTAAAATTTTGACACCTGAGACAAGGGAGAGCATTCCTTCTCAGATTCTTGATAAAATAACTGAAACACTGTCCTCGTCACTCGTTCATACTTTTGCTTGGGCCATCATTCCATCCGTCATTGCTCTTTCAGCTGCCTTTGCTATGAGCAAGGAGAAGTTTGATCCAGCTTCCGAGCTAGAAGAATATTCAGCATCTCATTAAAAATAAACCTCGCTATTCGTAGCGAGGTTTTTCTTATGTACATTAAACTTTGGCAAATAAATCTCTAATGACGCTTGCGTCAAGCTCATTCGTTATTTTATATGAATTAGCAGCATTTTTGAAGCAATATAATCAAATACATTTAGATAATGATAATCATAAAGTGTAATAACCAAGAGACTACTTAATTACATAATAATATTTCACAACTTGACATATTAGCGACTTCATAGGTATTATAGACACAATAAGTCTGTAATTGAGGTGAGAACATGAAATTTTCCAAAGCAACCAATTATGCACTTCACACCATGCTCATGCTTGTAGAAGCTTCTAATTTGAAGCCCATAGGCGTCAAGCAGCTGGCGGAATCCCAAAACGTTTCACCTACTTATCTTTCCAAAATTTTAACGAGACTCGTCAAAGCAGGGATGATTGAATCCGTTTCTGGGGCAAACGGAGGTTACCGGCTATCACRCAAAAAGGACGACATTACGTTTTTGGATATTATCCACGCTATTGAGGGTACAACATCATTATTTGAATGTGATTTTGTTCATGGTGAAGAATGCTTGATTCAAGCTGCAATGAAAGAAGCGGAAGAGAAGATGGAACAACATCTGAAACAAACGAAATTAGCTGACATTGCAAAAAAACAAACCAAAATTGAAAGTTAAGAACATTTTTTCTGAAAAAGGAGAAGTACAATTAACATCGTATAAAATCCTTTTTTGAAATAATTATAGATATAACGAGTCTTCAATGTCGGACTTGAACTTGATAATAAGCGTTTTTTTCGCTTTATTATAGATATAATGAGTCTTTAATATCCCATTAGTAGGAGATGAGCTACATGAATTATGATTGTGCCATTATTGGCGGAGGACCAGCAGGGTTAAATGCCGCACTTATGCTTGGCAGGGCAAGGAGAAGCGTTGCTTTGATCGACAACAATCGTCCAAGAAATGCTGTTACTCATACATCGCATGGCTTTATAACAAGGGATCGCGTTACACCAGCTGAGTTTCGCCGCATTGCTTATGAAGAGGTGCTGAGTTATCCAACAGTCGATCATAGGCAAGCTGAGGTGATTTCTGTCAGTAAAATTGAAGCCGGATTTGAGCTTATTGATTCATCTGGATTTCGCATTCATACACGTAAATTGATCTTGGCAACAGGAGTAAAAGAAATATTTCCCGAGATCGAAGGCTTTTACCCGCTTTATGGAAAAAGCTTGTTTAATTGCCCATATTGCGACGGCTGGGAGCTACGCGATCAGCCGCTTGTCGTTGTTTCGGAATATCCGACTGTTTTTCATACAGTGAAGCTGCTTCTCAATTGGAGCAAGGATTTAGTTGTCTGTACAAACGGGAATGAAAACCTGTCGAACGAACAAAAAAAACAGCTCCAACGAAAGGGGATCGTAATCATGGAGCAGCCCATTGCAGCATTCGTCGGACAAAATGGGAAGCTTGAGCATATTCGTTTCTCAGATGGAACTACCATCGAAAGAGCTGGTGGTTTCGTTACTCCTAAGTTTATTTCAAGCACGCGGTTCGGAGAACAATTGGGCTGTGATAAAACGGAGTTGGGAGGAATTCAAACGGATGGAAAGGGGAAAACCTCAATACCCGGTCTTTATATCGCTGGTGATGCTTCCTATTTTATGCCCTCCCAATTGGTTTTTGCTGCGGCAGACGGCAGTCGAATAGCGATGAGCGTAAATTTGGAGTTGGCAGAGGAAGACTTCATTTAACGAAACTTAAATGAAGTCACAATACGGAAAGAGGGAGCGCTATTTGCAAATAAAAAATCATTTGATTGGGTCTTCAAAATTTCGGGCAGCTTTATGTGTCATCTTGCTTCTTACAGAGCAAGGCGGAACGTTGACTAGCTCAGAAATGGCGCAACAGCTGAATGTCCATGCGGCTTATTTACGAAAAATCATGTCCACATTGCTGAAAGCTGGGATGGTTGAAGCTAAGGAAGGACAAGACGGTGGATATAAACTAAAACATCCTGAATCAGATATAACACTGGCTGATGTTTACGATGCAGTAAGAGAGGTAAAGAAAAGCCAAACCGTTACATTCTGTCATTGGACAACATCTATAAATGAAAACTTAGCGAAATTGATGCTAGAAGTTGATGAATGTACCATTTCATACTTAAAGGAAATTAAAGCAACTGACATGATAAGCAGCTTAAGCAATTCAAATTAGAAAAATCTAACATCCAACTGGAGAGGAAGACATAACCATGACAATTATACATGCAACGGATACAACACTAAAAAATGAAATTCAAAAGGAGGGGCTAACCATAGTTAATTTCTGGGCACCTTGGTGTGGGCCATGTCTTATGTTTGCACCCATTCTTGAAACATTTCGTTCGGCAGGAAGCCATAATGTAAAAATTGTGAAAGTAAATGTGGATGTTAGTGAAGCGATGGCTTCACTATTTGGAATTATGAGTATACCTACTACCATCCTCTTTAAAGATGGAATACCTGTTGACAATAGGAGCGGAGTCTTATCAGTAGAAGGCTTGGAACAATTTATTTCTGGTCATAATAAATAATAGCCTGCCTTATATATTCCTTTACAGGAATATTCCCTATGTGGTATATTTGGTTTAAGAAGCGATTCACAGTAAATAATAAATAGAGGTAAGGTGAACAAATATAAGAAAAACAATCGTATCGGAATTTTTATAGTGACTTATGAAGGATATAGACAAGCTTGATCGTTCATGATAGAGGAAAAAGATGTGTAGTACACACGTATCAAAAGGTTAATATCATCGCAATGGAGGATTCAGATGACTACAAAAATTAAAATGACTCATACGTTTAGTGCTCCTCGTGACCTTGTGTTTAAGGCTTTTTCAGAATCAGAACATTTACTGAATTGGTGGGGACCAAAAGGATGGGCTTTTGATATTAAAAAATTCGATCTCCGCCCAGGTGGTTTATTTCATTACAAACAGACCGCACCAGACGGAACCGAGATGTGGGTCAAGTTTATCTATCATGAAATTAATTCACCTGAGAAAATTGTGTATACAAACTCCTTTTCTGATGAGGAAGGTAACACCGTGCGTGCACCCTTTGACGCTAATTGGCCTCTTGAATTTTCAGTCACTTTTATTTTCAGTGAAGATGGAGACAAAACCATTCTTACTATGGAAGGGGAAGCAGTATCTCCAACTGAAGAGGAAGCCAAAACGTTAGAGGCATCACAAGATATGGTTCACGAAGGATATGAAGTGACGTTTAATCAACTGGCAGATTACTTATTAATGGTATAAACCAACTAGTTAAAGTGATACAGAAAAACTCTTAACGACAAAGGTTAGTTTGATCTCACATTGTTGATGATCAACCTAACCTTTGTTGTTTTTTTGTTAGAAGGGCTCAAATGGAACGGGGGCGAGCCTTTTTGCGTAATGTATCTCAGTACTTTGCACTTCATGTCCAACTTGATATTCTCGCTACATATTTTTACCAAAAAATTGTTGAACCACCAACAATCGTGTAAAATATAACTTATTTGCTCGACGCATATCGTTCCAAATTCCTCGGAGGAAGTGATTAAACATAATATTTTAGTCTTATGTACTTCAGGAAACTAGACTAAGGCTTCAAATCAGTTATTTTGTTACATTTCCCAGTCATTTTATTTTAACTATAAGTCGAGGTTATGCGTCGTATGAATAATAAGTATACAGCTCAAGCAGATACTTGGTACCAACTTGCAGAGCAAAAGGCAGCCCAATATTTTGAAACATTGAACGAACAAGTGAAGAATAAAACTTATGTAACCACACTAACCGAAGATATTCAATTGTGGAAAAAGAACCATATCCAACATTATTCATTGTTATCCTTTTTTTCGAAAGGAAAGAAAAAACCGGATTCTCGGGATTATCATAGATATATATGGTGGCTGAATTATTCAGGAAAACTGGATGATTATTTAGATCGAAGCGTTTCCTATATTTATATGAGGGATTTAGGAAAAGCTTTGGATGCTCCAGAGACACAAATGAGAATTCAACGAGTGATTGCTGACGTCAAAAGCCATTTTATTCAACCCTCAACAACAAACGGAGGAGAGCAGCCTGATTTTATGACCTTGGCGGGGCTGTATCGGTGGGCTCAGAAGGAAGGCATAGAAAACGGCATAATTTGGGTAATAAATAAACTAAAATCCGTATCCTCGAATATCCCAAAGGAAATGAGTTCCGAGCATGCGGTGCGCAAGCTGATCAAAATCATAATTGGCGTAATGTTGCATGTAATTGAAGAAATGGATGACCAAGTATTGCCTGCTGAACGTGCCAGGAGACTAGACGAAGCCATCAGACTTGGTTACTCCTATGGGCTAACCTATCCTTTTATTGACGATCTGCTTGATTCGGGTGTCCTAAAGGCAGAGGAGAAAGAACAATATTCCAATATGATCCGTACTTCGCTTCTAAGCGGATCTGTTCCACAATTAGGTGAATGGTCCGGCAATAACTTTGAATTTGTCCAATACGTACACGCGGAGCTTAGTGATGCTTTTGAGTATATTAAAAAATATCAGCGACCTGAAACACAACAAACCTTTTTCGAGCAATCCTACGTGTTTTTTCATTCTCAGGATTTGGACCGTGTCAAGGACCTATCGAATGTAAATTACACTAACAAAGAGCTTTACCTGCCTATCATTTTAAAATCCTCATCTTCAAGGCTCATCGTTCGTTCCGTCATTAGTGCTCCTTTGGATGAAGGCTTTGATAATCGAACATTTTATTATGGCATTTATAACCAGCTGGCAGATGATTTAGCAGATATGTTTGATGATATGAAAGACGGGGCGGTAACACCCTATACCTATTATTTGAAATACCATGAGCAGCGCTCAGATCTAATCAATCCCTTTGAGTTATACTGGTCCGTCATCTCTTATTTAATTCACAACATATACTACTCCGATGCCAAAACCCGAGAAGTGATTCTTGATCGTGCCTTCAATGGTCTAAAAAGGTTGAAAGAACGTATAGGTACTGAGAAATATAACGAAATTATGGCGGTGTTTGCTTCAGGAGATCCAGATTTCAATCGCCTTATCCAACATGTGGTTCAAAAAGCGGATGATGTGGATTTCTTCGATAAACTGCTCCGGGATCAGATGGTAACGGTTTTAAAAAGCAATCGCAGTGAAAAGGAACAATTCCTTTCAACTGTCAAAACTGCTCGCGAGCAAATCAACAATCTATTGCCGATTCACAAAAGTAATGAAATACCTCCAATGAGAGAGCTGCTTATTGATGCTGCAAACTACAGTCTTGAGGGAGATGGCAAACGATTACGGCCAATATTAGCTTGGGTCATGGGTATTAATGAGTATGGACTGCATGCTTCGACGATCGTGCCACTTCTAAAATCATTAGAGTACATGCATACCGCGTCTTTAATCTTCGATGATCTCCCAACGCAGGATAATGCCTCTACTCGCAGAGGGCGTCCTACGCTGCACCAGGTGCATAATAGTGCCACCGCGGAATTAACCGGCCTATTTCTTACCCAGAAGGCGATTGAAGAGCAATCATCCCTTGAACAGTTTGACCCTAAAACCGTGCTTGCTTTAATGCAATATTCGTCCCAAAGAGCTGGAGATATGTGCATGGGGCAGGCGATGGATTTGCATTCCAAAGGAAAAGCATTAACATTGGAGCAGCTAAATATGATGTGCTTTTACAAAACCGGAATTGCATTTGAAGCTTCACTTGTAATGCCCGCTATTCTCGCTCAGGTTAAGTCGTCAGAAATTGCGATTTTGAAAAAATACGCCTATCATGCGGGCATAGCCTTTCAAATTAAAGATGATTTGCTTGATTCGGAAGGAGATTTAAATTTACTCGGTAAACCTATTGGCCAGGATGTGGAGAACAATAACTCGACTTTTGTAACCATCCTTGGTCTAGATGGAGCTAGAAAAGAGATGTGGGAACACTTCTGCCTTGCAATGGAAGCATTGAAGGAGATGCCACGTAATCCAGCTTTTCTGAAGCAACTGCTGAATTATATTATAAGCAGGGATTATTAAATTACATTCGTACGTCTTGAAGAAGATTCGAGCAATCATGTTAGATAGTGCAATAATTTGAATAAGCTAACAGCAGTCCATCGGTGACATATGGTCACTGTTGGACTGCTTTTACTTTTTAATGGTGTTTGAAGCATTCAGCAAAAGTTGATGAGAATGAGAAGGGGAGAAGTAAAGTGAGCGAGGTTAATATGACTAATTACCAATTCATAAGTGACTATAAAGATATTTCAACCTTCAAAGAAAGCTTTAATGAATTGGCTAAAWTGGTATTTGGACTTGATTTCGAAAAATGGTATGAAAAAGGGGGCTGGAACGAAAATTATATATGTTATTCCTTTCTCGATAAAAGTAAAGTCATTGCCAATGCCTCAGCAAACAAAATGACGGTTATATGTAACAGTGAAGAGTACAAAGCCATTCAAATCGGTACCGTTATGACGCATCCCGACTATCGAAATCAAGGATTATCAGGCAAACTGATGAACCATATTATCGAGAAATATGAACAAGAATATGACTTTATCTACTTGTTCGCTAATGATTCGGTTCTAGACTATTATCCTAGATTTGGGTTTAGAAAAACGCAAGAAAGTAGTTTTACGCTAAACATTTCAGGTTTAGAATTAAAACCAGAAGCAATCCGTTCCTACCGCAAGCTACATACGAATAACGCCAATGATTATCGGTTGATGGAGCAGTTTGCTAAGGAAAGAATACCTGTATCCCCTATAATGGGTGTGAAAAACAATGAACATCTATTGCTGTTTTATTTTATCTTAGCATTCAATGATGCGATTTATTATGTCGAAGAAGTTGATGCCATTGTTATTTTTAAACACGAGGATAAACAACTTCATCTTTATGATATCATCAGCGTTCAAAAAGTTGATTATGATGTTATTTTGAACAGCCTTGTTACTGCCGATACGGAGATTATTCATTTTTACTTTACACCCGATTACGATAATGAAAACATTCATGTCGAGTTATTAGCAGAGAGTGAGGACACATTGTTTGTTCGTCCTTCATTTGAAGATAGAGCAGAACATATTTTGTTTCCATTAACTTCTCATTCATAACGAAACACTTTTTTCAAACATTATCAGTACAAGGTAAATATCATGCTCTACATCCTGCAGGAACAGCATAGGCCATCGTCTTCCATGTCAATCGTACAGGTCGTTTTGTCTTCTTGAGAATACAATATGGTGTATTCCAAAACAGGAAGGAGATAATTCTGTGAACCGTAACGATTATAATAACATGAGTAATAACATGAACATGGGTAGTAATATGGGTAGTAACATGGGTAGTAACATGGGTATGGTAGAAGGTGCGAATTCGGCTAACTTTTGTCCGGATTGTCCAACGCAAACGATTTATGATCCTCCAATTACGCAATATGAGGACATCTACCATCCGCAGCTTGTAAATGTTATTCAAAATATTGAAACGGTGAAGAAGCATCATTGTTGTCCTGTCTATCAGCATTATTACACGCAATCTGAGAAAAATGTCATGGTTTCAGGCTTAAAACGCAGAAAACGTGCTAAAATATCTTCCAAAAAACGTTCCAAAAAATAGTCCTTAAATATAAAAAAAGACCCGTAAGAGCCAACGCTTCGCAAATGAAGCGGCCGCCTTACGGGTCTTTCGCTTGTTTTCAAGATTACTTTAACTGATACAAGAGATGATTTCTTCTTAAATACATATACAATACATACAGAATACAGCAGACAGGCAAAACAAACAGAAAATTACCTTAACTGTTGTCAAAAAGGCTCCAGCCTCAATAAGATATGAATATATATTGTTAAATTTCTAAAGGAATTTAATGGGGAAGCTGAACAACTTTGTGAAATATATCTACTCCTTCATATAAACGTTGCAGATTATTCACAATTTGTATACTTGAAAATCTCAGAAGCAGAGAAGTAGCAACGTTTAGATTGAAACTAATAGAAGTTTAGTTTAACATCAAATACAGTGAACCATACCGCAAGTATCGGAAAAAATGTAATGATGCTAGTAACACATGGCGGCAAACAAAAGCTTCAATCGATGCATTAAGCTTTGTTATTGCCTTTGCTTTGTGTGTTCCTAGAGCCTTGTAAACGGACTTTTCACTTTTCACCAGCTTTCAAATAGCTTATAATTATCTGATAATCGCAGATCATTTAATCTATAATCAATTACAAAACAATATGATATGGTTTTAATTGAAACAGAAAAGGTGTGTGACTGGGTCGAGCATTGGCTTAGTGTAACGCCTATACAGAAGCGCCTACATGCTTTATGCAAATTTTAGGATATAAGGATGGTAATAATGAGCAACGGAGAAAATAAAACAGACGTCATCTTGATTGGTGCCGGAATCATGAGTGCGACTTTAGGGACACTTCTGAAAGAATTGGTACCGGAATGGAAAATTACCGTGTTTGAGAAGCTCGAGAGTGCTGGAGAAGAAAGCTCTAACGAGTGGAATAATGCAGGAACAGGGCATGCAGCACTGTGCGAGCTTAACTACACTGTAAATAAGCCAGACGGATCTGTAGATATTAGCAAAGCGATTCAAATTAATGAACAGTTCCAGCTTTCCATGCAGTTTTGGTCTTACCTTGTAAATAGTAAGCTAATCCGTAATCCGCAAGACTTTATTATGCCATTACCTCATATGAGTATGGTCCAAGGAGAACAAAATGTAACGTTTCTAAAGAAACGTTTTGAAGCCATGTCTACTAATCCGTTGTTTAAAGGGATGGAATTTTCCGATAACCCTGCAAAATTAATGGAATGGATCCCACTTATTATAAAAGATCGTAAATCAAATGAAGCTATAGCAGCAACCAAAATTGACTCTGGTACGGATGTCAACTTTGGTGCTTTAACGCGCATTCTGTTTGACCACTTAAAAAGTAAAAACGTTGATCTCAAATATAAACATAGCGTTGATAATATTAAACGTGCTAGCGACGGCTCGTGGGAATTGAAAGTACGTAATGGCAGCGGCAACGTCGAAAGGCATACTGCAAAATTTGTCTTTATCGGAGGCGGAGGCGGAAGCTTGCATTTATTGCAAAAATCCGGTATTCCTGAAGGTAGACATATTGGCGGATTCCCAGTAAGCGGAATATTTATGGTTTGTAATAATCCGAATGTTGTGGCACAGCATCATGCAAAAGTTTACGGCAAAGCCAAAGTTGGAGCTCCTCCAATGTCGGTTCCACATTTGGATACAAGATTTATCGACAATAAAAAATCTTTGCTGTTTGGTCCTTTTGCCGGATTCTCACCTAAGTTTTTGAAAACCGGTTCAATGTTTGATTTGGTCACTTCCGTAAAACCGGATAATCTCATCACAATGTTATCCGCAGGTGCAAAAAATATGTCATTGACAAAATACCTGATCGAGCAAGTCATGCTATCCAAAGAAAAGCGCATGGATGAGTTGCGCGAGTTTATCCCTAACGCCAAAACGGAAGACTGGGATTTAGTAGCAGCTGGTCAGCGTGTGCAAGTTATCAAAGATACTGAAGCTGGCGGCAGAGGAACACTTCAATTTGGTACGGAAGTTATAACGGCTGCTGATGGTTCGATTGCAGCATTGCTAGGCGCTTCGCCAGGTGCTTCTACTGCTGTTCACGTTATGCTTGAAGTATTTAAAAAATGTTTCCCTCAACACATCAAAGAGTGGGAACCAAAAATTAAAGAAATGATTCCTTCTTATGGCGTTTCATTAATGGAAAATCCAGAGCTTCTGCACGAAATTCATACTTCTACAGCTGACTCATTAGGCCTGAGTGAAAAGGAGCTGGCTTTTAGTTAGTTTTTCTGATGTAAAAACAAATGAATGTAGTGAAATATTACGTAATTGAAAGCATAGCGTGAATTATTTAATTTCATTAAAATAAATATTGAACCTTTGATCTAATTATAGATTGAAGGTTCTTTTTTTATTGAATTTACAGGTGCTGCAGTTAATATTGCTTGCATGTTACCGTTTTTGGTGAGAGGACATACTAATAAAAACCTTTTTGCTCCCTTTTAAAGCAATTGTCCCATTTTTTTTTACAGCGTGAAAAATAACGGGCTGCTCGATTGTATTACTAGTGAAAGGGGGACATTAAGTGAACGATTCATATGAGCTCAATGAATCCGTCCGCAAAGCCGTGGTCAACTATTCCGACAGCCTGGTCAAGATAGCTTTCGCTTATCTCAAAAATATTGCTGACGCGGAGGAAGTAGCGCAAGAAGTATTTCTAGCCTATCTCCAAAAATCCCCCGTCTTTGATAGCGGTGAACATGAGAAAGCCTGGTTAATCCGTACAACGATCAATAAATGTAAAAACTTGCTCAAGACGGGGTGGTTTAAGAGTCGAAACCCCATACCGGACAACCTGTCTAACCTGCCGAAGGATGAATACATGGTCATGCAGGCTGTATTATCATTGGATAAAAAATATCGGGTCCCGATCCATTTGCATTATTACGAAGGTTATTCCTTGGAAGAAATAGCGGATATACTTCATGCCAAACCTGCGACGGTAGGTACTTGGCTCGCTCGAGGGCGTAAACAGCTTAAAGAAGTTATAGGCGGTGATTTGTGAGAATGAAAAAAACAAGTTATAAATCGGCCATGTCCAAAGTGAAAATAAGTGAAGACTTTCAAGAACGTACACTTGAACGCTTAAGCCTGGAGAAGCACAAACAAATCGACAACAATAATAACAACATACGAAATGGAGAGATTCCTATGAAAACAGTTAATTCTAAAGTAAAGAAAAACAAAGTGATGATCTGGGCAACCAGCATTGCGGCTTGTGCGGTATTGACTCTGAGCATTTATGCAGTAAACCAAGACGCAGGCAGTACTTCTCCTGGTGCGGTCACGAAAAATCCAAGCGGCACCATTGAGAATAATGGTCCTGGACCGGCGACCTCAGCAAAACACAGGGTAAACATTGATGGTGTGATTGATGAGGTAAGTACCGACGGCCAAAGCTTTCGAATTGGCGAATTGTGGGTGACAGTTACGGAAAAAACGACTTACGGCATAACAGGCCCAACAGCTCCTGATATTTCAGAGCAGCTGGTAAGCAAGGAATTTAAAGTGGGCAACACGGTATCTGGCTTCACCTCGGAAGACGTCACGAGCGGAAAGGTAACAGCCGACGTCATTTTCAATAATTTTTGATTTAGCAGCTGTTAGCATACTAACCGCATCCTCCTATGGATGCGGTTTTTTGCTAGCATTATATAAAATAGACGATCATAAATCAAAAAAAGACAGATCAACATCAATGCTTGTTGGGATCACTCCGTTTCCAGTGTCCACCACAAAAAGCTAAGTTTTTTACAGTAGGAACTAAATTCTTACAGGTAAACGATAAAGAAACGTTTTGATAAAATAATTATTGTAATCGCTTTCAAGTTAATATATGGAAGGAAGTGAGGCTCGAGCAGCCTATTGCAGGCTTTACAGCATCATGTGAGACTAAATGCAATTAAAGAAGAGGAGGTATACAGATGAAATAATTGTAACCTCCGATGACGGACATGGGACGCTTACCTAGACTATTTAGAAATTCAGTAAAAACACTGAATCTAGTAGAGAGAGTTAAGCAGAACGGAGTGGCGCGAACAACCATACTTGTATGTTTATACGAGGAGGTACTACCATGTTCAAAGCAAAACTAATAAAAGGGGCAGCGGCCCTAGCACTTTTCAGTTCGTTATTCTCCATCCCGATAATGCCTATTGCCAGTGCAGCCGATGCCAACTGCCCGAACGGATATGTAGGTCTGACATACGACGATGGCCCAAATGCCAGTAACACTACATCACTGCTCAATGCTCTGAAGCAGGCCGGTTTGCGTGCAACGATGTTCAACCTTGGGCAAAACGCCCAAAATAACCCGTCACTCGTGCGGGACCAAGTGAATGCGGGCATGTGGGTCGGAAACCACTCTTATACACATCCTCACATGACCACATTGAGCAGCTCGCAGATGTCATCGGAAATTACGCGAACACAACAAGCGATCCAGTCAGCTACCGGAGCTGCACCAAAATTGTTCCGCCCGCCGTACGGCGAGACTAACGCTTCTTTGAAGTCAATCGAGAGTCAAAATGGGCTAACCGAGGTGCTGTGGAACGTTGACTCACAGGACTGGAATGGCGCCACCACCGCACAGATCGTAGCCGCTGCGGGCAGACTGCAGAACGGCGATGTCATCCTGATGCATGATCAATACCAGACTACGCTCCAAGCGATCCCCCAGATTGCTCAGAATCTTAAGAGCCGGGGACTTTGCCCTGGTATGATTTCAACAAGCACCGGCCGGGCGGTTGCGCCTGACGGTGGCGGTACAACTACTCCTCCAAGCACAAGTACAAAAAAGGAAGCCGAAAGCATGACCAAAGCTGGTCAGTACACCGGGAATATCAGCTCGCCGTTCTCTGGTGTTGCTTTATACGCCAACAATGATTTGGTCAAATACACACAGAATTTCACGAGCGGAACTCATAGTTTCTCACTCCGTGGTGCTTCAAATAACTCCAATATGGCCAGAGTTGACTTGAAAATAGGCGGGGTGACGAAAGGGACCTTCTACTTCGGAGGCAGTAGTCCCGCAGTCTATACCATAAGCAATGTCAGCCATGGAACCGGTAATCAAGAAATTGAGCTCGTTTGCACCTCCGATAACGGGACATGGGATGTTTACATTGATTATTTGGAAATTCAGTAAATAACTCGAACCAGTAAAGGATACGATTTAGTTATTGATTTAAATTCAAATCGTATGTTCCACTAAATCCCGGCGGGATCTTCTCCGTCGGGATTTTTGTGATTAGCCCTGTTGAAAAAACTGAATAAAACTTATCGTCATTTTTCAAGCTAAAAGATTGATCATTTATAATATTGGTTTAGTTCTTGACCTAAAGTAATGTCACCCCATATAATTATCCATTAATAACCAATAGAATGAGGTAAGGAGAGTGAAGTTAATGGAACCTACCCTTACAGCCGATCTTGAAAGAATACTGCGAAAACTTGATCAAGCTGATTTAATTAATCTTTTAGTTGATCGGATATCCTCCAGTGACTTGAATTCACTTCTCTTAAAAGTATTCAGCGAGAAAACAAAGACATCTTCTCCAAATGATCTACTTAAAAGATACAAGAATAACCGTTTTGTACACCCAGCTGACGTCGATGTGCTATTGCTTAAGAGGATGGAGTTGGATGTTTTAGATATTGCTTCAAAACATTCTTTTTCGCCAATTCAACTATCTCCCGTAGCACCATTGGGCTGTGCTTCTGTGCTAGGAACAGTTGATCAAAACAAAGCAATTTCCGCGTTAAGAGGAACGGAGGTTGTATCAGATGCAACCAATCTCTTAGCCCTGCATATCAGTAATTTACTTAAAACAATTGATTCAAATGATAAGAGAGATAATTTTATTCGCTTCTGTACCACCCATAGGCATGTCCGAGCGCAATTCTTTGGAGATGATCCAGGGATGCTGCCTCATTTCCATTTATTTTGTATGGTGACGTCTGGATTAGATGAAGGTTCCTATAGCTTCGAAAAACAATCATTATGGGAGCATATAAAAGTATACCAAAGTATATTTAAAACGCTGTTTGGGTCTGACATCGAGATCATTTTAAGTGAACGCAGTGGTTACAAAGATTCGGCTGGCTTAGTCTCAAGGATTATAAAACATGGAAATGAATTGTCATTGAATGTGTCGGTAAGTACAGGTGAGCCGAATATGGAAAACCAGTATTACAAAGGATTACAATTCACATTAAAAACAGTAATAGGCGAAACGGAGTATTTTATTGGCGATGGCGGTTTTGTAGATTGGACACAAAATATGTTAGGCAGCAGGAAAGAGCGGCTTTTGATTAGTGCAATTGGTCTGGACAGGCTCATTTTGTGAAGTTCCGGTCTTTCTCAAAGGACTCGAGATTATCGAATTCCTACTAAGCAGGTGATTATCATTTTTGAGAAGATGTATGCTGCAAACGTAATGGATTCATTGACTTATCTTTTCATCTTTATTAGGACTGATCCAACGAACCCTTTACTTTTTCAACTTTTACTCAAATATCGATGCTGGTTACATAAAGAAACCAAATTTAATTTTCGCTCAATAAAGAGGTTACTAAATGAATTGAATTTAATTGAAGATCCTCGATACAAAGCAACTATTATCTCAAAACTCAAAAGAATAAGGTTGTACAATAGGCTTCATAACATAGAAAGGGTATATCAGAGCATAGGTTCAATTAAATACATAATAGAAAATTTAATACATGTGATTGACCAACAAGATACAAATAAAATAAGCATTATGGCTAGTTCAGTCCATAATTATCCATCATTCATTTTAGGTAAATACAAATGCAACGCTGTAGATTTCTGGAATGAACAGATTTGCTTTTACAATAGAATTTATCAAAGTGACTTCATGAGTGATTGGAAATATTTGTTTTTTGAATATTATCCGAAGCATGAGCAATCACTGTTGCGTTAACCATTTAATAGGAATACATATTAAAATTTAAAAATGGAGTGATTAAGTGTTTCCGATTCTAGAGACAGAAAGATTGCAATTGAGAGAAATCGTTAAAGAAGATGCTCATAGCATCTTTCATTGCTTTTCCAATCATGATGTGACACGATATTATGGACAAGATACGTTAACAAATATCGAACAAGCAGAACCGTTCATTGCGTTTTTCGCGAAAAGCTACCAAGAAAATCGAGGCATTCGATGGGGAATTGAAATAAAAGGTAAAAAAGGAATGATCGGGACCATCGGTTTTAATGTTTTGTCTTTAAAACATAAGAGAGCTGAGATAGGCTATGAGCTTCATCCTGATTATTGGGGAAATGGATATGCAACAGAAGCCATTTCAAAAGTTATAGCATATGGTTTTAGCGAACTTGGGTTAACACGAATTGGCGCGATTGTTTTTATTGAAAATAAAAAATCCAATCAAATATTAACAAAACTAGGTTTTGAAAAAGAAGGGATTTTGAAAAACTATATGTATCAAAATGGTGTTGCCTATGATACAAACATTTACTCTTTGATAAAGTGAAGTTAATGAAAGGATGGAATCAATGAAAACAATTCAAAAGATGTATGAACATCTAAACTGGGCAAATCAACGTATTCTAGAAACTTTGCAAAATGTAGAAGTCGAGGATCAACTGGTGCGGTTATTTTCTCATATTCTATATGCCGAACAAGTTTGGATTGCTAGAATACAAGGAATGGACAGTTCACAAATGCCTATCTGGTCAGATGGTGATCTAGAATCCTGTGCAACACTTATTAAACAAAATGAAGAAAGCTTCAAAAATATTCTCACTAAAATCACAAATGCTGACTTAGATAACTTAGTTTCATATTCAAACAGTAAAGGTAAAGAGTTTATAACTTCCACACGAGATATTTTAACTCATGTAGCACTACATGGTCAGTATCATCGAGGACAAATTAATTTACAAATTCGAGCAAATGCTTTTGAACCCGTCAACATTGATTATATTTCTTTTGTGAGATAGAAATATCAATAGTTACGATTTGAATTACAGGTAAACGATAGTTATACTTTAGTTCTGGAGCAGTTTGCCATGGCAGCTGCTCTTTATTATTTATTAATACAAAGGTTCGTATGGCTCCAATACTTGGTCATAGTGATATATGATGAAGAAGGTCTGTACCCCTCGTTTTTGTAAGAGAAAGGTGTGTAAATCCTGTTTAAGCTTAATCATGTCTCTCGTCCTATGCGTACTACTTTATTCATTATTATCATTCTCGTTTTTTCGATTAGCACCGCATCTGTTCTGTTGTATGGCGATCACTTTCTCATTGGGTCATATGATAAACAAAATAATGACGACGTCAAATATGTAAATAGCGCTAAAATTTTATTGAATAAGCACACGATTGCTTATAACAGCGGCGATGAGCCGTCTGCTTTCATCATGCCAGGAATGCCAGTTGTACTGGCTGGTCTCATGCTCATCTTCGGACAAGGAGATGGAGGGGTTATGGCATTCCGAGTCCTTATGGCAGCCCTGCAGGCGTTCTCGATCTATTTGATTTTTATAGCAGCTAATCAGCTGTTTAATAGTAGAGCTGCTATAATAGCCAGCATCGCAACTGCGCTTTATTTGCCCGATTATTTTTCTTCAGGCGCCATTTTGTCGGAGACAATGTTCCGCACGTTGTTCATATTGCTTATTTGCTTTAGTCTTCTTGCCTTAAGGAGACAGGAAACGAAGTATTACATTATTTCGGCCGCTATTGTTGGGCTAGCATGTTATTTCAAACCGCATGCGGTGCTTTTTCCCGCGGTCTGGTTCATTTTATGGCTTGTGCAAAAGATATTTTGGAAAATTATAGTGAAGTATACAGCAGTTATTTCGTTAACGATGATCCTTTTGCTATCACCATGGTGGATACGGAATTACGTCACATTTGATAAATTCATTCCATTCACACAATCAGCAGGCAATCCAATGTTATTAGGCGCGCTTATCAACAACGACGCACCTTCAAAGGCTTTCTTCGACACCCATCTAGAATACGAGGGCATCAGTGAAAATCTATTTGCAGGCTCAGACGCTGCTCAAGCCGAAACAGCACAAAAGATTGTAAACTTCGGCTTTAAAAATCAACCATTAAAATACTTGAAATGGTATACGATTGATAAAGTATTTGGATTATATGCGGCTCCTTATTATTGGAAAACGGTATTTGGTGTAAATATTTGGATCGCGGGCATCTATCATGTCGTATTTATGCTATTGGGAGCAGCAGGTTTACTGATTACGCTTAAGCGAGCCTTCCGGCAAAATGAGATTGCTTATTTGTTTTTATTGCTTTCACTGGCCTATTTTACATTAATCTATATTCCTTTTGTCGCATTCAATAGGTATGGTTACCCGAATGTGTTTCTTTTCTTTATGAGCGCAGGTTTTTTTATCGACTGGGCGATTGCAAAGTATCAAAGTACGAGTGTGAAAAATCATGTCACTGCCAACCTTTAAAGGCTTCAACACACACGGGAATCGAAATGGATGGGAGGCTTTATGAAAAAAAGATATGCTTTCATGCTATTTATAGCAATCAGTATTTTATTTTTAATAGGATATAATAGATATTTTTATAGTTTTCAAGCTCTTAATAATAATGCTGTCATATTTAGTGGTCCGACCAAATCTCCGAATGGCGAATATAATGCAAGTGCATATTATATCCCTTACGGTGGCGCAGCAGGTGGCGTTTTGTATCTTGTCGAGGTTGAAGAAATCCAAACGGGCAAGAAAAAAACGATTTATTCAAGCAATCATAAAGACATTTTTTCTATGAATTGGAAATCCGCAGAAGTTCTTAAAATTAAAAATGAAAGTCCAGAATATAATGACCATAGGAATATAGAGTTAAATGTGAAGTCCGATATTTATGAAGAATCTGGAGCAGCATGTCGAAGTCTATTGTTAAAAGGAAAGTTTGAAAATTGTTATAAGGCCGATGACATTCAGGTGCCATTTATTCTTAAAATGATTGGTTTCTGAAAAGAGACACGGAACTCCACAATTTGAAATTACGATTGTTAAGATACATTGGCTTGATTAATTATGGTTTTAGTATTTAGCATACTTCATGTTGCAAACGGTACACCAATGCTTAAGGCTCAAATTATTATGAGAAAAGGTACAGCTCCTCTAAAAATATGAGGAGTTGTACCTTTAGTTTTTTCTATAGCTGCTTTTAAGCATAAGAGACAACATAAGAGATCTAAGGGTCATTGCAGTGGTATTTGATGTAATGTTCACCAGAACTAGTCACCGTGCAGGATACTTCCAAAATATATAGAATGTTTTTATAACATATCGATATTTTTGACAAATCTTTCATCAGATGTAGTGGGGGTATATGTTTATGGAAAATAATCGAAATTGGGCAGGTAACTATAGGTATAGCGCAGCGGAACTCCATGTTCCGGAAACATTGGAGCAAATACAAGAAATAGTAGCACGTAGCAATCGAATTAAGACACTTGGCACTCGTCATTCGTTCAATGGAATCGCTGATTGTAACGAAAACCTCATCTCTCTTCAAAAGTTTAACCGAATCATTGCATTAGACACTAAACACAATAAGG
Source organism: Paenibacillus sp. 01T424 (assembly GCF_056398745.1). NCBI lineage: Bacteria > Bacillati > Bacillota > Bacilli > Caryophanales > Paenibacillaceae > Paenibacillus > Paenibacillus sp. 01T424. The sequence goes on along the minus strand of NZ_JBFTPZ010000022.1, from coordinate 68,562 downwards.
TTACAGTCGAGGGAGGTATTAGATACGGAGATCTGTGTCAATATCTGTATGAATTCGGTTATGCTTTGCACAACTTGGCGTCGTTGCCCCATATTACAATAGCAGGCGCATGCCAAACGGCCACACATGGTTCCGGTGACCAGAATGCTAATCTTGCTTCGGCGATTCATTCCATGGAAGTTGTCAAAGCGGATGGGAATAAGGTCGTATTCTCCCGTGATCAACAAGATGGGCTTTTTGCCGGGGCGGTAGTGGGGCTTGGAGGGCTCGGGGTTATTACGAAAATCACTCTAGATATAATCCCCACATTCCAGATGAGTCAATATGTATTTGATCATTTGCCTTTAGTTCAACTTAAAGACCATTTTGACGAAATATTCTCTAGCGCTTATAGTGTTAGTCTTTTTACGGATTGGAAAACGTCTACATTCAATCAAGTCTGGCAAAAGCGTAAGTTACCAGATCTTGAACACGCTGAAGTGGAATCTGATTTTTTTGGCGCCAAGCTCGTAAGTGTACCACGACATCCAGTGCCAGGTTATTCTGCAGAGAATTGCAGTGAGCAGCTTGGTATTCCGGGGCCATGGCATGAAAGGCTACCGCACTTCCGCATGGATTTCACGCCAAGTGCCGGAGAGGAACTACAGAGTGAATATTTTGTGCCGCGTAAAGATGCCTATCAAGCACTATGTGCGATTGACCGGATACGTGATTTCATATCGCCACATCTTTATGTGTCAGAAGTTCGTACGATTGCAGAAGACAATTTGTGGATGAGTCCTTGTTATAAGCAGGAATCCGTTGCTTTTCACTTTACATGGAAGGCGAATTGGGAGGCGGTCCGACAAATCCTTCCGATGATCGAGGAACAAATTGYGCCTTTCCATGCTCGCCCACATTGGGCAAAGCTGTTTGCCACGCCGCCTGCCCATCTTCAATCATTATATGAGAAGTTGCCTGACTTTCGGCAATTACTACTTCAAAACGACCCTCAAGGAAAGTTTTGCAACGGCTTCTTGAAAAACTACATTATGGAGAAACAATAATTCCTTTACAGTTATATAACCATATGGTAATGTATAAAATATAATATGGAAATTATAACTTTGGAGGGGATTGAATGGACGGTAAACTTCTACAATATGAAGGAAGAAGTGTGGTTCGGTTCGAGCGTTATCTAAATCATCCGATAGAAAAAGTATGGAGGGCGATAACTAGTCCCAATCAGATTGTCAATTGGTTAACTGCGCATGCTGAATTTGATTTGATCGTTAACGGAAAGATTACATTTCGTTGGGAGAATGGGGATCTGGTACATGGAAAGTTCACTATGGTCAATCCCCCAAATGAGCTCGAGTACACTTGGATAGAGAAGTCTTCAGGAGAATCAGTGGTTCGATGGGAGCTGCATGACGATGATAATGGATGCCATCTTCACCTGACTCATACGTTTTACGAGTCCGCTGAAGTTGCTGATTTTCTGGCAGGCTGGCATGTGCATCTAGACATGATTGATATGATTCTTCATGAAAAGCATGTCGACTTCCCTTCGGATCGTTTTAAAGACTTGCGCAAGAAATATGATTCGATAATGAATTGAGTTGTAAAGGAAGACAATGCTGATGCTCTTGCAGCGATTAGCACATCAAATTAAAATCCATTGTCGGTTGCGCATTCGAGTGGAGAGGACCAAGTGATGAGTAATAATATATTTGAAGTTTTGTCGGAACCGCACAGACGGTCTATGCTGGATCTATTGCGCATTCGCGAGCGATCAGTTGGTGAACTTGTAGATAAGTGTCAATTGAGTCAACCAGGTGTTTCTAAGCATCTAAGAGTATTGCGAGAAGCTGGATTGGTAGAGGTACGATCTGTATCTCAAAAAAACATCTATTCCTTACGCCCAGAGCCGCTTCAAGAAGTCGATAAGTGGCTGGAGTCTTATCGTCATTTCTGGTCCAGCAAGCTTGACGATCTCCAGTCCTTCCTTGACCAAGAAGAAGAATAGATACTTGATTAGAACTTACATTGACCATGATAAAGTCAGGAGATTATCCTGGCTTTTTCTGTGTTACACCATAGATGAAGATAGAGATTCGAAAATCGAATCTTATTGAACTAACGGAAAGCTAAGAACAATGATAATTGTGGATGAGCAGGCGCTTCGGCGGTCTGCTTTTTTTTATCTGAAAAGAAGTAGAGCGAGAAGTAAGACGGGGTACTATTAATGATAGAACTATTCATTACGATGGGAATGGGGATATAATTCAGGAAACAATAACACTTTTTAGCAATTTCCGCTCCATATCCTTATGAATTAGAATAATTTATTCATAATGCTAACTAATAACATAAAGTAAATTTTTCATTTTGAAAATTTCAATTGGAATGAAGGGGATGTAGCACCGTTGGAGAGAGTTCATGACGCTGCATTAAATAGTTTCTGGGTTGCAGTGGTCGTTTCGTTGATTCTTATGTGTTTTTATCCGCTCAGCTTCTTATTTGAGGTTCATATGATGTTTTATATGTACGTGCTGCCGTTTTTGATATTATTTCTGTGGATATTCACTCTTTTGTGCTTATGCCCTGCTTTTTATTTAATAGATCTGTTACTCAAAATTAAAAAAAGGAGATTAATTCCATCCATGCTTGCTCACGCATTTACCGGATTGATGATTTCCACAATGATATATTCCCTCTGTGTCGGCAAATTAGAATGGAATTACTTCTACTGCGTACCCGGAATCCTAAGCGGCTTTATGTTCCCAGTAATGGAGCGTTGGAATTAGAGAATCATTTCTTGCTTTAGCAGAAAGGATTGAACTACTTGAAGCCTATTATCATTTTGTACATATTGCTTCTGTTCGTAATGGGATGTCAAAGCAAAGAGGACAAGTCAATAATTAAGGAGGTTTCGTCCGAATCCATTACAGTTCGAGTCAAAGTGTAAAGAGAAGAAGCATCAAAAATTAAAATTCATACCGAATTGGTGAATACAGGCGATAATTTCATTGGGATCATCCATGGCGACCCTTTGACTGGAGCAGTCGTCGGAGAGCGATCTAATCGCCCAGATATTATTTATAGTTTTGTTGGTATCTCAAAGTCATTAGCTAAGAATGAAGTATACAGTTTCGATAAGGACAAAATGATTAATATTACACCTGAAGATCAAATTCTTTACACTGAAACCATATTTTCGATTAATGGTGAAAGGAAGACCATAGAATTAAATATTAATTTAGATGAAGTTGATTAAAAAGTATCTTTGAATTCCTAATTCAAAACTTTAAAATTGGAGGCGCATATTTATGGACTATTTTATAATAACCGGCACATCAAGAGGAATTGGACAAGCTATTGCAGAGCAACTTATCTCATCAGAGCACTATTTATTTTGTATTTCACGCGAAAGAAATCATTCGTTAACAAACAAAAGCAAGAACATAACCTATTTAGAATTTGATTTACACGACATTGATCAAATCGAGGCGTTAATGAACCGAATTTTTTCAGAAATTGATCTGTCTAAATCCACTGGTGTTTATCTCATAAACAATGCTTCTATGATCGCTCCTGTTGCATTTATTGATTCGGCTGCTGTTAACGAAATAACAGGAAACATTCATGTTAATCTGCTCGCACCTATTTTACTGACTTCTACATTTATGAAGCATACGAAAACCTTTTTAGGCAAAAAGCGCATTTTAAATATATCATCCTCCTCAGCCAAACATCACCACCCTGGCATGAGTCTTTATTCGGCATCCAAAGCAGGCTTGGACGTATTCACTCAATGTGTAGGTCTTGAACAAAGCCACACCCAAACACCTGTCGGTATTATTTCTATATGGCCAGGAATGATTGATACGAATTTGCAAAAGGAAGCAAGAACTCAAGACCAAGCAGCTTTCCCATCTGCTCAGCTATTCGGAAAGGCCAAAGATGCCGGCATGCTGACGACACCAGAAGAAACCGCACAACAAATAATAGCGTTTTTGTTTACAGAGCATTTTGAACATGGTGCTATCGTTGATATTTATGACTATTCGAAGCTTCAACAACATGTTGACACTCCAAACAAAAACACTTAACAAAGGCGGCTGAAATAATGATTAGCATAATTAACGGTTCTGAAACTTTAATCATAGTCATTCATGAAATCTATGGCATTAACCGTCATATGCAACATATTTGTCAATCACTAGCGGATCACGATTTTGATGTTATTTGTCCAAATCTTTTGGAACAAGAAGTACCTTTTGACTATGCAAAAGAGGAAACTGCATATCGTCATTTCGTAGAAAATGTAGGCTTTATTAAGGCTTCGAACCAAATTAAGCATCTCGTATCCGACAAGAGGGCTAATTATAAAAAAGTTTTTCTTGCCGGATTTAGCGTAGGAGCAACAACTGCTTGGTTATGTTCAGAGGAAGCAGAGGTTGATGGGATAGCAGCATACTATGGTTCACGCATTAGAAACTACACGGAATTATTACCTAAATGTCCAATGATATTATTTTTCCCACAAGAAGAATTGTCGTTTCATGTAGATGAATTAATTTCGATTTTAAGCAAAAACGATGCGAATGAAATCCATAAATTTAGCGGACAACACGGCTTCAGTGACCCGTATTCTCATAAATACAATGAACAATCCGCACAAAAGGCCTTTTCTGAGATGGTAGGCTTTTTCCATAACATAGAACGATTGTGATCCCATCGTAGGAAGCAAATACATTTGGTTGTTTGTAGACTGCCTGTTAACGGAGTTTAACTTTAAGAGGGCTATCATCGGTAATTTTACAGTAACTATTTTATTATTGGGGCGATAGAGTGGAAGAGAACAATTCATATCCTAATAGGACCCGAAGGTGATATGAAGTAACGGAGCCCGGCACGAGCTCTGCTTTTTAATGCGATAATGTTAGAGGGAAATCAAAAAAGAACCCGGATAATTTTATCAGGTTCTAAACATTTGCATATAAACAAACACGATGATATAATCGTTTCACGTCTTCGGAAATAATTTTGAACATAAATGTTACATCTTACAATTTTATTTTATCATGCTGGTAAGCTCTTGTCAAATCTTTTTCTCAATTTATTGGATAGGAGAGATATTGAATGCGTTCTTTAGTTCTCGGTTTTCAGGAAATGGAAAAAACGCAATTTTCACTCGTTGGAGGAAAAGGGTTGAATTTAGGGGAATTATCAAAAATCGAAGAAATTCAAGTACCAGAAGGATTTTGCGTTACAACTGAGGTTTATCAAAGAGCCTTCGAACATAACGAAACGTACTATGCATTGTTGAATCAACTGACAACGTTAAAAGCAGTAGATCGAGACCAGATTGGTGAAATTAGCAGAAAGATTCGACAAATCATTATGGAGGTAGAAATTCCTTCTGAAGTTGTGAAAGCAATTACACACTATCTCTCACAATTTGGTGATGAACATGCTTATGCCGTACGTTCTAGTGCGACTGCTGAAGATTTACCACATTCTTCTTTTGCTGGTCAACATGACACCTATTTAAATATCATCGGCAAAGAAGCAATCATTCAGCATATCAGTAAATGTTTTGCATCTCTATTTACGGATCGCGCGGTAATCTACCGTATGCAAAATGGATTTGACCACAGTCAAGTTTATTTATCCGTTATCGTTCAAAGGATGGTTTTCCCACAGGCTTCGGGCATTTTATTTACCGCCGATCCGATCAGTTCTAACCGAAAGCTGCTCTCCATCGATGCCAGCTTTGGACTTGGAGAAGCGTTGGTTTCTGGCCTAGTTTCTGCCGATTGTTATATCGTACAGGGAGGGGAAATCGTCAACAAAAGGATAGCAACCAAAAAAGTGGCTATCTATGGATTAAAAGAAGGAGGAACAGAGACAAAGCAAATCGATCCTGAACTACAGAAGACACAAACACTTACTGAACAACAAATTTTACGATTGGCGCTCATCGGAAGACAGATCGAAGCTTATTTTGGTTGTCCACAAGATATCGAATGGTGTTTAGTTGATGATACATTTTATATTGTACAGAGTCGTCCAATTACAACCTTATACCCGATCCCTGAAGCGAATGATAAAGAAAATCACGTCTATGTTTCTGTTGGTCATCAACAAATGATGACCGACCCCATAAAACCATTGGGACTGTCTTTCTACCTGTTAACGACCCCTGCAACCATGCGAACAGCTGGTGGAAGATTGTTTGTTGATATCACACATAGCCTGGCTTCCCCTGTCAGTAGCAGTATTGTAATAGATGCCTTGGGAAAATCCGATCCCCTCATAAAAGACGCGCTTATGACTATCGTAGAGCGAGAAGATTTTATAAAATCAACTCCTGATGTTAAACAAGTACCTAGTCCCATTAAAAGCAGTAAAGGTAAGACGTTTTCCGATATTCAAGCACAAATCGAAAATAACCCGACAATCGTTTCTGATTTAATTAAAAGTAGTCAAACATCGATAGAAGAGTTAAAACAAAACATCCAAACGAAATCAGGATCAGATTTGTTTGATTATATTTTAGAAGATATCCAGCAATTAAAGAAAACTCTATTTAACCCACAAAGTTCTGCTGTAATTATGACTGGGATGGATGCTTCATCATGGATTAATGAAAAAATGAACAAGTGGTTAGGTGAAAAAAATGCAGCAGATACGCTTTCGCAATCTGTACCAAACAATATTACTTCGACAATGGGTCTGGCACTATTGGATGTCGCTGATGTGATTCGTCCTTATCCAGAAGTAATTGATTATTTACAATATGTAAGAGAAGATAACTTTTTGGATGATCTAGTTAAGCTAAATGGTGGGAAAGAAACCCAAGACGCTATCTATGCTTATCTCGACAAATATGGGATGCGATGTGCCGGTGAAATCGATATGACAAAAACTCGTTGGAGTGAAAAACCAATTACACTTGTCCCGATGATTCTAGGCAACATCAAAAACTTTGAGCCTAATGCCGGCAAGCGAAAATTCGAACAAGGGCGACAGGAAGCTTTGGAAAAAGAACAAGAGTTATTAGACCGATTAAAACAATTACCGGATGGTAATCAAAAAGCCGCAGAGACCAAACAAATGATCAGCTTAATCCAAAATTTCAGCGGATATCGTGAATATCCAAAATACGGCATGATTAGTCGATACTTCGTATATAAGCAAGCTTTATTGAAAGAAGCCGAACAGCTCGTACAAGCGGGCATTATTCATGAAAAAGATGATGTATACTATCTTACTTTTGAAGAATTTCGCGATGTCGTAGCCACAAATATACTGGATTACCAGATCATCAACAATCGAAAAGACGAATATAAACGATATGAAAAACTGACTCCCCCACGAGTTATTACATCTGATGGCGAAATCATTGCAGGGAAGTATGAACGGGAAAATCTCCCAACCGAGGCTATTGCAGGTCTGCCTGTTTCTTCTGGAGTAATCGAGGGACGAGCACGTGTTATCTTAAGTATGGAGGATGCTGACTTAGAAGATGGAGATATTTTAGTCACTTCCTTTACTGACCCTGGCTGGACACCATTGTTTGTATCCATTAAAGGTCTAGTTACCGAAGTTGGTGGGCTGATGACTCATGGGGCAGTTATCGCGCGTGAGTATGGCTTACCAGCAGTAGTTGGGGTAGAGAATGCTACCACATTAATAAAAGATGGACAACGAATACGGGTGCATGGAACTGAAGGGTATATCGAAATATTGTAATGGCTAACAAGATAACATTTAATTTAAGACATAAAGGAGATAGAGATATGACGGAATTTTGGGAATCAAGTTTTATAGAAAAACAAACGATGTGGGGATTTGAACCTACAGACTCCGCAATCGCAACAAAGGACTTTTTCCTTGAAAAGAATGTTAAGGACATACTGATTCCAGGTATTGGTTATGGCAGAAATGCAAAGGTTTTTATTGACAATGGAATAAATGTAACAGGTATAGAAATTTCAAAAACAGCGATTGATTTGGCGAAGGAAAACGGGCTTGATATTAGTATTTTACATGGTTCAGTAACGGATATGCCCTTTGATAACAAGCTCTATGATGGTATATTCAGTCATGCGCTTATTCACTTATTGGATAATAGCGAGAGAGAAAAGTTTATTCAAGATTGTTATGATCAGTTAAAGCCAAATGGATATTTGGTTTTTACAACGGTTTCACAAAAAGCCCCAATGTTTGGAAAGGGCAAACAATTGGATAAAGACTATTTCGAGATTATGGAAGGTGTAAAAATGTATTTTTATGATGATGATTCCATAAAACAAGATTTTGAAAAATATGGACTAGTAGAGATTTCAGAAATTGACGAGCCAAATAAGAACACGAAAAATGCACTTCCAATCCATTTTTTAATTATAAAGTGCAAGAAAACATCGTAAACATAATCATATATTTTTCAACACGATCTAAAACATAGCTTAAAGAAAAAAACACTCCTCTGATTACGAAAAAGTAGTCATTAGTTCAATCAAAAAGTGACAGTCTAGGACATTATTTAATGGTCCATGACTGTCACTTTTTTTAGTTTGGAATACAAATATCAGTTCAACATTCATGCACTTGTAAAGACAAATAATGAAAACCATGATCATTCGAGATCTTCTTTATATATACTTTATCAGCAGTAGTCCATACCAACTGGTTAAACCCTTCATACGATACATGGCAACTGTCTAAATTGCGGGAGAAATGGATAAAGGAGTTGGATACATGAAATCAATAACAAAACTTACGGGGCGAGTGATTTTCAAGGGAAACCCTGGTTATGAAGCGGCTCGTAAGAATTGGGATCCTCATACCGACAGATTTCCAAAAGTTTTTGTTTTTGCCCAAAGAACACAGGATGTTGCAAACGCTATAAGATGGGCTCGCAAAAATAATGTTCCTATTCGCCCGAGAAGTGGACGGCACGCCTTGGAGACCAACCTTTCTCAAGTTAACGGAGGCATTGTCATCGATGTTAGCGAGATGAAGAAAATCAAGTTGAATAAAAAGTGCAGAACTGTTGTGGTTGAGTCAGGCAATCGGGTAGGAAGAGTCGTAGACAAATTGGCAAGACAAGGTTTTATCGCACCGTTTGGTGATAGTCCTTCGGTTGGAATCGGTGGAATTACACTTGGCGGAGGGATTGGTCCGCTCCAAAGAACGACTGGCCTCATTAGCGACAATCTCATCGGACTAGAAATGGTTGACGCTAAGGGAAGAGTAATCCGGGCAAATAAAAAACGCAATTCCGATCTCCTATGGGCTTCCCGCGGTGGAGGAGGCGGTAACTTTGGCGTATACACAAAATACAAATTCAAAGTACTGCGTGCTCCAGCCAAAGCTACCGTCTTCAGCGTAACGTGGCCATGGGAGCAGTTCGAAAAAGTCGTAAAGAAATGGCAAGTCTGGGCTCCTAATGCCAGCACCAGATTGGGCAGCGAATTAAATGTTGGACCCAAAAAGGGTGGAAATGTTAGCATGATCGGTCTGTTTCTTGGATCTAAAACGGAAGCCCTGCGTCAATTAGAGCCTATTTTAAGCGTGGGGACGCCTACAAAAAAAACCATCCGATTGTTACCATATCTTGAAGCTACAAAGTTTTTGTTAGCTCCTGATCCAGTGCTGACACAAAAGTTCAGCAACCAGTTTTCCAGCGGCTTCGGCAGACGTCCTTTTCCAGATAAAGCCTATAAAGTTATGCGCGAGTTTCTAGAAAACGCTGAGGGAGGGACTCCGGCCGGCTTCTTCTTCCTTAACTGGGGTGGTGCCATAAGCCGTATCGCACCTAAAGCCACAGCATTCTACTGGCGTAAAGCCAAATTTTATGTCGAATGGAACAGCTCATGGGTTAAGCCATCTCATGCCGCTAAAAATATTGCCTTAGCACGGAACACAAGGCATAAGCTGCAGCCATATATCGTAGGTTCCTATATCAATGTACCAGACCAAGGTATCAAATGTTCTGGTCCTGTTTATTATGGTAAAAACTTTCCTAGGCTGCGTAGAGTAAAAGCTAAGTATGATCCAAATAATGTGTTCAACAATCCTCAAAGTATTCCACCGGCTTGAATGAGAATGAATTGAAATAAGGTACTTTCTCACAGTTAAGTTGTGGGGGATATCATGTCACATGCCATGCAGCAAAGACACACAAGGTAACTAATCGCGTGAACCCAAGGGGAACCTTGGGTTCATTTTTCATTTTACAACTAAAATCGATAGGGCTAGGCTTCCGTAACCACAGAGAAAGTAATTTGATTAAAATAGTACCTTGACAGTCACAGTAGTATGTCGTATTATACAGTTGCGGGGTGATTAAATGAGTGAGAACAAAATTACATCCGACCTGCTGCGCGGACATACCGATACGATGATATTGCGACTATTATCCGAAGATGATCGCTATGGATACGAAATTGTCAAATTGATCGCGGAGCGCTCGGGCGGTGAGTATGAACTAAAAGAAGCGACCATGTATTCCAGTGTCAGACGCCTTGAGACAGACGGTGATATCGAGTGGTATTGGGGCGATGAATCACAGGGCGGACGGCGCAAATATTTTAGAATTACCGAGAAGGGCAAGGAAACATATGCCCGCAACAATAGCAACTGGGAGTATGCAAAACGCGTGCTTGAAAACTTACTATAGGAGGTTTGATGTGATGAATCAGAAATTGACGAATTATTTGAACGACGTTTTTACGCCATACGATGGGGTGAAAAGCGTCACCGAATTAAAAGCCGACCTGCTCTCCGATTTACAGGAGAGGTACCGTGAACTTAAAGCCGAGGGCAAAGACGATGAAACAGCGTTTAATAAGACCATTGAGAGCATCGGCGACATCGAGGAAACGATACTGGAAGTCGCCAATCTCTCCCGCTCGCTGGAGAGGCAAGTACTGACAAACTTTAGCGCGAGCAATTTGCTAAAGAGTGACTTTGCAGGTGTTATTGCGCATAAAGGAAATTTCACATCGAGTGCATTACACGGCTCTGACTTTGCAGGTGCAGACTTGACAGGAAGCACCTTTAAGAGCAGTGACATTCGTGAAGCCAATTTTAACGGCGCAAATCTGACCGACTGTACCCTATCTGTCAATGATCTTTCCAATGCGAGCTTCAATAAATCGATCCTTGTACGCACCAACTTCAGTATTTCGGGGATGGAAGGAGCAAAATTCACAGGCGTAAAACTGACCGATGTCACGCTAAACAAGATCGACCTTAAAAAAACAATCTTTGAAGGTTGTATCTTTGACGGCGTGGACTTCAAATATTGTGACCTGAGTGGGCTGTGTCTTGACGGGCAAACCTTTATCGGCGTTAAGTTTGACAAGTCTGCTATAAATGAAGTTTCGTTTAAGGGTGCTACACTCAAGAATGTTTCTTTTCAAGCATTTTTTTCCTTGACTAATAAGTATTACCGCTCCATCAAAACCATCTGCTTTGACGAAGCAGTCATGGATAAGCTGACCTATGCTGCGCTTAAAGGCATGGGAGCCGAATTGTCTAAAGTTACGGTTCGATAAGGAGGGGAAAAACATGAAAAACAAATCAATTCAAGTATTAGGTCTGAAAAAGTCTTACAAAGAGCTTGCTGTCCTTAAAGGAGTAGATTTCGAGGTGGAAAAGGGCAGTATTTTTGCACTGCTCGGTTCAAACGGTGCAGGTAAAACGACGGTAGTGAAAATCCTCACCACGCTGCTCAAACAAGACAGTGGAACCGCCGTCGTTGAGGGATTCGATGTGGCGTCCAAACCTGATCATGTGAGGCAGGCGATTAGTTTAACCGGACAATTTGCCGCCGTAGACGAACTAATGACTGGACGAGAAAACCTAATCATGATTGCCAAACTGCGATACCTGAGTAATCCGCGGCAAGTTGCGGACGACTTGCTTCAACGCTTTGGCCTGACAGACGCCGCCAACCGCAGGGTATCTACTTATTCGGGTGGGATGCGCCGCAGGCTCGACATCGCATTGAGCTTTGTAGGGAAACCGCAGGTTATTTTCCTCGACGAGCCGACCACTGGCCTTGATCCCGAGGCACGCATCGAGGTTTGGAAGATCGTGAAGGAGCTTGCAGACAGCGGCACTACGGTATTCCTAACTACGCAGTATTTGGAAGAGGCGGAACAGCTCGCTGACCGAATAGCTATTCTGCACAAGGGTAAAATCATCGCCAGCGGCACGCTTTTGGAGCTTAAAAAGATGTTTCCATCAACGAAAGTGGAGTATATTGAGAAGCAGCCGACATTGGAAGAGATATTCCTCTCCATTATTGGCAAGAAGGAGGGAGCATAAATGGAGACGGTAAAAAAACATTTTTTTAACGATTTGGGTGTTATGCTCGGACGTTCCATGCGCCATATTTCCCGTAGTATGGACACCATCGTCACGGTCTGTATCACTCCGATAGCGATGATGCTGCTGTTCGTCTATGTGTTTGGCGGTGCAATTCAAACCGGTACAGATAACTACGTTAATTATCTATTGCCCGGAATTCTGCTCATTGCGATTGCTAGCGGGATATCCTACACGGCATTTCGTCTGTTTACCGATGTGCAGCGAGGTATTTTCGAGCGGTTTCATTCCATGCCAATTTCGCGTTCTACCTTACTATGGGGGCATGTGCTGACCTCACTAGTATCCAATGCTATCTCGGTTGTCGTTATCATTCTCGTAGCTTTGATTATGGGTTTTCGTTCTTCGGCCGGGATACTAGACTGGCTTGCAGTAGCTGGCATACTCATGCTGTTTACGCTGGCATTAACCTGGGTCGCTGCCATTGCAGGATTATTGGCAAAATCGGTGGATGGAGCAAGCGCTTTTTCCTACCCGATCATCTTCCTTCCGTTTATTAGCTCGGCATTTGTGCCGACCGAATCGATGCCTTCGGTCGTTCGTGCCTTTGCCGAAAACCAACCGGTAACCTCAATCGTTGAAGCCATTCGCGCGTTGCTGTCAAACCAGCCTGTAGGCAATGATCTGTGGATTGCGCTTGCATGGTGCGTTGGGATCTTGTTTGTAGCCTACTTCTTTGCGATGAGGGTTTATAAAAAACGGTTTTAAATGAAGAAATGCGACCCAGTACTGTACCAGTGCTGGGTTTATTCTTTTTTATGATGATGTTCTTTTAACTTTATGCTGGACCGAAAAAAGTTTTATCCGTCTTTGGATCAGTTATTCTCAACAGATGAACTAGTAAAGCAATTCGAGCATAAGAACAAGGAGCTAATCTAGTTCGCGGTGGAAAACGGTTTGACCCGAAGAAAGGCAAGATCAGGGAGTGCCCTTATCCTGCCTCATACGTCTTATTCGTTACTAGTGCACTAAACTTTCCAAATCCGGCTGCAATTTGTTCCGTAGGACATACAGCATGATGGCTCCAACAAGGAACGCGACGGCATCCGCTATGACAAGCGACCAGACCACCCCATGAAAGCCATTCAAGCGATTAGCTATAAATAACACAGGAATCAGAGTAATTCCTTGAATTATTGACATAATAAACGCGGCGGTTCCTTGCGCTGTTGCTTGGAAGATTCCCGTAAACAACGAGGTCATTCCTGTAATAAACAAGGATAAGAACGTCACATGCAGAATGTAGCTGCCCATTTCAATTAATTGCGGGTCATTCGTAAATAAACCAATTAAATGGTCGGAAATCAGATAGACGATAACTCCGAACACGACTGCTAACGCAACAACCACTTTAATTGTGAATGTAATGGTATGCTTCATGCGTAATTTATTCGCTGTAAAAGAGAAAGCAATCATCGGCACGACTCCCTCACATAATCCCATCAGAATAAACTCTGGAAATTGCAGCAAACGCGATGAAATTCCGAACCCCGCTATAGCTTGCTCCCCATATTCAACAAGAAAATGGTTAAAGATGAGTGACATTGCTCCCATGAAGATACTCATAACAAAAACGGGAACTCCGATTTTGAATACATTGCTTAGAATGTCCTTGGTAGCCTTAAACCATTTTATAGAAATGGTCAAAAATTGGCTTTTATATCTTATATGAAAGGCGTAGTATATACTCGCAACCAAATTAGAAATGACTGTAGCAGACGCAACGCCGATTACATCCCAATGGAAAACGAAGATGACTAGCGCATCTAGAATAATATTTACGACAACACTGATAATCATACCGATCATCGACGTGGTAGCTGACCCCTCCGAGCGCACAATATTCTCCAGCGTGAAGAACAATACGACGATTGGTGAACCAATAAGCATTATCGTGACATAGTCCTTTGTAAATCCGAAGGAGTCAGGCGTTGCCCCCAGGCCATGAACGATTGGATCAATCAACGGGAGACTAACGGCCATCACGATAAGACCGAGCACTAAACTACTGTAAAAGGCAAATGAAGATACATGCTTAACATCATCATATTTTTTCTCACCCAGCAACCGAGAGATGAAGGCTCCGCTACCGATGCCAATCAAGTTGCCTAGTGCCATAATCGCCGCGAATAAAGGCAAGGTGAGTGCGAGTGCAGTCAACATGGCAGTATTGTGGAGTGTACCAAGGAAATAGGCATTCAAGATGGAGTATATAACACTCATTGACATGCCTAACATCATCGGTACAGCGAAGTGAGCTACAGCTTTTGAGACGGGTGCTTTTTCAAAATAATGGAGGTTTTCTGTATCCATGTAAATCACTACTTTCTTTATTTATTGTGACCATCAATCTAACAGTGTTAGTTTGTATCTTACAGTGTTAGATGATATCATGAGCCTATGAACCTGTAAAGCATAAACTTACACTGTTAGATAAAAGGACGGATACCGTTGAAAAAAAAGCAGCCTCAGATTTCGGAGGACAAAATTTTGGAAACCTCGTGGGAGCTTCTTGGAGAGGAAGGAATTGAGAAATTCAGCATGAGACGCTTGGCCGATCGTCTGGGCATTCAGGCTCCCTCTTTGTATTGGTATTTCAAGAGCAAGCAGAATCTCTACCAGCGCCTGGCCAACCATGTATCGAAGATCATTTTGGAGGAGTTTCACTCTGAGGGGGATTGGAGGGAGCAGCTAGCGGAATTTGCGGTAACTGTACGGAGTGTGCTCAGCCGATATCCCTGCTCCACGCAGCTCATGATGTTGACGCTGCCCCACGAACCAGACATGATCCGGTTCACTAACCGAATGCTGCTCTGCATGGAATCGACGCCACTTGAGCAAGAGCAAAAATTACAAGCCGTTCTTACGCTGGTGAACTATGTCTTCTACTTCGTTCTGGACAATTATCAGCATCAGCGCATATTATCCACTATGCTTGAGGAGCAGGGAGAGCTTCGTGATGGAGAGATAACAAGTCTTCTGGACGCCATGAGCGAGACAGATGCGGGAGTGTTTCGAGGGATGTACAAAAAAGGGCTATTCAATCTGATAGGGACCGACGGAGCGTTTGAATTCGGCATGAAGCTGATTCTGAAGGGGATTGAGCAGGTGATAAAGGATCAGGATAGGTAGTATAGTATGTAAAACACCCACATCTGGATATCGGATGGGCGGATTCATTGAGGTTTATATACAACTTTACGGTAGCCCGTTAAGCTAACAGGCAGGACAGTCGAACAATAGTGACTGATAAAAGGTTTTATTAGGTACGATTACATTTTGAGGAAAGGTGATATAAAGGTGATCTACAAAGGGATATTCTTGGCTTTCGTAATCATCCAAAATATTTATTTTCTCATAACACAACCAGATAAATATAAACTATGGATATCAGTATTTAATATATCAGTAGGTACCCTAATGACATTAATGGCTGTTTTTTATTATTTTGATGCTTATAAACCTAAAATTGGTCCAGTAGGAAATGGTCCCGATCCTGATTTAATTTTGACTAATTTTCTCGGCATGATAGTGACGGGAGGATGCTTTATAATTATCGGTTTGATCGGTGTTCACATTAAAAGAAAGCTGAAGCACAAGAAATAATAGGAGAAGCTATTCCTAGTTTGAATTACGGCCCGCCTTGACAAACGGAGAGTCCTCCACTTAGAATCAAATATTTGAAAGTGTATTTAGTCTGTTGCCAAGGAATGGGGATAGGAATCCAATTCCTCAAGATAGCATGCTTCAGCAAAGTCCGCAGATTAATAGTGGGAAAGAAATGGTCGATTTATTTGTAGGCGGGACATTTCCAGCACTGACTGCTCTGAATAGGGAAAGTGTGAATCCATTGCAGATTTACATATAGATTGGATCATATCTTTGGTTCATCTGTATGTTAATCATTATTATCGCTAGCTACCGAAAGACATATTTTGAATGGGAGTCCGCTTGCTTTTGGTGAGGGGAATGTAAAAGGGAGGATTAAAAACGTGTTGAATTACAGAAAACCGAGGTTTTGGTTACTTTTTTTCTCAATTGTCCTTATGATAGCAGTTGGAATTGGATTGCTAGCAAATCCTGTAATAAAGGGGAAAGATGCATTAGGACAAATTGCTGACTCAAATAATATACCATTAAGTGAAGAGGCTTCTTTGGAACTACCAGAGAAATCAGCAGCGGAAATATTAAGTGACCTGGCCAATCTGCAATTTTCAATTAAAAGGGATCAAATTAGTGATGACGATCAAGAAACCGTTGTTACATTTGGAAAAGCTTTTGTGAATTTGTATACCGGTGCTATCGCAGAACAAAAAGCAGTCACATTTAGAAATTACATATCTAACGAGAATCTTCTGAAATACACAAATAAAATGCTAGAGCTAGAACAAAGAAAAGAATTAAAGGGAGAGTTTAGTGTTATTTTTGGTCTGGAAAATAAATTTGCGGAAGCAGAATTCAAGCAACTTGATGAAAATCTCTACTACGTAAATTTACCTTTTTCGAACCAAGGATCTGGTATGAGCTTTAAGATGTTAGTTCAAACAGAAAATAAAATATTAATAATCGTTGATTTGTACTTTGGAAACAAAGACGGTGTAGACACGATTGTAACTGGACATCCCGCTGTTAGAAAACTTCATGATTCAAAACTCTGGGATGACAAAGAATGGGTTGATGGTGTTTTTGAAAAGCTTGAAAAAATAGAAATCTGAACGAAGCTCTTGAGTATGCATAAATAGGAGACAAGCTATTAAAAACCACGTATATCGTGGTTTTTTTGTTTTTTCGGTACATATACTTAGCAATGTGCTATGTCAAGAATTTGTACCGAATAACGAAAAAACAATCATGATTGACAATCATTTTACCGAGTGTTACCATAAATATATTAATTGTACTGACTAGTCAGTACATTACGAAAAGGAGAGTCATTTCGCATTGAGCAAAACGAAAATCATGTCAGCAGCGATAGACGTTTTCTCGGAGAATGGATACCACCGAGCTAATATGGACGATATCGCACTTAGAGCAAAGGTTGCCAAAGGGACGCTGTATTATCATTTTCCAGGAAAAGCACAGCTGTTTAAGACGATCGTAATGGRTGGACTGCAGGTCATTACCGATCGAATACGGAATGAGCTGCGAACTGATCTTTCGTTGGAAGAACAAATCAGGCGAATCATCCGGCACAATCTCGACTTGTTTCTGGATTCCAGCGGATTCGCACATATCGTGTTCAACGAATTATCGAACGGAATTGATCAGGAAGTACTAGAGGAATTGAATGAACTGAAGCTCGGCTATATTCGTTTTATTGCAGAGGTGCTGGAAGGAAGCCGGGAAGAGGGGGTAATGATCAATGTCAATTGCAGCTTGGCTGCTGCGGGAATTGTCGGATTGCTCAACAGTTCCTGCGATTATTTTCTAACCTATGGCAGTAGTATAAACCGCGACGATCTTGAACATTTTCTTTATCAGATTATTACGACCGGGTTGTTTTTGACCCCCGGCGGCAAGCCAGATGGTATGTTGAACTGATTTCATTCTAAGCKGAAAGCGGCGATGCGACGTATGAATTGGAAAACTGACAGCGAACTGATACCTTTGTCTTGGTTTAAAGAAATGCGAAACTCTTCCCCTGTCGTGTTCAATTCGGAGAAAAATACTTGGGACGTGTACAAGTACGAAGATGTAAAGAAGATATTTGCCGATCATGAGCATTATTCATCAAAAGGGACGGAAAGCGCCATGGAGCCGATCAACTCAAGCATTCTTAGGCAAGATCCACCTAAACACCGACAGCTGCGTATGCTCGTTTCGCAAGCTTTCACTCCTCGGGCTATCGAAGCGCTCGCACCGAAAATTGAATCGATTGCGCAGCAATTGTGCGATCAAGCAGAAGAGGCGGGGAAGATGGATGCCCTTCTCGATTATGCGAGCCCTCTGCCGATCATCGTCATCGTCGAAATGCTGGGCATTCCGTCCGTGGATCGCGACCGGTTCAAGGAATGGTCGGATTCGCTAGTTGGGAATGACGGCGAACGTTATTTTCAATGCCAGAAGGAAATGAGCGACTATTTCTCCGACATCATGAATCGAAGACGGCTTGACCCGCTGGATGATCTCATCAGCAATCTCGTTCATGCAAAGGTCGAAGGCAAGCAATTAAGTGACTTGGAGATCATCGGATTCTGCATTCTGCTGCTGGTGGCGGGGAATGAAACCACGACCAATCTTATAACGTCAGCCTTACTGTGCCTAGATAGTGACAGAGAGGCTAGGAAAAGTCTCATCGAGGAACCTTCCATGATTCCGCAAGCCATCGAAGAGGTGCTTCGCTATTGCTCTCCCGTTCAAACGATGATTCGAATCGTTAAAAAGACGACTGTTCTGCGCGGCCAAACGCTTTCGCCCGGACAAATGGTCAACCTCTGGATCGGGTCGGCCAATCATGACGGAGAGCAATTTGATACTCCGGAAAAATTCGATATCCATCGCAACCCGAATCCGCATCTGGCATTGGGACACGGCATTCACTTCTGCTTGGGCTCTCAGCTTGCCCGCTTGGAGAGCAAGATCGCCATTCAAACACTTCTTAGTAGGTTTCCTGACTACGCAAGAGATCGTTCGCACACGCTAGAGCGGTTGGACAGCTGGATGATGTTCGGGGTCAATCGTTTGCCGCTGGTTCTGACGAAATAACGTTACTTTAATAGGTGCATTATTGTATATTCAACGCCAATAAAAGTCGTAAAAGCTTATGTAATCATTGGTTCTACAATCGAACAATACTATAGCGTAAGAATCAACAAGACGAGGCTGCCGATATTAAACGGCAGCCTCTTTGAGCAATATTTATTTACTTATATGTTTAATACTCCGTATGAAGAATGGGAAGATTGGTAATCGCATCAAAAGCTCACCTAATTACTACAATAATTAAATATTCTATTGTGTGTTAAAATAAATTTGAATTAAATAAAGTTTAGATGGAAAATGGAGGAGCTTTTTATGACAATAGAATCACAAAACGATATTGATGGTCTGAAAGAAATTGGCAAAATCGTTGCTTTGACGATTAATGAAATGAAACGTCACACGCGAGTTGGAATTACGACAAAGGAACTGGATGATATTGGGGAGCGGATTTTGAAAAGTCATGGGGCTGTGTCGGCGCCTCAGATAACTTACAATTTCCCTGGCAACACATGTATTAGTGTTAACCACGAAGTTGCACACGGAATACCGGGAAATCGAATCATCCAACCGGGCGATTTAATAAACATCGATGTTTCTGCAGAACTTTGCGGCTATTTTGCGGATGCTGGACATTCTTTTCCGATAGCTCCATATGAGCCATCACTAATGCGTCTGTGTCAATACACACACCATACAATGATGAAAGTAATCTCTTCACTTAAGCATGGAGTGAAATTGAACGAAATCGGAAGGATTATTGAAATCGAGGCTAAAAAAGGCGGCTATAATATAATTAAGGATCTGTGCAGCCATGGTATTGGCAAATCTCTGCACGAGGCCCCAGTAGAGATTCTACCCGTTTATAACAAGCACGATAAACGGGTATTGAAAGAGGGCATGGTAATTACAATCGAGCCCTTTTTATCTACAGGTGCTGGGTATGTCGTTGAGCAGCCGGATGGATGGACTTTATGTACCCCCGACAATAGCTTTGCAGCACAACATGAACATACCATAATCATAACAAAGGATCAGCCAATAATCGTGACTGCAGCATAGAACATTAGTATGAGTCCGTTATTTTGCGTTGGTTACGATAACGGATGAAGTCAGATTAAAAAAAAACGACAGTCTAAGTTTTAATTTTCAATCCACACGGTTATTATTTCTTAGATTCTAGGGACAGGATTGAGACTGTCGGAGGTAACGTAAGTAATCAATGTAGCTACTGTAATTTCTTATTGTGTTATATACCATTTATGGACATCCGTTTTAGAAGAGCGGATATGTCCATTTTTATTGTAAAAATAAAAAGAGACAGAGATGGTAGGTCTTTGTTTTTTCATGTATTTCGTCCGGTGAAAGAGCACAGTAACATATAATACTATCGGTCCGATAATATTGCCCAGGCTGGTAAAGGCAGAGTTAAGTCCTGCCACATATCCCTGCTGTTCATTCGCAACCATGGACATTTGCGTGCTAATAGCGGGGCGTAAAATATCAATGGACAAGAATATAACAAAAGTAACTGCAAAAATCAGCCAATATTGATGAACGAACAACGTCAGCAGGACGAACACCCCTGAAGCGAGCAGACAAAGTGTAATGACTCGCTTTTCGCCGAAACGGTTGATGAGCCAGCCGAAAATGGATAACTGAATGACTGCGCCTCCAATGGACGCAAAGGTGAAAATGAAAGCAATATCCTTCGGTGTGAAGCCGAGCTTATGGTCGACGAAGAGGCCGAATACTGCTTCATAATTGGCAAGCCCAAAGGACATGACGAAAACAAGGAGTAAATTTATAAAATAGGGTTCGCGGTAAGCGAAACGCAACTGTTGGAGCAGACTCTTTTGGGGCTCCCGATTAGACATTGCCTTTTCGCTAATCTCATCTTTTTTTACAGTAGATGGCATCGATTCCCGCAGAACAACTGGTGTAAGAACTGCAGCGACCAGGCCGGCAATCCCTGCAGCATAGAACGGTACGCGAATGCCGAACTCCGCAAGATAGCCTCCAATACCAGGACCAATAATGTAGCCAGTCAAAAAGGAAGCATTGATAAAACCCATCCCTTTGGCACGTTCTTCCTCGGTAGTAACATCTGCCGCGTAGGCAATAACTGCAGGCATGATGAACGCTCCGCTAATGCCGCCCATCATCCGGGATACAAAGAGCAGCAGAGCAGAATCAGCCAAACCGAATATAACTTCGGCGCAAGCGAAGACCATCATTCCGGCAACAATGATGCGCTTGCGTCCGAAGGAATCGGATAACCGTCCCGCCAGTGGTGAGAAAACCAGCTGTGTAAATGCGAAGGAGGCGGTAAGCAAGCCGGCAGTGCTGCCGTTGATATCAAGCATTGTGATGTATTTGGGTATAACTGGAATGACCAGTCCGATACCAGCAAAGACCAAAAATAAATTAAACATCAGAAGCAGCATGGCTCCCCGATTTTTGAGCAATAAAGCCATCTAAATTCTCCTCTAACTCGCTTACTGAGTATTTACTTCAAATACATTTCTTTCTCAGATGCCAGCCTAACCTATTGCAAAGACCACCCATCATAAACCTATCCATTTTCACTCCTCACTTTGTAAATATATATGTATATAAAGTATACAAACAAATGTATTATACAATTATTTCAGTGTCAACAAATACTTTGTAAAATAATTTGTTTACTATGTGGAGAAAATTCATTAGCAAATCAATTTTATGTTTGGACAAGCTGGAAATTATGAAGTAATATTCAATAATTATCTTCCGTTTTATTTGTACAAGTATTTAGTAGTCGTAATAGAAGAAAATATCTTTGAAACTCTTAACAAAATTGTAATGGAAACGATTAATCTTATAGGAGGGATCATGTTGCAGCAGCTCTTTAACGATATGATTAAGCTTGACGTTAAGCCGTTCCTTTCCAAGCGTGGCTTCATGAGGAAGAGTTTGAATTTCAATAAGACGACAGAAAACCTTATCTACATGTTCAATTTCCAAAAGTCTTCTGGCAATTCAGCGGACAATGTAATGTTTTATGTGAACTGCGGTATTTATGCACCGGATTTGGCACTGATACAATCGAGGGAAATTCTGACTGCTCCCCAAGAAGCGGAGTGTCACTTCAGAGCAAGAATTGGAGAAATTGTTGAGTCTGTTCCAGATCGTTTTTCAATCACTCCTGATACGAATATGGATGATTTAAGAAAAACGCTGTTAAGTGGAGTAGAAGAGGTTATTCATTTCTATGATACGATGACCAGTGCCAGATCCCTTGTTGAATATTACACTTCAGGACCATTTCTACATCTGGGTGAAGAGAGCTTTCATTTACTGTTACAATCCAATGATATAGCAGCGGCTAAACATTATTTGAAGGCATTGCAGGAAAAGTACGGAACAGAAAAGCGATGGACTATATTCGAAAATAAATATAAAATCATCTTCAATAAATACGATGTGGAATTTGATAAGCTATAAGTCGCCATAGTGAATGTTAACCTATTATTTAAGCTAATTACTGACGAGTCTGAAATCCAATAAAGCTCACTTTAAGCACACCTCTGATCTGATACGAACAAATGAATAGTGCAAATAGAAGTTTTGCCGCCTATAGGGCGGTTTTTTTATTTTTAAAGGATAAATAATCGATTGGTGCCTTCACCTTCGTTGTAAAGCACAGTAGAGAATTACTTTATTGAGCAGATCTTAGAAGAAATCTTTTACTTAGAACTATCGAAGGCCCACTTACTTAATATCTTATAAGAAATTCTTGAAATGACAGAAATTTATCTGATAGGGGGGTGCTATTATACAAATATAAATAAAGACGAGGTGATGACATGCAATCGAAATTGGCAGCGGAAGCTATTCCCCTCTCCAAAAAGCGGAATTCGTGGTTAAGGACCATACAAAAGTATAAAATGATGTACCTTCTATTAATTCCGGCATTGGTTTATTTTGCCGTATTCAAATACATCCCATTGGCCGGAATCATTATTGCTTTTAAAAACTACAATCTGGCTTTGGGGTTATGGGATAGCCCGTGGGTCGGATTCAAAAATTTCACAGATTTTATTAACGGCGTTTATTTCTGGGACATCATGAGAAACACGATAATTATATCGTTGTATAAGCTATTGTTCGGTTTCTCCGCTCCCATCGCACTTGCTTTGCTTCTTAATGAAGTTCATACCCAATGGTTTAAGAAAATCGTACAAACCATTACTTATTTACCCCATTTTCTGTCTTGGGTCATTGTTTATGGATTGATGGTTGCATTATTGGCTCCGGGTGATGGCCTTTTCAATATGATTTTGAAGGAAAACGGTTTTGATCCCATCTCCTTCCTAACGGAGCCTGCTTGGGGAAGACTGCTGGTCATCTCGTCTGAAATATGGAAGGACATCGGTTGGGGAGCGATACTATACCTTGCCGCATTATCAGGGATTGACCCAAGCTTATATGAAGCAGCTCGAATGGATGGCGCTTCCAAATCGAGACAGCTCTGGCATGTAACCTTGCCCGGCATTCGAGGAGTCATTATTCTGATGCTCATTCTTAAATTGAGCCATATTCTGGACGCTGGTTTTGACCAAATCTTCATGTTTGCCAATACTTTTAACCAGGAGAAAATCGATATTATCGACACATGGGTATACCGCGAGGGGCTGGAGCGTCTTAAGATTGGCCTCGCAACTGCTGTGGGATTGTTTAAAGCTGTCATCGGATTTATTTTAGTATTGGCTGCAAACAAGCTTGCCAAAAAATTCGATGGGCAAATTTGGTGAGGTGGTATGAGATATGATTAAGCTGACGATCGGGGAAAAGGTATGGCAATCAGCCGTTTATTTTATTCTTATTATGTTATCGCTGCTTTGCTTGCTTCCCTTTTTATATGTGGTCGCTGTTTCGGTAACACCGGAATCGGAAGTTTTAAGAAGAGGGATTGTGATTATACCAGAATCCTTTACCTTTGCAGCCTATAAGGAAGTATTCATTTCTAATGGTATAGGTCAGGCGTATAAAATTACGCTATTCCGAACGATTGTAGGCACGGCGTTAAATGTGTTTTTTACGGTAATCGCGGCGTACCCGTTATCCAAAAAATATTTGCCGGGACGCAGTCCGTTTTTATTATTCATTGTGTTTACGATGATGTTTAGCGGGGGATTAATTCCGACTTATTTGTTAATCCGCTCTTTGGGGATGTTAAATAGTCCATGGGTTTTGATTGTTCCGCATCTCATTAGTGCATTTAATCTGGTGATCATTAAAGGCTTTTTCGAGCAATTGCCTGCTGAAATTGAGGAATCGGCGAGAGTTGACGGCGCAAGTGAACTTCAGTCGCTATGGAAAATCATTTTACCGCTTTCCATGCCTGTCCTCGCCACGATTTCCCTATTTTACGCAGTAGGGCATTGGAACAGTTATTTCGATGCGATTGTGTATATCAATGATGCGAATTTAATGCCACTTCAAGTTGTCTTGCGCAACATTCTGCTTAACATTGCAAATCAAAGTGCTGAGTCGATGGCCAATACCGGAACGGTTAGCCAGTTCGCTGTTCAAATGGCTGCTGTTGTCGTGACTACGGTCCCCATTTTGATCGTGTATCCATTTATGCAAAAGCATTTTACCAAGGGTATGCTCATGGGATCGATTAAAGGTTAAAAAGCAAATCTTATCTAGGTTGTTACGGGAAACCGTGATAATATACAAGCAAAGGAGAGGTCAATATGCAAAGAACAAAGATATCATTTGCCATTCTAGCTGCTATTGTAGGGCTGGGAACGCTATTGTCGGGATGTGGGGATCAAGAAGAGGAGGTTAAGCCTACAGCTTCGAGCAGTTCACCATCCACGGATAACCCGTTTGCGAAAAAAATGAAAATCACGATGTTTAACCAAGGCACGTTCAACGCTGCCGCTCCGATTCCTCCACGCGATGAAGACATTCAACGGCAAATGCTGGAGAAGGCAATGAACATCGACTTGGATATGACGATTCCTCAAGCTGGGCAATCAACAACCAAACTAAATACGCTTATTGCAGGCGGGGATATCCCGGATTTGCTTTTCTTGAAAAGTCGGTCCGATCTCGCGCAATATTATGATCAAGGTGTTCTTGCGGATTTGACACCGTATCTGGATCAATTCCCTGAACTTCAGAAACGCTTTAGCAGCGACTCCTGGGAGGCGATGTCCTATCAAGGGAAAACCATTGGAGTTCCAGGTTATGATAATGTAAACGGTATCAGCCGAAGCTTCTTCATCCGTAACGATTGGTTGAAAAAGCTGAATATGGAAGTGCCAACGACACCTGACGAGCTGTTTGAAGTCATGAAAGCCTTTACAGAGAAAGACCCGGACGGAAACGGCAAAAACGATACGTACGGATTCATCGGCGGCATGAATAAAGAGGGCAGTTTGCAAACCTATGGCTTCGATAGCTTGATGTGGATGTTTGGCGTCAATCCTCCATCAGCCATTGAAGTGAAAGATAATGAACCGGTATTTCTATTTATCGATCCCAAAATGAAAGAAGCGCTTGCTTACATTAATAAAATGATGGCAGCCAATGTAGTAGACCCCGATTGGGWGACGATGACTTCGCCTGATTTGTTGGACCAAAAGCTATTTAAAGGGAAAGTCGGCTTCATGATCAGGGATGCGCGCAGGTTGGAGCCGGATTATCAGCAGAAAATGAAAGAAATCAGCGGAGAGGTGCCGGAATGGATCGTTATTCCTCCAATGATAGGTCCTTACGGCGATCAAATCGTAGAGAGAAAATCGTTCCAAGGCAATTCATGGGCCATTTCCAAGAAAGCGGATAAGGACAAAATTATTCGTATCTTGTCCATGCTGAATTATCTCTTTACGGACGAAGAAGCCTATCCGAATTTTGCATACGGAATCAAAGGAATTCATTGGGATGTAGTGGACGGCAAGATCAAAAATAAAACGTCCGAATTATCGAAGGAAATGAAAGAAAAGTACCTATGGGTCGATCATTACAGAATGCCGCGCCGTGGTGACGATGCCGAGTACTTCAGCTTCCAGAATCCTAAGACCGCAGAAGCTTTCGTGAACAATCAGCAATATGTGGGGCCAACGTTGCCTGGAAACTTATTGACCGCAGACCCTAGCGATACCTTGGCAACTGACCGCTCGCGTTTCATTAATGAAAGCTTAGTCAAATTTATGACGGGCAAAGACCCTCTATCCAATTGGGACAATTTCCTCCAAACGTTGGATACCAAGTTTGACATGAAGAAATATAAGGAAACAGCAATCAAGCAATTTAAAGAAGCAGGCTTAATCAAGTAAATGAACGAAGAGAGTGGCTATTCGTAGCCCCTCTCTTTATTGTCATTTTAATACGGACTCAAAAAGGAAGATGCGCAATGCGAAGAAGAATCAGCTTGCCTTTAAAATTATTTTTTATCGTGTTTGCGTTTGTATTAGGCTGCATCATCTTGATAAGCCAATTGTCCTATCGCTATGTCCAAAAGGAAATAAGAACCAATGACATCTTCTACACCAACCAAATACTTGACAAGGTCGATCAGTATTTCACCGTTAATTTTTCCTCCTTCCAGACGATCCTGTTCTCGGTCGAAACATCGGTGAAAGCCAACATAGACAATACGGAAGTAATCAAAAAGCAATTAAGAGAGCTATATGAACTCAACAGTAATTACGTCAGTAATATTTATTTGATCAAAAGCGATTTATCCATTGTAGGCGGAAGCACGCCTACCCGTATTTTCGATGAACCGTTAGCGGAAAGAGAGCCTTTATTTTATGCGGCCGACAAGAACAGAAGGACGACCTTCGTCAGTGATCCTTACAAATCCAAGTATTCCGGCTGGACAGTTACGATGGTTCGATATCTGAATGGCGCTCCGTTTCCGATGGCCATTGCCGTAGATTTGGATCTAAATGCTATTGAAGAAACCTTGTTCAAGATTAATAAGCAGGAACAAATGAATTTGGCTCTGATCACCGCATCGGGTAAGATCATTGCCGGATTTTCGGAAAATAGAGGACCGCTGAATGTTCAAGATCATACGTTTTCAATCGGGGAAACGTCAGCAGAACAAATTCTGGATACGGCAGAAACAACCCTTCAACTGCATACCAAGGACGGCATGCCGGTCTCCCTTCTGAAAAAACCGACGGAGAAATTCAATTGGACCATTATTTCGATCAATGATGAATCACGCTTGAAAGCCGCTTTGTCCAGATTGGAAACCTATTATATCGAGCTTCTAGCCGCAGGTCTTCTCTTAAGTTTGTTCGTTTCTTTTTTTATTGCCAAGTATATAAGGACTCCGCTCTATGCGCTCAAATCAAAAATGAAACGGGTGGAACAAGGCATCCTTACAACGACAATAACGATTAAACGAAACGATGAGTTCGGAGATCTCTCCCGCGCCTTCGACCGTATGCTGCAGCAAATTGTGGAATTGATACGACGAGCGGAGCTTCATAATGAGCTTGAGCGAAAGCTGGAGATTCAAGTGCTGCAGTCTCAAATCAACCCTCATTTTCTGTATAACACGCTTGGTTCGATCAGCAATGTTATTCGTCTCGGACAAATAGAGAAAGTAGATGTGGTGATCGGATCGCTCATTTCATTATTGGAATATGGGATAGATGACGCTTCAGAGAAGGTTTCCCTACATCAGGAATTACGAAATGTAGCGGACTATATCGAGATCCAGAACATCCGGTATAACAGAAACTTCCACTTGATTGAAAATATCGAAGCAGGGTTAATAGATTTCCCAGTTTTTCGAATGCTGCTACAGCCCCTTGTGGAGAATAGTATCTTCCATGGCTATAACGGAGGAGGGATCGAAGGACCGATAACGATTCATGCGTACAGGGAGGGAAGCATCATCATCATCGAAGTCGTTGATCAAGGCGAGGGAATTCCAGCTGATAAAATAAAACATATTTTAGTTTCAGAACCGAGTGATGTGGAAGTGAAAAGGAAAAGAATCGGGTTAAATAATATTCATGGCCGAATTAGACTTCACTACGGAGAACAATACGGGCTCCAAATCGTTAGCATACCTAAGGAAATAACCCGGGTACGCGCCATATTCCCAGCAGACTTGCTAAAAGGAGAAACATAATGGTGAGAAACTATACCTGCTTCATTGTTGACGATGAAGACCTGATCATTCAAAGATTGGAATTGTTTTTTAACGAGCTCTCTCATAGGGATAAGCGATTTGTTCTAGTGGGAAAAGCCAATAATGGGCTGAATGGGATCGAGGAAATTTTAAAGCTTAAGCCGGATATCGTAATATCCGATATCGTTATGCCAAGAATGGATGGAATCTCCATGATTGAGCAGCTAAAGCCGGAGATCCCCCATACCCAATACATCCTTTTGACCGCCTATTCATCCTTTGAATACGCCCAGCGAGCTATTCATGCCAACGTATTGGAGTACATTGTTAAAGTTCCGCTGAAGGAAGCGGATTTAGATCGGGCCTTATCTAAGGCGGCTGGGATTTTAAATGAAGTGAAGAAAAAAGAAGCGGAATTTCAATCGTTAAACGTATCCGTGCTTGAAAATAAATATAGAGTCCGAAAGCAATTTTTTAACGAACTGATCAGAGGCGAAATTCCTTCCCATCGGGCATCGGATTTTGCCAATCGCATGCAGTTCCATTTCTTTCAAGCCAACTATTGCTGCTTCATTGTTGAAATGAATACGTATGAAAGTTTCCGGAACGAATACTCAGCCGCTGATCAAAACATCTTGAAATATGCGATGACGAATGTAATCGAGGAAACGGTGATGAATGGTGGAAGTGGCGTAGCTGCGGATCTGTCCGATAATCGCTTTATTGGTTTTCTTTCCTGGGAAAATAACCGCAGTGATATGGAAACGGAATATGCTTGCCAATCATTGGGAGGACAGATCGTCTCTCATTTGCAGCAATATTTGAATCAAAGGGTATCCGTCGCTTTTGGAGGTCCGCATCGAGGCTGGGAATCGATCAAACAAGCGTACACGGAAGCTAAAAATGTGAGTGAGGATTTCTATTATCATACAGAGAAAATAGTAAAAACACCCATGCATCGGTTCCCATACCATAATGACAAAAAAGCAGACTTTCAGCAGAAATTAGCTGATTTTCTTATGTGGGTGAAAAGGAAGATTTCCAAGGAAGAGCTGGAGAAAGAACTTGCTGATTTGAACCAATTTGTTTCGGACCATAAAATCCATAAGTCTATCATGGCACCCATGCTTCGAGACTTGTATAGAGACATTACTATAAAGTTTAAATCAGGGAACAAGCTGGCCACAGAAGTAGCAGAATTCCCCATGGAATTTATGGCATTTCAAGAGCAGCTTGCCTATATTGGCGACTTCACATTCGAATATGTCCATGCTGGCCAGCTATTACATCGTGCAGAAATCATGAGTGCTATGCAGTTTATAGAAAAAAATCTGAAACAGCGATTAACGCTGGAGGCTATTGCCGAGGATGTGAATTTAGCTCCGTCGTATTTTAGCAGCTTATTCAAAAAAACAATGAACGAAGGCGTGATTAGCTACATCAACCGTAAAAAAATTCAATTAGCTCTCGAGCTGTTAAATGTTCAGGATTATTCTTTATTGGAATTGTGCGAGGAAGTAGGAATCGTCAATGAAGGTTACTTTTGCAAACTATTTAAAGAATATACGGGTGAGACTCCTAAGCAATACCGGATAAAAATGACACGGTACGAATCCAAATAAGGTTGCAAAAAATGTATGATTTTTTCGCGAAATCATGTAAAAAAAAGGGGACCAAAACAATTACCATGATAGAAGGATCTAATCATGGAGGTTATCAAAATGGAGCTTATAAAAGCAGATGTAACCGTCGTAGGCGGAGGTATTGCTGGAATTTGTGCTGCTATTGCTGCCGCACGCCAAGGGCTGCAGGTTTCACTAATTAATGATCGGCCGGTTCTTGGAGGAAATGCGAGCAGCGAGGTCAGGGTTCATATCAACGGGTCTGCATATCTCGGAAACAGTCCATCCTATTATGCTCGTGAGGGCGGGTTGGTAGAAGAACTCAAGCTGAAGATCTTTCATTATAATCCGTTATACAACAAGAAGCTTATGCTTTCGCTTTCGGATACGGTCTTGCTCGACATGGTTTATGCTGAGCCTAATATTTCTCTATTCCTGAATACATGCGTGCATGAAACGGGGATGGAGAACGGCAGAATTCAATGGGTGGAAGGCCTTCAACTCGCTTCTGAAAGAAAATTTCGTTTTGAAAGCCGAACCTACATCGATTGCTCCGGCGATGGAATTGTTGGTTATCAAGCAGGTGCTCACTTCCGTTGGGGAAGAGAGGCGAAGCATGAATACAAGGAGGATTTGGCTCCTGAAGTGGCGGATCATTACACCATGGGCGATACGATTCTGTTTCAAGCTCGTAACGTAGACTATTCCGTTCCATACAAAAGACCTGGCTTTGCGTATGATATTACGAAGTTGCCATTTTTTGATAGTATTAGAAAAGGCTTAAACCATCGCTCTTTTCCAAGGAAAATCAACGGTCTTGGCGGATTGTGGTGGCTCGAATACGGCGGGCACATGGATATTATTAAGAATAATGAAGACATCGCATTGGAACTGCGTAAATTGGTATACGGGATTTGGGATTATATCAAAAATAGCGGCGAGTTTGATGATGTGGACAATCTCATCCTGGATTATGTATGCCCGATTCCGGGAAAGCGGGAGTCGAGGCGGTTCATAGGGGAGCACATGCTTTCTCAGAACGATCTTACAGCAAAACCTCATTTCGAGGATGCAGTATCTGTCGGAGGCTGGTATATGGATCTGCATGCGAATAAAGGCATCTACGATGAGGGGCCGGCTACAGCGTGGAATTTCGTGCCGGGATTGTATAATATCCCTTTCCGCAGCTTATTTTCACGCAATATTCCTAATCTTATGTTCGCTGGCCGCAATATAAGCGCTACCCACGTGGCTTTCGGGTCTACAAGGGTTATGGCAACCTGCGGTTGTATGGGGCAGGCGGTAGGAACGGCTGCTGCGTTATGCTTAAAATACGAGGCAGACCCCGCGGAAATAGTCACAGCCCATATGGATGAGCTTCAAGCGCAGCTGCTTCGAGACGGGCAAACGATTGTAGGGCTTCAAGAGGAGTTGGATCCTTATTTCGCTGACGGATTAACGATTCATGCCTCGTCTCAGCGAAGCTATGATAATCTTCATTCAACCGAAGAGATTTCCTTGGAGAACGCGTTATGTTTGGTCTTGCCGATTCAGACATCCACGGCTGAAAGCGTACGGATCAAGATTAAAAATAGGTCCGAGCATTCGGAAACTTTGCAAGTGAAGCTGTTTGGCGGGGAGCGGAAGGAAAACTATATTCCTGCCAGCGAGCTGAAAGATTACCGATTAGTTATCGCAGCAGGTCACGATGACTGGATTACGCTGGACCTCAGCTGCAAGAAGCCGGCTGACGACAAAATCTACATCGTACTGGAAGGTGCGGCGAGCCTTGCTGTATATGGAAATGAAGAGAAGTTGACAGGAGCGGTCAGCTTCCATTATAGGCCAGAGGTTCCGTCTAAGCTGAAGAAGCTTAATAAGAGCATTTGCTTCAAAGACCTGGTGCCATCCCAAAATATGTATAGCCCAGAGAATGTCGTCAATGGCTTCTCCAGACCTTATGGTCTGCCGAACGGTTGGATATCTGAACGTACAGAAGGACAGGAATGGTTGGAATTCTGCTTTGCAAGCCCCAAAAATGTGGAGGAAATCCATCTTGTGTTCAATTCACGGCTGGATTTGGAGCATTTCGACGATCCGATCGAGCTCCTTATCCAAGATTATGATGTGACCTTGACCTTAGAAGACGGAACCGAGAGTAAAATCATTATCCGCGGTAATTATCTGACACTGAATAAACATAAGGTGGATGCGAAACGCGTAACCCGAATCCAGATTCATTTCTGCGCAACCTACGGTTCTCCTTACTATGAAGTGTTTGCTGTAAAATGCTTTGCTCCGAAATTAATAAGTGAGGGCAGGTGAAGTCGCGATGAAGGAACTATTCCCTCGAAGAGGGCTGCCTAATGTCATTTCGAAGTTGGAACATGGGGAAACCGTGACAATTGTCTATTTTGGCGGCAGCAATACACGTTCTCAAGGATATAGGGTCATGACGGGAGATTGGCTTCGAGGTAAATATCCCAATTCGGAAATCCGCTCTGTGAACGCAGGCATTGATGGGACAGGATCAGACCTTGGCTGCGCCCGCTTGGAGACGGATGTACTGCGTCATCAGCCTGATCTCGTGTTTGTCGAATTTGTTGGTAACGATGGCGGAGTCCCTGAATCCAAGGCGAGGATCGAAGGAATTGTCCGACAGATCCGCAAGCGAAGCCCGTTTACCGACATTTTGTTCGTTTATACGTTGAAGGAGCGAGATGTGCCCTTATTTCAAGCCGGCGAATACCAGAAGGGGGCTATTATGCAGGAGGAAGTGGCTGATTATTACGGTATTCCTTCCATTCATCTGGGCGTAGCGGTCAGTCAATTGGTTTCCGATGGAAAGCTCATTTTCACCTCAAGGGCAGAACAGTCCAATCCAGGAGCCGTTATTTTTACGCATGATTCGGTCCATCCGACAATTCCCGAAGGGCATCAGATTTATACGAATACGATTACTCGGTCATTTGAGAAAATAAGCGAGCTTCGCGATCATCAGGGAAGATTGGAACATCAATTGCCTCGGAATCCGTTGGTCCCAGCTAATCCTTGGGAGTATGCATCCATGCTGCCGCTGGATAATCTTACTCTTTTTTCGGAAGGATGGTCTTACATGACCCCCGATGATTTTGCGTTAGTGCGAGAGTACAATTGGTTGTTCCCTGGCCTATGGCGAGCTGTCGATCCTGGAGAGGCTATCACGGTGCAATTCGAGGGGACCCATCTCGGGCTATTCGATATCGGGGGGCCTGATTCTGGCCGATTGAAGGTGTCAGTTGATGGTGGGGAACCCTTCCTTATCGATCGATTCACACCCTATAACGATCATAATCGAAATCAATATGTTTTCTTGCCGGAGCTACCGAATGGGAAACATACGGTTCGTTTCGAAGTCGATCACGAGAAGACAGACAAAGCGGCCGTGTTTGAGGCAAGCGGCAATGCAAAAAGTATGGAACATGTTCGGCAGCATCCAGCTTGGTATGATCAAACGGTCATTCAGCTTGGGAAGTTGCTAGTGGTGCAGCCGCCATTATAATAGATTTGTTCACTTGGAAAACCTACATCCTATCTGACTGCAAATGAGCGGTCAATTAGGATGTAGGTTTCTTTTTTTTAGATATAAGAATTTTTGATAGAAGATTTTATATGTTTCACGCGATAAAGTATTCTTCTATTTGTATGAGAAACGGATACCCTACTCTTACATAGGACGGCCAAGCCGTTTCTTATCGCTTAAAATCTTATAAGAAATTGTTAAAATGAAAGAAATTTCATGGTGATGTGACATGCTATGATAAAAACGAAGGAGCTGGATTAGCTGATGGATAAGGCTAATTGCTTTTTTACGATCATTCAAGCAAAGGGGGCATTATTATTTTGGAAGCGTTATCATTTAAAGGAGAGGCTGTGAGTGGTTTGGTCAAAAGGAAGCTGTTTTTCTTCATCGTTTTCATGTTGACGATAGTAGTTCCTTTCAGTCTGGTCGGAATAACGACCGCTTATGCGGAGACCTTACCTTATCAGACGATTATCATCGATGACGGAAGCATCACAATTAATGATGTTGTGACACTTGATGAGGGTAACGAGAACAATGGATATTCGGCTCCAAATTGGACCACTAGCACAGGGGTGAAGGGGTATGATCATTCCAGCTCCAAATATACGAGTACAGCAGGCAGATCGATAACATGGAATCCGCGCTTGGAAGCAGGAACGGCGAAA
The DNA here is from genome assembly GCF_056398745.1 of Paenibacillus sp. 01T424. Classification (NCBI taxonomy): domain Bacteria; kingdom Bacillati; phylum Bacillota; class Bacilli; order Caryophanales; family Paenibacillaceae; genus Paenibacillus; species Paenibacillus sp. 01T424. Next base: position 34,473 of record NZ_JBFTPZ010000022.1, on the reverse strand, counting down.
ATATCGTTATACAAGCTTAACTGGGAGGATAAGGCTGATAGCAATGTAAAAATCGAAATCGTTCATAATGGAACGACGGATGTACTCTTTCTGGATCTGAGACCCTCATCTGGCCCTCCAGTGGGATGGGTTGATTTGGGAGAGTACTATTTTTCTGGGGTTGGTGAAGAATTCGTTAAAATGACACGGTCTACCAGCACCACGAGCACGATACTTACGCGAGCAGATGCGGTCAAGTTCGAAGGGAATATTCAGCAGAAAGAGCCGCATAAGACGATCATTATTGATGATCGAAGCCTCACCATTGATAATATCGTCACCGTAGATGCAGGTAACGCGAGTAACGGGTTCTCCGCTCCTTATTGGACCACAAGTGCGGGAGTGAAAGGATACAATAATTCCAGTTCCAAATATACGGACGCGGTAGGTAGAAGCATCACTTGGAATCCACGCTTGGATGCAGGGACGGCGAGAATATCGTTCTATAAGCTTGATTGGGCGGATAAAGCAGACAGTAATGTAAAGATTGAGATTGTTCACAACGGGATTACGGATGTTTTGTTTATGGATCTTAGACCTACGTCAGGTCCATCGGTCGGATGGGTGGATTTGGGAGAGTATTATTTTAGTGGTGAAGATACCGAATTTGTCAGGCTGACTCGAATGCAACCTACGACGGGCACGATTATTACTCGGGCCGATGCAGTCAAATTTGAAGGGAATATCCGACAGCAAGCTCCGCCGTTGCCCGCGCTGCGGAGCCGTGCATTAGCGAATCTCAGTTACACAGAAAAAGGCAGCATTGAAAATGCAAACTATAAGGCGACCTTTTATGAGGCAGCATGGGATGGAGGCAAATCCATCGTTCGTGACATGTTCTACAAGAACACGGATACGGGGAACTGGATGCCAATAAACAATGTGTCGGAAAGGCTTGAGGAGCAGTGGGTTTTATTGGATGGGAATGCGGGGAGTCGAACCAATTACTACGATACGATGAACAAACGCTGGATTACATTCGACGGAATCCATTTTCCAGACAGCCACACGGCGGTTTTAACCGATTCTATGCATGGCAGTGATTACGATTTTGAAGTGAACTGGTCCATGGCAGGGGATAAACCAGATGTTTCCTTCACCTTCACGCCTCGCCGCGATGGCAATTATGTGATTGGATATCAGTCCTTCACAACAGAGCAAATCACTGGCATCAATGAAGTATTAAATGGATTTAGGTCGCATGCAAAAATGGTTGGTACGGTGGAATCCACAAGCCTTAGGGAGCTGAGCGCTCCGATGAGTCTGGTGGAGAAGAATGACGGCGCGGGGAATCCTTTGACGTATGGGGTATTTGTACCTTCGGAAGAGCTTCCGGTTGAATTTGAACCGACGGGAGGCGTTACGAAACAACGGCTTGRCATGAGCCTTGTCAACAACGAAGGCAGCGTGCAGCCAATCCTATATGCTCCTCAATTAGGGACTTATTCGCAAATGACCGCAGAAAACACCTATCAATTTCATATGGGGCTAATCGCACAAAAAAGCAATCTTTATGAGTCCTACGCGGATATTCTTCGCAATGAGTACGGTTATTCGGCATATCGGGAAAATGTCTCAGGCCTGTCGCTTACCGACGCGATGTTCAATATGATCGATCTGCTTAAGGTAGAGCCGCAAGGGGACGACTCTGTTCAGTTTGTCCCGTCACCCAGCGGGTGGTGGAGCCGTGCCAAGGGCTTTATTGATATCGAAAACGAGGATAGCGTTCGAACAAGCTCGAATGCCGTTCTTTTGGGGGCTTATTATTTGACTGGGGATGACCAGCTTTACGATACGAGAGCATTGCCGTCCGTCCAGTATGGCGTTTCGCGAAATGGCATCGGTTGGTCGCCGACGCAGAAGAAAGTGTACGGCGTGCCTTCGTTATGGAAAATGGCCACCCTGCCGTTCGATGTTTCAAGCGTAGCCGCTGTCAATCAGATGATGGGCACTTCGGCAGGAATTGGGGCGCTGGCAAAGGAAGAATACCTCGTGCGTGATCCTGACCAAAAAGACCGGGGTCCTGTCATTCAGCCCCTGATGATGTATCGGATGACGGGAGATATGCAGTATTTACAGGCTGCCAAGGATGCAGCCGACAGCTATATCCTGCAGCATATCGATACTCCTGAATCCGTTAATGTGAGTAAAAATGAATTCATTTATTATTATAGCAAGCTGTGGATGGAGATTTTGGAGCTTTACGAGGAAACTCTGGATCCCAAATACTTGAATGCCGCTTATAAGGAAGCCAAACGGTATGCCACCATGTTCGTTGCTCGACCAGTTCCTGAAGGTACCGTTACAATTCCGCAGCCCGAGACGTATAATTACGCGGAGTCGTTCCATTGGCCGGAAAGCGGTAAATACCAATATCCTAGGAGCAAGCTCCCAGAAGATGTAGCAGGAGGCGTACAAGCGGATAGTTGGCTTGTTTCACCTAACGGATTGACGTTTGAAGCAGGAAGCACAACCGGCTATTATCGGATGAATGCTCAGGAAGCTCCATTCATGCTGCGATTGTCGCTCTATACAGGTGATAAACTGCTGCAGGATATCGCTCATAATTCGGTTATTGGTCGATATTCCAGCTATCCAGGTTATTACTATAAGGGCTTTGCCGTTAGCCAACTTGAACCGGATTTCCCTCTGGAAGGCCCAAGCGGGGCTACATCCATCTATTATCACCATATTCCGGGGCAGCTCGGGCAAACGATGGATTATTTGATCAGCGAACAATCATTAAAATCGAACGGGAGTATTACATTTCCTTCCGTATTCGAAACGAATTTTTTATGGTTCAAATATCACCTTTATGGCAATAAGCCAGGTCATTTCTACGGTAATTCCGACGTTTGGCTCTGGATGCCCAAGGGAATTATTCAGACTAACGATCCTCAATTGAACTGGATAACGGGAGAGAGCGGGGATAAATTCTATATCGGGCTAAGCAACGCATCGTCAGATGAAGTTCAGACTTCGATTGAACTGAATGCGGAAATCATTGGGTTCAACCCGTCACAAGATTATACCGTAACCATCATCCGCGATAATGGTACACCAGAACAAGCGGTTATGAGTAACGGAATCATTCAAGCTACGGTTTCAAGCAAAGGGATAACCGCTATCATTGTAGAGGGACTCCAGATTGATGTGCCGCTGCATCAGGTTAGAACTGCTGATACATCGGATGCAAGCTACTTCTTCGATACCCACAGTCCAATCGATGCGGTTAAAGGGATGCTGATCGTGAAGCCCGACGAGACGGTTTATGATGCTTATGTACAGGCAAAAACGACGAAACCAGCGAAAATCCATTATTCCTTGGATGGCGGGGCTACGTATACAACCATCCCAGATACGATCTATCCGATGGAATGGTCAATACGGGTGAACGACTTATCTCAAACCTTCACTTATTACGTGGAATCGGACGGGAAACAGACCCGCAAACGGACACTTTATCTGCCTGATAAGGTATCCGAAACTCCAGTCCAACCCGATTGGCAGGAGGGTTCATCTATTATTGTAGATAATACCGAGGCGGAGACAGAAGGGGTCTGGATAAGGGATACAACGGCTAACGACTATTACTACGATAACTATGTGTATGCCAAATCGACGACCGGCACAGCGACAAGCAAAATTATATGGCGGCCGGAGCTGCCGGATACTGTTACTTACAGTGTGTATTACAAGCTTCCGCAAATAACGGCTGCGAGTGAAAACTGGGCAACGAATGCCTCATTTACCGTTTATTATAGCGGGGGTTCCGAGACGGTTGCTGTTGATGAGACAACGGCAACTGGAACTTGGGTGCACTTAGGCGATTATCCTTTTGCAGCAGGCGATAGCGGGTACGTGGAACTAACCAATAAGGCCAATAAGTCTCGTGTAGTTGCCGATGCAATAATGTGGGTAGACCCGAACAGGATGCCGCAATTGGAGTCTGCGGTGATCCTATCCGATCGGAACGAGCTGCAAATGACTCAAACCGCACAACTGAGCGTAACCGGCTATTTGGATAACGGTTTGATCGGTGATCTTACACAGGCCAATGTGCAGTATTTCGTTGATCGTACGGATCTGGCTGAAGTGGATAGCAGCGGTAGATTGACCCTTCTAAATCTCGATGGAGACACAGATCACATTGAGGTATGGGCCACTGTAACGATTGACGGAGTGACCTTAACAACACCGCCTTTGACCATCACGATCAAGGACCTAACGGTTATCGTCGACAGTACAAATACAACGGGGTTATACACGACAGAAGGGTCTTGGAGCCAAAGCAACTTAGCCGGATACAAAATTGGGGTTAAGTCCCGTTACTCTACAGTACAAGGATCATCAGCAACGTGGAAAGGCCAGTTTCCAGAGGGGAAATATACGGTCTCCATCTACAAGATCGTCCATACGACGGCAAACGATAATTATGTCAAAGTGGAAGTGAAGCATCAGTCAGGTACCGAGGTCACATATATCGATGCAACAGTTGGCTCATCGGGCTGGGTTAATTTAGGAACGTTCGACTTTACAGGAGACGGCAGCGAGTATGTTCGTTTAACCAGGGTTACTCCTACAACGGTAGACCCGCCAACACTTCCTGCCGATATGATCTATACGAGGGTTGATGCAGTCAAATTCGAACGGCATTCCGTTAGTCCGGAGTTGATTGTGAATGAGGCGCCAGGTAAACCGACTCTTTCGAATAATAGCGGTGTTGCAACAGGCTTACATGATGGCAATTATGATGTTGCGATGAATATGTGGTGGGGAACCAATGGCTCACTGTATAAGTTGTACGAGAATGGCCAATTGATCCAAACGAAGTCATTGCCCGTTGATTCGCCAGCTGCCCAAACTTCCATTATTCCAATTCAAGGCAAGCCAAATGGAACCTATGTGTATACATGTGAGTTATCGAATTTGTATGGAACGACTTCATGTGAACCACATACCGTCACCGTTATTGATGCGAATCCTGGCAAACCTGTGTTATCCAGTGACAACTGGGATCAAGATGGGAACTATACCATTACTGCAAATATGTGGTGGGGCACGAACGCAGCACAGTATCGATTATATGAAAATGGCGAACTTATTGAAACGCAATCTTTATCTTCACACTCACCAAATGCCCAATCGGCAAATACACAAATTTCGGGAAAAGCTCCTGGCATTTATCAATATCGCGGTGAGTTTATGAATGGAATCGGAACAACGGTAAGTGATGTTATACAAATTATTGTAAAATAACCCTAAGAGCTGAGTGGATGAAAACGATCCACTCAGCTTTTTTTTCTTGAAATTTAGTTCGTCTCAAGCGCACTATCTAGGAATAGAAGTATTCAGCTTCAAAGCTTTCTCATGCAAAGCTTTATACTCCTATCCCTTTAGCGAGCCGGACGTGATGCCGTTAATGATATATTTTTGCATGAAAATGTAGAACAGAATGAGTGGTGCAACCGCCAGGAGCATCATCGGGAAGAAATTCGTCCAGTCGGTCGAGAATTGCCCAATGTTGCGGAATACTTCTAAGAGCAATACACCCTTTGAACGGGATTGCAAGAACAACAATGGCGTCATGAAATCATTCCACACAGCAAGTGTATTCAAAATAGCTACAGTGGCAATTACCGGCGTAAGCAACGGGAACACAATCTGCCAGAATGTTCTCCAAACCCCACAGCCGTCTACTCTTGCCGCTTCTTCCAGTTCAAATGGAACGGTAGAACTGATAAAGCTTTTAATTAAAAAGATAGAGAACGGAAGGCTGTAACAAATTTCTATTAGAATAATCCCCGTGAAGGTATTCATAAGCCCAAGCTGGGCTACCTGTTTATAAAGTGCTAAGATCCCCATTTGGTATGGTACCATCATCCCAACCATGAATAAAAGGAACACGATCCGATTGAAGTGATTAGTACGTCGTATCAAGCTGTAAGCAGCCATCGCAGAAAAGATTACAATACCCGCAACAGAGGAAATCGTAATGATAAGGTTGTTTCCTAACACATGAAAATAGTTCATTGCCTTAAAGGCACGAATGTAATTGTCGAACGTGATGTTAACTGGAAGGCCAAGCGGTTGAGAGACCGCATCAGCTGGCGTCTTAAGTGTTGTGATGATCAAGTAGTAAACTGGGATCATAAAAATCACCGCTAAGACGAGCATAAGAATTTCCGTGACAGCAGTTTCCTTAGTATATCGATTCATGATTACCGCCGCTCCCACATCTTGATTAGTGAAATGTGAATAAAGGTGATGATGCCTACGAGGATAACGAAGACGATACCGAATGCGGCTCCGTAGCTATAGAACCCTTCACTGAGCCCTTTCTTGATCATGAGTGATACGATCGTTTCCGTAGAATACCCCGGACCACCACCAGTCAAGGCATAAACAATATCAAATACCTTCATGCCGTTTATCATCCCCATAACCGTGTTGAAAGTGATCGCCGGAAGCAGTAGAGGAAGTGTGATATAGCGGAACATTTGCAGCCCACTCGCTCTGTCAATCTTCGCCGCTTCGTAATAATCTGTTGAGATGCTCTGCAAGTTGGCCAAATAAATAACCATTGTGTAACCAACCCACTGCCATACGGAGACAAGGATAACCGAATAAAGTGCAAGATGAGGATCTCCGAGAAAATTGATGCGTTCAAAACCAAGAGCGACTACAAGCTGATTAATCAAGCCAAAGTCGGAGGGAGAGTACATAAAATTCCAGAGAAAACCGATAACCAATACGCTGAACACCGCAGGAAGGAAGAACGCAGCTCGCAGCAGATTTTTTGTTTTTAATTTTTTATTAAGAAACACCGCTAATGGAATGGCTAGTATATTCTGTCCAAGCATCGCAAGTACCGCATAGATTAAAGTGTTTCTAATACCTGWCAAATAGATTGAATCTTTAAATAAAGCAATATAATTGTCTAGACCAACAAATTTGACAGCAACCGGATGCACATCCGACCAGTTTGTAAAGCTGTATAAAGCGGTCTTTATCGTCGGAAATATGAAAAAGGTACAATAAATAAGTAAGGCGGGAAGCAAAAGCAGAACATAATTGATCTCTCGTTTGAAAATGTTTGGTTTGTTCATGTGCAACAACCTTTAGCATTTAGGATGTACAAGAGGCAAATCGCTTTGCCCCTTGTATTTTATATTCGGCCTACTTAGATTTCTCCAGCAGTTCAGTTGCTTTCTTATCTACCGCTTCTAGTACTTGATGAGGCGTTTTGATACCAGCTATGAGTTCTTGAATACCTTTTCCCAGATCTGTGAAAGCAGCAAAAGCAACGCCCCAATTATTAACAGGGAACATAACATTGCCCGCCTTGAAAGCTTCTTGAGCACCGTTATATTCAGCTGGCATTTCAAAAGTAACGCCTTTCAAGAAAGATGAACCGCCTTTATTATCGGCCCAGTAAGCATACTGGCCTTCTGGTGTGGATAACAGATCAAGCACCTTGTACGCCGCATCTTTGACTTCGGACTTCGCATTCAAACCAAACGATACTCCGGGACCGCCTACCATCCAACCCGGGCCGCCTTTCGTGCCCAGGTTCGGGAACATATCAATCTTCATGTTTGGCGCTTTTTGCTTAAAGGTTTCCATGTACCAAGGCCCTGCTTGGAACATAGCTGCCTTGCCGCTTGTAAACTCGTCTATGGCTTGTTCTTCTTCAAGYCCAAGCATATCTTTGGTGAAGATATCGCGTTTCAAGTATTSAGTCCATGTTGTCAAAGCAGGCTCCAGCGCATCGGCTATTTTCGCGGTTCCTTTACCAAAATCGTTATTCCATTTTTTCCCTTCCTCTGTGCCGATAAAATCATTTAATGCCAAACCGAGGAAGGACTGGCCTGCGACGTTAGGATTCTTTAGACCGATCGCTTGGGGTTTGATGCCATTCTTCTTCAGCACATCCGCTACTTGGAAGTACTCATCAAGCGTTGTTGGTACTTCCAAGTTATATTTGGTGAATAGTTCAACGTTATAGAAAACCCCGTTGAACCAACTCGCTTGCGGCAACCCATACAGTTTATTATCAAATGTTACAGTGGACGTGCCGGTTTCATAATACTTGCTAGCGTAGCGTTCTGTTAAATCTTCGAAGTAACCTGTTTTGACAGTATTAGCATCAATTATTCCACCGATAATGTCAGGACCTTCGCCTGCTGCAAGTTGTGTTTTGATGACATCTGCGTAAGTCTTGTTATCGATGAACTGATACTCCACATCTACATCGGGAAGTTTATCTTTGAATAATTGCAGTAGTGTCTTTACACTGTCTTCTTTGTTCCAATACGATAATCTGACTTTCACTTTCTTTACCGGTTCTGGATCCTTTGTTTCTTTCGTATCGGTTGTATTCTTCGCAGTTGCATTTCCCTTTGTGCTGCTATTCTCCGTACTGTTCTTACCGCAGCCTGTAAATAGGATCGTGAAGGCGAGTATAGCGATAGCGGAGACAAACCATGTTCTCTTCATACAAAGACCTCCCAAATAGATAGTTTGTTTCTCGATACTTTTATCATTGTAGTATAAATGTCATTTTCATCGAAATAACAGATTTTTGCGAAACCTAACAGAATTCATTTGGAAGTAAGAATTTAAGAATGTGATTTAATACAATGGTATGAATGGGAATGTCCTGTGTGCTATGCTTTGGATTGTAGAGAGTATCCTCAAGTGGTGAGTGAATAGCGATCGTTTGAACAGACAGGGAGGAAAATATGTATCATATATTAGTCGTCGATGATCAACAAGCTGAAATCGAAGCCATTGAATGGCTTATTCATAAGCATGCTCTACCATTTTCTGTTGCTCAGGCCAATGATGGGGAAGTGGCACTGGAATATATAAAGGGCCATCATGTAGATCTGTTATTCACAGATATTCGCATGCCATTCATGGACGGTCTAGAGTTAATTAAGCAGGCAAAAGCAGTCGTTCCGAACCTTAAAGTACTTATTTACAGTGCATATGGGGAATTTGAATATGCACAAAAAGCGATTCAGCTTGGAACGGTTCATTATATGTTGAAGCCGATTGATGTGAAGGAATTCCTAAAAGTGTTCCATTTCATCATCGCTATACTTGAAGACGAACKGCTTCAGAGAGAGAAAGAGGATCTGCTCGTTAAAGGCTTTCATAAAGGAGTGGCGTATGAGAAAGAGAAGCTCCTGTTTGATCTCTTTCAGGGTCGTGAGAGTGACGTTCATTACGAGGAACGGGCAGCTTTTGCAAGCCTAAATCATCTGGTAAATAAGCGAATGTATATGATTATGATTGGATTGCAAAATCGTTTTTTTGATCAACATCATACAGAAGCGTTCGATTTTCTACAATCGATTTGTACACATGAGATGCTTTTTTTAAATTTGAATGAGTATCAAAGCATCATGCTAGTCGCTATTGATCCAGCTTCAAAGAACCGCGATAACCTGCAAGAGCTTATGGCTTATGGGGATTGGATTAAAGAATGGCTGGAGACTCGCTTCGACCGGCGAAGTTTTATTATTGTTGGTAGTCCGGTAGAGAAGCTAGAGGGACTTCATGATGAGTTTACCCAAATGGAAGAGTTAATGAATTTTCGTTTTTTTATGGAAAGCAGTGTCGTTTGTTCCAAAGAAGATGAAAGCTTTCATGACCATATAGACGACGAATCGTTAGAGCTTATGCTGAAGGATATTTATACTTCCATTGCACAAAAGGAATATTATACACTTGAGCATCGAATAGAGTTTCTCATTGCAAGTATGCAAAGTTGTAAGCGCTTTAGTTCTATGTATGCCAAGCTATTATTTACAGACATATTAAAAAAAATAGTAGAGTCTCAAGGCAAAAGAAACAGCAATTTATTAAAGAATGGTTTTGAGCGAATCGCACTATGCAATTCGATTGCTGAGTTGAGGCAAGTCATTTTATCCGTTTTTCAGGAGCATTTGCTGCAAATCGAAACGGCGACAGATGATCAATGCCGCAAAGTGATTGAAGATGTACAGACTCTCATCCAGATGGAATACGGAAGTGATATTGGGGTCGCCTATTTAGCCAATCGCGTCTTTTTATCGCCAAGTTATTTAAGTTTTTTGTTTAAAAAAAATACAGGCCAAAACCTAGTCAAATATATTACAGCCGTTCGTATGGAGCGAGCGAAGGAGTTGCTGCGAGATACAACGATTAAAGTTGTTGATATTGCCAGTACAGTTGGATTCACGAACACTTCCTATTTTAATTTAATGTTTAAGCAATATAATGGCTTGACTCCAGTTCAATATCGTGAGGTAGGTGGGCGAAGGTGACTCTACTCAAATTTATCCGTAATCTCCGCCTGCGCCAGAAATTATTACTTTCTTATGTGATTGTCATCTTCCTGCCAACCATTGTACTGGGCTTATATGCCTACCATAACTCTAAATCTTCATTAGAGAGCCAGTTTCTGCAAAGTGCGGATAACGAGGCGAAGAAAGTCACTTTAGAGATCAGTTACCGACTTCAGAGGCAGGATGTGTCAATAAAATCGATTGTTTTCCATCCTACGGTTATCGAGATGATGAGTAACCCGAATCTGGATTTGTACACACAATTAATGATGCTGAATGATAAAATTGAACCTATTTTTTTTAACTTGATGTATATGGTTAGGGATATGAATGAGATAATGTTGTACTCCGAAAGTCATCAATCTGAAATAGGAAACTTCATGACGCCTTCATCTGCAATTAAGGAGAAGGATTGGTATCTAGAAACAAAGGGCAGTGATACAACCAAGTGGTGGTTTGAAGATGGAGAATTGTTTGCCACACGAGTGATTTACAATATCGAGTTTAGGACCGTGAGCGCTGTACTTTATGTTAGATTTGATTACCACAAAATCTTCGGTGATTTCATTGGCAGAGTGAACGGAGGGAATGGCATCATCATTACCGATAGACAGAATCGGCCCGTATTATCAGAGCATGCTGGGCAGATGGATGATGTTCAACTTCAATCACTTTCAAGGAAAGGCACTTCAAATGCAAAATTAGATGGCGAATCCTATTTAGTTGTAAACAAAGATATTCCTCAAACCGATTGGATACTTCATTATTTGGTTCCCGACAATCAGTACAAAACAGGCATTGGCAATATTTTAAGCGCAACGGGCATCATTGTACTCATCTGCATGGTTTTTCTAAGTATTATTATCTTCTTGTTCTCAGAAACGCTGTTAAAAGGAATCGAGAAATTAAACACCAAAATGAAGATGGTGGAAGACGGTGATCTTACTATTGTTGTATCAGCGAATTCCAAAGATGAAATCGGGCAGCTTACCAATCGATTCGGTTCTATGCTTAAACAAATTAATCAGCTCATTTCAGAGGTATATCAAACAAAAATTACGCAAAAGTCTGCCGAACTGAAAGCGCTACAAGCTCAAATTAATCCCCATTTTCTATACAATTCTTTATCTTTAATTAATTCAAAAGCGCTGCGTATCGATGCCCAAGAAATTAGTGACTTGGTAAATCAACTATCTAGTTATTACAGAACAACTTTAAATAAAGGGAAGCAGATTATTTCGATTCAAGATGAATGGACAAACGTCCAAGCGTACATACATATTCAATTAGCAATGCACAATAAAAGGTTTGACGTAGAATTTGATGTGGACGACAAGGTGTTTCAATTTGAAATGATCCATTTGATTTTGCAACCGATTGTTGAAAACTCGATTATGCATGGCATCGATCTTAAGAGGGAGGGCCGAGGTAAACTCATCCTGCGGGCAAGTCTCGACGGTGAAGATATTGTATTTGTTGTGGAGGATAATGGTGTCGGTATGGAACCTTATAAGATTAAGCGTATTCTTGAACATGAAAGTGCGGGTTATGGCATTAAAAATGTGCAAGAAAGATTACAGCTCTTATTTGGATCCGAATACGGGATATTAATTCATAGTCAATCCGGGATTGGCACTTCAGTTATCGTACGCATACCGCAGTATCGTCATATAAGTGATCAATAGCCATGATCAAAAAAGGGTCAATGCTCATAAGAGCACGGCCCTTTTTTTGTTTCTAATCGAAATCTGTTAGATTTCAAAAAATACTGTTATTTTACAGGGTTTCAAATGATAATACAATGTAATTGTGAACAGACGGCGTTGTCAACCGCCTTTGTAAGCGCTTCAACAAATGGTTTCTGAATTAAAAAAAAGAATGAGAGGATTGTTGATCCATGTTCAAGCGAACAACGTATAAAATGCTTTGTTTTATGATTCTAGCAAGCTTCTTTTATCAGAACAATACTGCTCATGTCTATGCTGATAGCGGCCAGCTGGATGTATGGGTGGTTAATGCATTGAAAGCCGTATATAGGACCAGCACGATCCCCGCAAGTCCTGGGAACAGCATTGATCTTGTTTCAGCCAGAAACGAATACGAAAATGAGCAAATTGCTGTAAGAAGCACTACTGATTTTGAGATTACTGGAGTTGAATTTTCCAATCTTGTATCTTCTGGCAATACGATCTCAAACAGCAACTTAAGCTATCATTTTGCGGAATACGAACTTGAAGATACAGTGCAACCCAATCAGTATTGGCCGGATTTGGTAGGCGAGCAAATCTATCCCTTATCAGCAATCCCCGACCCGCTGTCCAACGAGCCATCTATACATGTGGCGGCAAATTCAACTCAACCCATTTTAATAACGAATTTTGTTCCAGCCGGTGCTGCTCCTGGCTTTTATCAAGGTATGGTTACAGTGAAAACGACTTTGGGCGATTATCAAGTACCTATTGACGTTGAGGTAGCTAACGTTGAAATCCCTCAAACCTCTGAAGCTAATTTCGTTAATTATCAGTGGTCGATGACGAATGGTTTTATGATTGGAGGTAATCCGCCTGAGAATGTTGATGATCCTTTAACTCAGAATAGTTATGACGTTGGTCAGTACTATTACGGAGTGGAAACATATAGCGATGAATGGTTTGAGCTTATGGATAATTTCGCCAAAATCATGAGCGACTATCGACAGAACATGATTTGGGTTCGGACAGACTTGTTATTAAACGCAAATGGTACCAAAATGGCGTCTTTTAAAGACGGGATACCTAAAGATATCGACTGGTCCTTGTTTGATCGATATGTTCAAACCTTTATGGATAGAGGGATTACTCATTTTGCGAACATTCACTTGATCCATGCATTAGAACAAATGCCGCAAAGCGAAAGGCCAAACAAAGAAAATCCCCAAGATCCGTGGTTAACGTCAATACCTAAGAACAATTCACTACCTGCAACAGACGCTTATCTTACTAACTACTTGACGGCATTGCACGATCATTTAGAGGAAAAAGGTTGGCTTAACGATAATGGCTTCACTTGGTATCAACATACTAAGGACGAACCCAACGGTTCTAGCATTACAAACTATATGACGTATATAGCTAGAAAAGTAAAAGAGATCGTTCCAGATTTCAAAACATTGGACGCTGATGCGGGCGGTACTTTAATGAACGAAGCCATTAAACCCTATGTGGATGTTTGGGTTCCGTTAACGCCGGTTTTTCAATACAATAAGGATTTTTATAAAAAGGAGCAAGCGGCCGGCAAAGACTTGTGGGTGTATACTTGCGATGCCAATCCGGCTCCGTGGTTGAACAGATTCTGGACACAGCCCACTATGACTGGCAGGCTGTTATTCTGGAATCTTAGTCAAGACGATGTTAAAGGGCACTTGCATTGGGGATGGAACGTATGGTATGTCCCACATTATGGCGATTCCACGATCGTATATCCGGATAATGATAATATGACGGTTAAGAGCTCGCTGCGCTACGAAGCCCAAAGAGACGGACTAGAGGATTACGAACTGATGCACAAACTCAAACAAACCAATCCTGATCTTGCCGAGCGTATAGCTGACAGCGCTGTTAGCCCTTCAGATCCGAGAAAATATACCATTGACCCTGAATATATCAGAATGCTTCATAATTATCTGGTTAAAGCTGCTGCCAGTGAACCTGTGGGTGCAATTCCCGTGCCAACGAGTCCCTACGATGGGCAAGATGTACCTATGACATACATGACCGATAACGCGACCGGCGAAATCACCTTCAACGGTGAATGGTTTGCAAAAAGCCGGAAATACGCTTATATGGGCGGTGTGCAAGCCACATTGAAAGCGGAAGATTATTTGACCTATACATTTACAGGGTCCGGAATCGATCTTATTGCAGAGAAAAATGAATACTCCGGTAAAATTGCCGTATACATCGACGATTCCGCTCCGGTCATTATTGATCTATATGAAAAGGTTCAACTCGATTCAATATCGGTATACAGCAATCATAATCTATCAGCAGGCAAGCACACGATCAAGGTAGTGAACCTAGAGAACAAAAGCCTATTCGTTGACGGTTATCGAGTGAGCATGTATGAAGGACAGCAGATCTATGACGGAACACTACAAAGTTTGGACCTGACTAGCTCACCTTCGTTTCATTTTAATAAGGACAATATTAATTACCAAGTTATCGTTCCCAGTGATGTTAACGTATTCTCCATTACGCCAACGCTTTCGGATGCAAATGGAACTCTGGAGGTCAACGGACAACGTATTGGCAGCGGAAAGAGGCTTACATTCAACATTCCTACAGGTAAAAGTAAGATCCATATTCGGTCTACCGCAAGTGATGGGGAAACCACGAGACTATATACTTTGAACTTTCTCAAAGGCAATGTGAATCAAACGACCACCAATATTGCGAGAAGTTATTCAGCGATTACAGCAACAGCTGCCAGGGAAGACAGCAGCGGATATGGCGTTTCGAATATGGTTGACGGCAGTTACGGTTCCATGTTTGCTAGTATTAGCGGGTATACTAACACCCATCCGTTCCCACATGAAATCAATCTTACTTGGGATCAACAGATGACCTTTAATACGATTGTCATGGCCACGCCATCAGGGTTATTACAGGGTATAACGGATATTGACGTTGAGGCTACTTCGGATGGAACGAATTGGACAACAATTGCGAAGAGGGTACCGATTCAATGGAATAGCAGCACAGACGACAACAAAATGGAATACACGTATGTCAATATCCCTACGGTTAATGACGCGCTGAAGCTGAGAATACGGGTCAATGACGCCAACAATACGTATTGGGGCATATACGCTTTATATGAGCTTGAGCTTTATAACCTTCCAGACAACGGAGAGATTAGTCCAATAGCAGATGGAACGCTAAGAAATTTAACAATCTCTAATGTTCCTTCCTTTACGTTTGACAACAGCACGACGACCTACCCGGTAATGATTCCTATTGATGTAAACACCATCGCGATTACGCCAACGCTTTCGGATGAAGAGGGTACGCTGCAGATCAACGGAAAGACCGTCGCCAATAACACGGCGCAGGCGATTGATATTCCAATCGGTAAAAGCATGGTTCATATCAAGTCCACCGCAAGCGACGGGACGACTTCAATGCTCTACACGTTGAACATTTTGAAAGGCAATGTGAATGAACCCGGCACCAATATTGCCAGAAGCTATTCTAACATTACAGCATCAGCTGCCAGGGAAGATAATAGCGGCTATGGTGCTTCGAATATGGTAGACGGCAGTTATGGAACCATGTTCGCGAGTATAAGAGCCAATCATCAATTTCCGCATCAGATTAATCTTACTTGGGAACAGCCGCAAACCTTTAACACCATCGTCATGGCCACAACTTCTGGATTACTCCAGGGTATTTCCAATATTGATGTTCAGGCTTCTACAGACGGAGTAAACTTTGAAACCATAGCGAATGGCGTACCCATCCAATGGAAAAACAGCGTAGATGACAACGTAATGGAGTACACCTTTGCCAATATTCCTACAATAAAGGACGCAATGAAGCTGAGAATACAAATCAATGATGCGAACTATACGACGTGGGGCATGTACGCTTTGTATGAGCTTGAGCTCTATAACCTTCGGGAAAACGGTGAGATTGGAGCTAAGACACATACGATCACAGCGAGTGCAGGGGATAACGGAACGATCAGCCCGAACGGCGCCGTTGTAGTCGATGAGGGTGCTGATCAAAGCTTTACATTCAATCCGAACAATGGATACGAAATCGACAAGGTCTGGGTAAACGGTACCGACGTGTCAGTGACCGCCAACGTCTATACGGTTACCAACGTAACTGCCGCCCATATGATCAATGTTACGTTTAAGCCAAAGGATACTGGTGGCGGTGACCAGACACATACGATCACAGCGAGTGCGGGGGAAAACGGAACGATTAGTCCTAACGGCGCTGTTGTAGTCGATGAGGGTGCTGATCAAACCTTTACATTCAATCCGAACAATGGATACGAAATCGACAAGGTGAGGGTAAACGGAACCTCCGTGTCAGTGACCGACAACGTCTATACGTTTACCAACGTAACTGCCGGCCATATGATCAATGTTACGTTTAAGCCAAAGGACACTGGCGGTGGAGACCCTTCTACTGGTGGTGGCAATGGTACAGTCAATGGAAATACCGATTCTCATACACTTATAGTGAAAACGGAAGACCTTACCTCTCCAGCTTCCAACGGAGTTGTGACAATCATAGCCAAAGATAAAGAGAAAATTGTACTTCCTGCTAATGCAGCCGAACTGCTCGGACCTAATCAATTAGTCATTCAAATGGGTCCATTCACGTTGGAAGTACCTGCTGAATTGCTTAAACAGTTGGTAGATAAATTGTCCGCAGAAGATAAACAAAACAGTAAGATAGAGTTGATCATGACTCCCTTATCCGAATCCGATGCTAACAAACTTCTAGCGATAAGGCAATCTTCCACACTTGCACAAATTAAACTTTCCGGCAAAGTGATCAATTTTAACTTATCGATTGTCGGGAAAGATGGTAAAGTGACAAGCTTGAGCAGCTTCGATAAGCCGATGACGATTCGATTCAAAGTGGATCCTTCCTTAAATCCAAAACTGACTGGCATTTACTACTTGGCAGACAATGGTATGCTGGAATATGTGCGAGGCACATTTATTAACGGAGAATGGGTCGCTAATATTTACCATTTTAGCAAATATGCGATGCTCGAATTCAAGAAATCATTTACCGATGTTAAGTCCACTCATTGGGCGGCCGATGCGATCGAACAGTTAGCGGCGAAGCAAATTATTGACGGAACTAGTGCGGCAATGTTCGAGCCAGAGCGTTCCATCACACGGGCCGAATTTACAGCTATGCTTGTCAAAGCATTGCATCTGACATCAGTAGGCGAATCGAAATTTACGGATGTGGCGAAGGGCGCCTGGTACGAAGATGCTGTTTCCATAGCTGTCAAAGCAGGCATTAGTAAAGGAACAAGCACAACGACTTTCGATCCCGATGCGAGAATCAAACGTGAAGAAATGGTCACCATGATGATGCGGGCGTATGTGATCTTGAAAGACGTCAAGTTGAACGGAAATACGGCTTCTTTCTTCACAGATGAATCCGCTGTGGCTGCCTGGGCGCTTGATTCAGTAAGAGCGGCGGCGGCACTTCATTTTATTAATGGACGCGATGCAAACAAATTCGTTCCGAGCGGTATTTCTTCCCGTGCCGAAGCAGCAGCTTTGCTCAATAGAGTTTTACAGTAAACATGTTAACCCTCAAGTCCTATATAGGGAGTCTTCGTTGAGACGATAGAACAATCCAATATAGGACTTCCTTGGGCACATCCTAAGTAGAGGAACAGCTCTTGCGGCAGCCTATGATTTGCCAGTTGTTCCGCATGTCGGAGAAATGGGGCAAATTCACCAGCATCTTGTGGGTGCAACGCATAATGCGATTATACTAGAATACTTTCCTTGAATTCGTGATATATTCGTTGAACCCGCAATGGTGAAAAATGGATTTATGTCCTCCCAGAAATGCCGGGTGCTTAAACAGAGGTCATTCTCCAGTATTTTGATAATTATCGTATCCGATAATTGTTAGTATAGAAAAGAAGATGGATAAACCAACTGGCAGCAATTCCACCTCTATACGTTGTCCACCTTTTATATTTGAGTCAAAGAGGGATGACAATGAAAAGATACGGATGGATCATTAAGGTGAAAATGGATAGGTTAGCCGAATACAAAGCATTACACGCGGCAGTATGGCCTGAAGTCTTAAATCGGTTAAAAGAAAGTAACGTCCAAAATTACTCTATATACTACCGAGATAGGAATCTCTTTAGTTACTTGGAATACACGGGACAAGACTTCGAGAAAGATATGGCTAATATGGCTGCTGACCCGATCACGCAAGCGTGGTGGAAACTAACAGATCCGTGTCAGGAACCAGTTGATTCCGCTTCGGAAGGAGAATGGTGGACGACAATGGAGGAAGTATTTCATATGGATTAAGGCGTTTCTTCAAATTTAACTACATAGAGTGATTGAGTTAAAAGAATTTGAGGAAAGTCTTAGACAAACGTAAAATTTTCACTTCGAAGTGACACGGAGAACAGAAGGAGGCAACAAGGTGAACGATATGGAAATCAAAGAACTTCAGCAAGCTGAAGTTCCGGAATTGAATGAAGGCGTCCACGGATACAGCAGCGAGACGAAATGGATGAAACCAGAAAATCCGATTACTCTGGAAAGATTGGAATGGTTTAAGGATCAGAAATTGGCCCTAATGATGCATTGGGGACCTTATTCGCAGATCGAGGCCGAGTCCTGGATTCTCAGCGATGAAGACGGTGAATGGGCGCGTAAAGATGTCGACTGGACGAGCGATTACGAAGAGTTGAAGCGCGAATATTTCGGCCTGAACCGCACGTTCAATCCGTTCCGCCTCCAACCGGAGGTATGGGCGGAAATCGCCGCCGAAGGCGGGTTCAAATATTTGATCTTTACGACCAAGCATCACGACGGATTTTGCATGTGGGACACACATACGACGAATTACCGGATTACCGGCACCGAAACACCGTTTCATGCACACCGCTATGCCGACGTTTGCAAGCATGTGTTTGACGCTTTCCGCAGCAAGGGGCTTGCGATCGCCGCTTATTTCTCGAAGGCGGATTGGCATATGCCGTATTACTGGGCGCCAGGAATGGAGAGGGGCCGCGATACGTGGAGAGGGCCATCGTACTCCCCCGAGGAATATCCGTGGCTGTGGGAGAAATTCGTCGATTTTACCCATGAGCAAATCATGGAGCTGATGACCCGTTATGGCCGGATCGATATATTGTGGCTGGATGCGGGCTGGGTCAAAGCGAGTGACGAGGTTAAGCAGGACATTCGTTTGGGCGAGGTCGTCGAGCGAGCCCGTCAAACGCAGCCCTGGCTGCTGTCCGCGGACCGTACAGTCGGAGGGCCTTACGAGAATTATGTGACGCCGGAGCAAGCGATTCCGGAGCGACCACTGAACGTACCGTGGGAAAGCTGCATTACGATCGGCAAACAGTGGGCCTTCAAATACGATGATCAGTATAAATCGGCGAGGGAGATCGTTCGAATTCTGATGGAAATTGTATCAAAAGGAGGCAATTTAGCGCTGAATGTAGGTCCTCAGCCCGACGGACGATTGCCGGCCGGGGCGATCAAAAGCATCAAGGAATTGGGCGCATGGATGGAGGTTTACGGCGAGGCGGTATACGGTACACGTGTGTGCGCGCCGTATTATACCGGTGCCTGCGCATTCACCACGAAAGGAAATACCGTGTATTGTACTTACTTATATGAAAGCGCAGATGCAACCGTCTCCAAGGTCGTTCATATTCCTTATCAGGAGCCCGTTTCCGGCATTGAGCTTGTCGGAAGCGACGCCTTGCTGCAGGTTGAGCGTACGCCGGAAGGTATCTCGATCACGCTTCCGGATTGCGAATTGAACGCGCAGGCTCCGATCGCCCATGTTTTTCGCATGCAGAAGGGCTAGGGGGAAAGTGAGTGATAAGATTAAGTCGCGTAAATCGCGGCTTTTTCTATTTATGGGAGCAAGTTCTTGTCATTGCTTGGTGTCAAGAACATCGTCCCAATCCCGTTTTGTGACAAGAACATAGTCCCATTCCTGACGGATGATTAATAGAGGGGGGGAGATTACCTAAACAGTAAGAGCGACCAAGCCTAGGTTGAGTAACATAACGATTGCTAAGTAATATAGGGCTTACGCTTCAAAGTCATATTGAAAAAAACGAAAAGCATGCCTGATTTCTGGCGTGCTTTTCGTTTTTATTTTTATCAACGCCTATATCCAAAGTAATTATTATCTATTGTCTTTAGGCTACAAACTAGATTGCAGACAAGTTATTAGCTTAGATGGGTGACTTTATTCTGTGTATTAAATAACCCGTCTACAAAACCGATAATAGTAAAGGTAGGAAATTATTGCAAACAAGGGAGAGGCTTAAATGTCCAAATGGGGTAAAAAGAGCATATACATCATTCTGTGCTTAGTCACGATGGCAGTATTTGCAGGTTGCGGAAAAGAGAAAACCGAAGAAGAGAAATTGCAAGAACAATTACAGCAGGCTTTCAAAGATGCGGGGATACAACTAGATAATTCGTCTCAGTCAGATGAAAAACCTACTGTAGAGTCAGAATTAGCGGAGATCAACAACTTCGTCACTAGAGATATTTGGAACGATGGTCTTGTAAATATCGGTCACTTTGCCCACAGTGGTACTTCTGCAACAGGAGAAACCATAGATATGGAATTCATGATCCAGCA
This sequence comes from Paenibacillus sp. 01T424, assembly GCF_056398745.1. Taxonomy (NCBI): domain Bacteria; kingdom Bacillati; phylum Bacillota; class Bacilli; order Caryophanales; family Paenibacillaceae; genus Paenibacillus; species Paenibacillus sp. 01T424. The sequence goes on along the minus strand of NZ_JBFTPZ010000022.1, from coordinate 13,712 downwards.
ACTCGGCAAGGCGATGGAAAAGAAAGCAGAATACGATAAGTATATCCAAGGAATAGATTCAAAATATGATGAAGTGAAACAATTATGGACGAAGGTTTCAGGCGAGATTGATACTTTGTATAAAAAACTTCAAGATAATCCTCCAAAGCCTAATGACGCAGACTACGAGTTTGATACCGGATTGTATCAGCAATACAAAGATGCTTTTTCGGAAGAAGTAGAAACACTAAACCAAAAGTAATAAACTACTTAATTCAGATGTTGAGCAGCTTTGTAAGATGACATAAGTACTATTTCATTAAAGGCCGCAAAAATCGCGGCTTTTTTTATTTAAATGATCAAGTTCATGTTTGGTCAAGTACAGTCGTCATCAAAAGATTAAACGAAGTCATTTTCAAAAAAGTACTGAATAATATGACATACTGTTGTCATCATTCCCGCCCTATAAAAAAGGTTGAGAATATTAAACGGGTGGAGGTATCACCATGATCCCATCAAACAAAGTAATTCTTAATCGCTCCTGAAAATGAAATTGAACCTTCAAAAAAGCGAAGACGAGCAAGTGTGCTCGTGTTTTGCTGGAAAGCTGCATGATATGAGCACAGGAGTTGGGCGGAAGTGAAGCTTGTGGAGAGTACACCGATCCAAGCATCAGTCGGTCGGTGCGGCGTACTTCCTCACGTCCGGCTCAAATGTCGTTCCTTTGGACAGGTCCACCTCCAAGTGGGTAGTTCCGCGATCGTCTGTCAGCACGAGCATGCGAGAGCCTACTAGGGGAACACGGTCGGAACTGGTGCGCATGTGCGCTGAGATGACCCGAGGAGTACCGTCGACGATGTAACCTACCTCGACCTTGAATATCGGGAGATCGAAGAGCCAGCAGTTCGTGAAGCTCACGGTGGTCAGTGTTCCGATGAACGAGCAGCCCTCCACTCGGAGGCGCTCAATGTCACTCTGACGTAGCCGGGCATGCGCGATCGAGCCGGGCAACCGTAAGAGCGCGATGGTGGCCCAGAGGGCGAAGGCGGCTCCGATGACAGCGCCAAGCTCTGGCGGGATCGTCGGTGACGTCCCGATGGCCTCGAGGTTGAAGGGGCGCGACGGATCGCTGATCAGCGTCCAGATCAGGAAGACTCCAGCGATTATGACGAGTCCTCCTGCAATCGCGAGCGACACGAAGAGGCCGGCGACCCTGGTCTGTCCGAACTGTTCTACCGCTCGCAAGTACACTCCGCCAGTCACACCGATTGCGACGAACAGCAACACTACGGCGACGCCCACCGTGACCGGATGACCGAGGAGCATACTGATCGCCGGTGTTGGCGCAAGACCGAGCAGGGCACCAAACGGCAGGGAGCCTGTCAGCGCCCACAGTGCAGCAGCTGCGAACAGCCACGGCAGCAGCGGAGTCGCGCGTCCGACGCCACGTCCCGGCAGCAGCGCAGTCATTCGTCCGCCTTTATCCGTAGTGGAAAACAGCGGCAGCATCTCACTGTGCTCATGTTGTCCCTCTGCAGCATCCCTCATAGATATCCTTCACCTCCATAATTTTTTTGCTGTATTTTTCCACTTATTGACTACTATATTGACTCATTCTCGAAGACTTTACAATAGGAAATAAACTCACGAACATGCATTAGAAGGCATGAAGAGAGCTGGATTTCACATAAAATATGGGCCTGTTGATGAGCTTTGGGGTGTTCGAAGATTGTATGTCCACGACCCGATTGGTAAACTTATCAACATTGTTGCTCATGAACTTTTATACTCTAACAGCCAATCGTAAAGGGACCCTGGTTTGTACATCTAATGGGAAACAATAGTTCAATAAATCAGTAGCGAAGCTATGGGTTTGGAACAATCGTGGGAGTGACGGCAACTTTATAATTAGGGAGTGTTATATGGAGCCAGTTGTAGGATTAGATGTGGCTAAAGGAGCCAGCGTCGTTCAGGTTTTTCTACGAAGGAACGAACCGTACGGGATATTTGAGAGTATTGCGCACGAGTAGAACGGTTTTGAACGACTGGGAGAATTGCTTGATGAATTGAAGGTACTCTCGGGCAAGGTGCCGGTCATTATTTTGGAATAATGTTTCTATTGGATGAAAATTGGTGGGCAATTTCTCCAGAGTTTTAGAGGAAATCGAAAAATCTTTCCGAAATAAGAGTAAACGCCGGTGACCTTTAGCAGGTGACCGGCGTTTCCATATTAGCGTTTCGGCATTTTGCTCTCATCCATGTACAGCAAATTCCAACGGTGACCGTCCAAGTCGGCAAATCCTGCGCCGTACATCCAGCCGTCATTTTCACTCGGCTTRCCAAAGATGCTTCCTCCGGCAAACTCTACTTTTTGAATAAAGGCATCTACTTCTTCTCTGCTTCCAGCACCAATGGAAAATATTACTTCTGCACAACGGGAAGTATCTGCGGTTTTTGAACCGGTAAATTTCTCAAACGCCGCATCCGGGAACAGCAGAATCGTTGTTTGGCCTATGGCAAGCTTGGCTCTCTCGTTACCAACGCTCACCGCATGGAATCCAATCTCATTGAAAAAGGCAGTTGACTTCTCAACATCTTTGACTGGTAGGTTAATCCAAATCTCCTGTGACATGGCTGTAGCCTCCTGGAATAAATTTTTAACTTCTCCTACTATACTCTACTTCTGGCTGTAGAAGCGAATCTTATAAAAGAAACAGCAAAGTATGACATTCCTGTCATGCATCCTACGATTTACTTAGTAAATACGCGCTCCGCAATCAGGGGTAAACGAACGACTGTATGCAGCAATTGTCAGAATAAAATAAAGTAATAGACTGACGTTACTTTATTAAGCCAACGAGCAGGATAGCTTAATCATATCTAGAATAAATATAGAAAAATACTAACAGCGTTTATAAGTCGAATGAAGAGTGGGGGAAGTTTCTTGGATGAGATTGCAAAAATCGCAAAAGAATTATTAAAGAATATTGAAGAAAATAAACGGAATCTTTTAAGCAGAAATGCAGATAAGAAGGTAATCAATTTTTATGAAATAAATAAGCCATATGGTTGTTTCTCAAATTTTTCGAAACATTCAATTACGTTACAAAACAAAGACTGGCCAACATCGGAACACTATTTTCAAGCTCAAAAGTTTGTAGGTACCGTTCATGAAGATGAATTACGTTTTGCAAGTACGCCAATGGATGCCGCCCGATTAGGCCGAGATAAATATAAACCGCTCCGTAAAGATTGGGAAGAGTGCAAAGTTAACATTATGCGGGAAGCTATCGTCGCTAAAATAGAACAACATCCAAATGTTAAGTCAATTCTCTTATCAACTGGTGATTGTGCCATAATCTTAATTGAAAAAGAGGTTTTGAATCAATGAATAGCAAAATGATTTGGGGGATAGTATTATTAGCGCTGAGTTTGTTTTTTAAGCCATTATTGGCGATAGTGGGGCTGAATGAAACATTGTTCGGATTGCAATGGCAAGGTGAAACTGTGTTTTCATTGCGTCCATTCTTAGTTCGGAGTATTCTAGCAATAATTGGTATTATCATGCTTATCATCGGCGGTAAGCAAGTTACAAAGCAGAAGAATAAATAGTTGAAAGGATCGAGAGCACAACAATTAATCTTGCTACAGTATTGAACGTTTATATCAAGGTATTGAAGACCGAAAAAGATTATGATAATCCCCAAAAGGGGATTTTTTAATGTTCGTAGAACAAAAGGAGCCATTGAGGCTCCTTTTGTTTGTAATTATCACGATTTACGAAATGTGACACATCACGAACTTTAATATTTTCAGATGACAAGAATATGAGCCGATTAATTACCGCGTAATTRACGAAAATATACGCTAAGCCCTGAATCCGGCTTGGCGTTTTTTCTTACTTTAACCTGAAACGGTACGATCATTCAACAAAACGAGTATCAAAGTTCTATTTATTTCTAACTCGTGGATGTCGATTTGCCATTCTCTCGTTCGTTGTCTTTATAACGGCGAAGTTCAGCTGATCCTGGATGAAGGACATCCGGGAGATACGCAACGGTCGGAATCGACTACACGACACGAAAGGACAGGGATAAAAATGGGGAAAATCATCATGCAGCAATTCATTACGTTGGATGGCGTCATGCAGGCGCCTGGCGAACTCTATGAATTCGAGTATGGGGGCTGGCAACGGTCCTATGTTGGCGAGGAGCACCTGGCACTCATTGTCGAGCAGGCCCACGCGGTTGAAGCACTTCTTCTGGGGCGTAAAACTTACGAGAGCTTCGCGGCAACATGGCCGTCAGCGATCGGCATGCGGGGGCTGGCCGATCGGATGAACGGCATGTCGAAGTTCGTGGCTTCGAGAACCCTAAGCCATGCGGAGTGGAATGCCACAATCATCCATGGCGACGCGGCAGAAGAAGCAGCGAAACTCAAGCAGGAGTTAAGCGGAGACTTGCTGGTCGTAGGCAGCGGCGATCTTGCACAAACGCTGATGAAGCATCATCTCATTGACGAATACCGGCTCTGGATCCATCCTGTGATCTTAGGTCGCGGACAACGGCTGTTCAGAGAAGGGATCGAGAAGGCTGCTATGCGCCTCATGGACGCCAAAATACTAAGCACAGGTGTCACGATTCACATCTACCAGCCCGAGATAGGCAATTAACAATAAAGCCATCTGAATTTATTCAACCAGAGACGTCTCCATCATCGTTGTGCAAGTGGAGATGGGACGTCTTTTAACCATTCAGATGCTGATCAGCGATCGAAACATTGGTTGATTCAGTAATATCATGCGCAATGATTGCTAAGAAGACATACGGGTGCTTACGATGCCATAAAAAAAATTTGCGAGTATGTCGAGTTTGCCAAAATCTGTTCGTCGTCTGAATAGAGGCTCAAATATCCGTCCGCGAAGGGAGTGATGAATATTAAAATAAAAGCAGTAATAACTGAAAATGAGACGTACGATGCACACAATAACTTCAAAGGACTGTACAAGATTGCCTATTATAGAGTTGGCCGGGGGCCGTCAAACATTCTAGTATCGGGCGCGTTCAGCTATCACAGATCCCCCGGAAAGGTGCTGTTGGCTAATTTGTTGTCAGAGCATTTCACGGTCAACAATTGCAATTACGACTGAATAAAAGATTATAAAATGGACAATGAGAGGGGAATACGATTATTATGTTTACAAATAAGCAGGATACGAGGACGATTCGTCTTCTTCTAATGGGTGGGGTTGTTTCCACACCGCTATTCTACATAGCAGCCATTATTCAATCGTTTACACGTACAGGATTCGATATCAGGCGCCACGCCATCAGTACCCTTACGTTGGGGGATTTGGGATGGATTCAAAGCGCAAATTTCTTCATGACAGGATTGCTTGCTGTTTGTGCAGCGATTGGAGTGCGCCGTTTGCTGCGAGGGCGTATGGGAGGCAAGTGGGGTTCGTTGCTCATTGGAATCTATGGGATTGGCATGATTCTGGCAGGTCTGTTTCGCCCAGATCCTGGCCTCAGCTTTCCCCCAGGTGCCTCTGCCGGAATGCCAACATCGATGAGCGTTCATGCAACACTCCATTCCGTTGCTTTCTTTACGGCTTTTATTTGTCTAATTGCGGCAAGCATTGTTTTTGCACGTCGGTTTGCTACACAAGGCGAGCGTGGTTGGAGTATCTATTGTATTGCATCTTGTATCCTTGCGCCAGTGCTCATTATTTTAGGCTCAAGTATCGGCACTTGGATCGGCGTTATTATGGGGAGCGCTGGAATTGTTGCCTTCGGTTGGGTTTCGGTTCTTACCGCGAGATTACGTGTTGAAGCCCTTTAGGCATAGATTCAACAAGAGAGAACCGTTAATGATTTCCGATTCATTCGAGCCGGTTACGTATAACCGCAGCAGCAGTCTTGTTTTGAACTATCACGATGAGTCAGAAGTCAAAATGGCATATGCCAGGCTAAGCAAGGGCAGCGAAATCCCTGGTGTTTTATACGAACGATGTGGGAGCTATCTCGGCAACTCCTTGTATATCTTCACAAAATAAAGGTTTTTGTATAGATGTACTGATAGGCGTTAAGATAACGGGCAGCTTTAGACATATTCGAACGGAGTGAGAGGTATGGATGTACAAAGTATTATTTCCAAAATTATTGATTGTCTTAAGCAAATCGATGGTGTGCAGGCTCTGGTTCTTGGTGGTTCAAGAGCTAGGGGGACTGAAAACCACAACTCAGATATTGATATTGGAATTTATTATAACCTAAAGAATGGGTTAGACATTTCCCACCTTGATCGGATAGCTTCCACCTTGGATGATGATAATAGAGTCAATTTAATAACAGAAATCGGTGGCTGGGGGCCATGGATAAATGGTGGTGGTTGGCTGAAAGTGCATCAACAACCGGTCGATTTTATATACCGTGATCTTAATATAGTGTCAAAAGTAATTGACAACTGTCTCAGAGGGGATCTTACAATCGACTATCAACCGGGACATCCTCATGGATTTATCAATTCTATATATTTAGCTGAAATCGCGTTGTGTAGGATTTTATGGGATCCAACAGGTCTTATTGGAGAAATGAAGTCTAGAACAAGTCCATACTCGCACGTTTTGCAAAAAGCAGTAATTCAAAAATTTTTATGGGAAGCGAATTTCTCCTTAGAGAATGGGAAAAAAGGTATCTATAAAAATGATTTATCTTACTTTGCTGGATGTTGTTTTAGATCAGTCTCTTGTTTAAATCAGGTTTTGTTTGCACTTAATGAAACATACTGGATGAACGAAAAAGGAGCTGCTGCTATCGTCGATACTTTTAGCATGGTCCCAAGCAATTACTCCCATAGAATAAACAAGATATTCACCTTAGTGACAGAAGAGCAGGCCGGTTTGGAGAAAGCTCTAAGCCTGTTACATGATCTGATTCACGAAACAGACAATCTAGTGAAAAATAAAAATCTGCTGAACTAACGCGACACTATAGCTCAATAAGCAACTAGAACGAGGCTGCCGGTACGGATCGGCAGCCTCGTTGCACTAACAGGCAGGTTAACGATGATTAAGTTAAAATTATTCGTTGTTAGGAGGAAATTATTTACCAATACATGCGTCATATTGGTGATTTTTTTATGATCCAATGCAAGTTCATTGATCAATCCGTTTAAGAAAATTGCAGCTGCAGTATTATAGAAAAACATTGTGGTATGACTGAAAAATTGAACATTGAAATAAATGGAAAAAATTAGATTTTACAATGGAAACTTTACATGAGTTTAGAATTACAATTCATGATGAGCAAAATAAACTTTAAGGATTAACTCTAAAATTAACTCTAAGGATAATTACGACAGCTGAATTGTAGCATTACTAATGAAATTAAACTCTAGATTTTATTAGTATTAATTCACAAGAGCAAACCGTTTAATTTGGAGCGGAAGTTGTATGGAATTTATCATTATAATGAAATACATAAAATGAAGGCAAGAGTAAGTGAAGTAACAGCAAGTTAAAGACGGATCAGTCATTACTGTTAATTTCATTACTACTTCTTCACAAAACTCGTATTTTGTACATATGTATATAAATCGATTTAATACCTAGTAACTACTGAATTTTCATTTACAACCGTGTCGGATGACAAGAATTGATTCCATAAATGACAAGAACTTAACTTACCTTGGATTCTCCTATAACCGTACGTTCGCTCACGCTGTAGATAAATCGCTTTGATCCACTGCTTGGTCTCACCATCAGGGTCTGCTTGCTTACGCTTAAGATATCGATAGTACGCGCTTCTCCATACATCAAGCAATTCACATAGCAGGGTCACTGGGTAAACATCAGATAACTCCTCGATAATTGCATACTTGCCTTTCACACCTCCCGTTTCCAGATTTCTAAGCACTTTTTTAAAACCGTATTCTCCCGTTGAAGTTGTTGGTTGTAACGATCCTTATCTTTATATTCTTCGCGGCGGCCTCTGTTATTCAATAATCCGTACTTTCCTTTTTTCCTAAATTTATACACCTATTTACGAACTCTATCTTTATCTTGTATTCCATACTTCTCTGTAATTTGCTTGTACGTCCATCTATCCTCTTCGTGTAAACGTACGGCTTCTTTCCTTACTTCATATGAATACAATTTATTCGGTTGCTCTCTTTTCCTCATAAAAATACACCCCTAAAGTATCATCGGTTTCCCATATGGGTTTTTCCAATGTCTACTAAAAGGGGTGCACTTCAGTTTCGTGCATGGGCTTGTTTTGTTATTTGGGATGAGAACCCCATATTAGGCTTTACGTTATGCTAATGGTTCAGCTGCCATAAACTTCGAACTCATAAAGAGAATACCAGTGGCCTGTGCCTCGATCTGTCGCATGCATCCTTATATACCTTGCATTTACCGGTTCAAAGTAGTTATCGTCTATACCACCGTCTCCATTCGTTGTCATGTATATATCCGTCCAGTTGGTTGCATCGTTCGACACCTGAATCTTATAGCCCTTAGCATAAGCATACTCCCAGTTGAGTTTGACATTGTTGACGCGGGTTTCCTGTCCGAGGTCTACATAGATCCATTGCGGATTTGAAAACAGGCTGGCCCATCTTGTCGTTACATTACCATCCACCGCTTTATCGGCCGTTAATGTGGATGTCTCGTTGGAAGAAGATGTTGCCGATTTGTTTAACACTAGATTCGGTTTGCCATAAACCTGGAATTCATATAAGGAATAGCCATAGAAGGAGTAAGCTCTCTGGGTTCCGTACATTCTTACATACCTTGCATTTACGGCAGTAAAGAATATATCGTCAATCCCCCCGTCTCCATTCGTTGTCGTATACACATCCATCCAGTTGACACCGTCATTCGATACTTGAATCTTGTAGCCTTTGCCATAGGCAAGCTCCCAATTCAATATAACTCGATTTATGTTATAAGCCTGCCCAAGGTCGATCGTAATCCATTGCGGGTCTGCAAACTGACTGGCCCATCTTGTCGCCACGTTACCGTCAACCGCATTATTCGGAGAAAGAGCTGCCTCTTGATTGGAAGATGACGTAGCTGTATTATTTAACGCCAAATTTGTTGTAGTAGCGGATCCGACGCTGTCTCCATATACTTGAAACTCATAAATAGAGTAACCATAGCTCGTGCCCCTCTCTGTTGCGTGCATTCTCACATATCTTGCCGTTGTAGGCACAAAGCCTATATCGTCTACACCTCCGTTGCCTGTCGTTGTCGAGTACACATCGGTCCAATTGACCGCATCATTCGATACTTGAATTTTGTAGCTCTTGCCGTAAGCATACTCCCAGTTAAGTTTGACGCGTTTGATGTTGTAGGCTTGCCCGAGATCGACGTAAATCCACTCTGTACTTGAATACTGTTGGCTTGACCACCGTGTACCCGGCAAATTGTCAACAGCTTTAGCAGCGGATAGAGAAGAACTTTGGTTGGAAGAGGCTACTGCCGATTTACCGCTTGCAAGATTAACTGGAATGGTATACGTTCCTTTAACAAATTTGTAGATATCTTCATACATCTGTCTCCCGTCATAAACTCCGTTTACACCGTTGTTATTCTTGTTTTTATACAAGTTATATATCCCAAAAATATCTTGATACCAACCCTTGACCGCTCCCGTCATGTATCCGTATTCTACGCCGGCCTTTAAGTAATTATCGAATCGGTTTTTAAAATCGGGGTCGAACATCGCTCTTTCGTCAAACTCCATTTCGATGCCCTTATTATATGTTTGAGCTTGGGTCGATACATTCGTCATTCTCGAATAATCAGTCTCCGGAACGAAATAGTGATTGGGCTGCTGGATGCTAAAATCCATTGCATAATTATTCCAGTTATTGCTTTGTCCGGCACCAAAGTATGGAATCCAGGCAAGTTTCAGACCAAGCGTATGAAGATAGTTACCAGAGTTATTAATTGCATTTACTTCACCCGGATTGCCGGGATCAATATCTTCATGGAACCAGTAGAAGCCTTTTAATTCAAGGTTGCTGTATTGGGCTTGATTCCATCTGCTTAATACGGTGTCGATATACCATTTGGTTACCTTCGTCATATTGCTAGGCGTCGAATTCAGATTTTCGCTGATTCCGTCGTTATCGACATCTCCGAAATTGGTGATTTCACTATTAGGATAAGGCATCATAATATATACTTTGGATTTGTAATTTGTTAGGTTTAGTGTGGTTGCAACTTGCTGGGTTGCTTGGTTGAGGGCATCGAGTTGTTGATTAGCGGTGAAAATGCGGTTTATATACCATTCCCAATCCGCCTTATAGGTCCACTTGGCAGGGTCCGCTGTATCACCAAAATCTCTATAGTCAGATGTGTTGATTCCTAGAAATAGAAATGAATCGAAAAAGGTGTCATCCATCACATTATTACTGTTGTAGTGCGCAACATAGGGCAAAAGCGTATTCTTGTCATACGTGCCGATTTCTCTTCCCTCATATGTCGTTCGTCCACCGTAATATCCAGTATAAAGCAAGGCCATGTTCTTCACATTTCCAGATGCCGCGGTATTTGGTGGGAAATATCCTGTTACAGCAGCAGCGGCAAGCGGCTGTTCTAAGTTAGACTGGGGTTGTTGCTCGAGATCAGGATCGGACTTTTCTTGTTGTCCCTGCTGATTAGGAACTTGAAGTAAAGGCTGTTGATCCTCCTGCCCCTGCGAAATCTTCGGCGACCTATCCCCTTCTCCCTTCACTACTGATGGTTGAACAGAAAAAACAATCGATAAGATTAACACAAATGATAACAACAAGGAACTTCGTCTTGGATACCTCTGACTTCGCTTCATCTTTCATCCCCATTTCTTAGGTTTAAATGATTTTAACAAGTCTGGTACATGGTCTTGATCCGAGTGTCCATTTTATCCAAGCTCCAAACGGCCTCTTTACGACTAATTCTATGAGGCAATTTTATGCTTGGAAATAGATTTTTGTTTACTTTCATATACACCTTTTTACAAATCAAAAAAATGAACCGATGCACCTTTCTCTCGTTTCTTCGCATGTGACCTACGCACATATATTCAAACCCATACGCCGCAAGGAATTCACCAAAAAAAACTTGCCCTTATTTGTGGTACGGTTCACCGCGTTTGRTCTTAAACTATCTTGCCCGTAAGCTCAATGGCCTGCAGAACATAGTTACAAAATTCAATTAATGCTAATTGAAGATATTATAAACGAATTCCAAAAAGCACTAAATAAATGAAAAGTCCCTTTTTACCATTTTCTCTTTGTAGTCGATTTTGGTTTGATTGTGAAATATGCAGAACACTTGATAAAATAGTTCATCGGCAATCGGTATACATTCTTGGCCTTTTTCGGCATTCGGTACATATTCTTGACATTGCACACTGCCAAGAATATGTACCGATAAAACAAAAAAACCGCGATTTACGCGGTAGTTAATCGGCTCATATTCTTGTCATCCGACATTACATGGCTTGTGTCACAATCTATCTTGTATTCTTAGCATTGTTATTTTGTCCACACACCTTAGATCGAGGAAGCGCTCTCACACTCCCCCTTGATCCAATAGAAGGCAGCCGGTAWCATTAGTATCGGCAAATTTGATTGCTATTAATCAAATATAATGATATTCATAGGACGCACACTACGCCAGCACCTCTTGAGGTCGCATCGAGTTGGCTGCGCGCAGTTGTTCGTTAACAGTGGCTTCCCGTCCACTCAAGTGTCTATCTGTGAGCTACTGACTTCCTCAAAGAATATTACAATCATCCTATTCATTTTTGTTCCATCAGATATAGGGAAATCAACACTAAGCTCCTCTAGAATTGAATATAACCTGACAATTTCCCTACTTATTTTGGAAACAGATAGTCAAACTGCTTCCGGAATATATCAGCACGGCGCGGATCGGGGATAATATTCTATCATCTGCAAACTGAACATATAGTATGATTTTCACCTTTACTTATTCTATAGCTTTGTCTATACTCTTGGTGCAGAGGCCCTCTTACATAATTCACTAATATTTCTAATTAAAGGAGATGTAAGGATGAAGAAAGGTATATTTTCCCTCTCACTTGTTTTAGTCATGCTTTTGAGTTTTGCAGCAACAGCATTCGCTGCGTTTAGTTACACTAGCCCGAACGTCACAATCTCAAGCGGAACCATTAAATTTGGACATGGCGTTATTGTTAACACGGGTAAATACCGTGATACTTTGACGATTAATGTTTATCGCGGGAACACATTTGTTGCTTCCAAACAAATCACGTTGAACCCTCAAGAATGGACTTATCCGGGTTCTACAACCACACCATTATTAACAATAGCAACTGGACAACCAGCTGGCGAATACCGTTATACGTTATCAGCTCCAGGGAGCTGGCATGTTATGGCAGGTTTTGCGAGTTAATAGCGAATAAATAGATAGTAATTATCATTAAAACCTCTCGTCTATGACGAGAGGTTTATTAAATTATTAGGACTTAAAATGCGAAAAAAAAAGAGCGAATCTCAGGAGGGATTCCTGAAATCGCTCAGCTTGACTGTAAGTATTTTAAATCCATCTTGTTTCTAGGATGTATACGATGTCAAATGAACATTGGGGTATAACAAATGATCGCTTAGCTTAACAATATTTCACCTTCAAAATCTCAATATAATTTGAATCAATTCCAGTAATATTGGATACTGTTCCAATTTCAATTCCTTGTTTTAAGGCATTTCGGGCAATTCTCATGTTATGTTTCATTTTCAACACCCTATCTTTGAATAAAATATCGTCAAAATCTAAATATTCATCAGCAATTTCTCCGTCTAAATTAAACTCAATATCATAAGTACCGATGTGTTCTTCTAAATAAAAAATATTTACTGAACAAAATATTACTGCTTCTTCAAGGTTAAAAGTATATTTAAGGTACATTGATCGTTCATGTACACTAATAAAATCCTCATACAACTTTCCATGAAATGTGTCGTGGTAATCGTCTTTCTCTTCTTGACGCCATTTTCTAAAATAACTCCAAAAGCCTTCGACAGTCCTATTTATTGCATTATGGCTAGTTTCCCATTCAAGTAATGATTTTTTGTTCATACTATATTTCACTTCCTACAACATTATAGCATGCATGTTTTCCATTTTATCCTGATTTCATTGAACTATCCTGCACGTTAGCTCAACGAGGATGCCGATTAATGCCGGCAGCCTCATCCTGGTGATTATGAAGCTTTAGTTCCCAGTAAGCTTAATATCTTGGCGCATAAATGTGATCAGTATCGGTATCAATTACGATTTCAGATCTGACGCTCTCCAGATATAACGAAGGCACCCGCTCAAATTGAAAAAGCCTGCAAAAAACATCTGTAAACTCACTCATGCTCGTGCATAGGTTTTTGGCTACTCTGTACATATCACTTAATTCCTTTATTGAACATGTCTTGCCGATAAGAAATGAATGCTCGAAATAATCATCAATCTCGACTATCACATAATCACCGCCGGTTGCTAACCAGCCTCTGAGCTCAAAGTTATGGACTGCTTCACTTTTGTTTAACTAACGTTCTCCGTTAGCATTCCTGTAGAGCGTTAAATTTCCGCTTTGCATAAAAACGAGCGCCTCGGTACGATGGAAGTACGCAACGGGTCATAGCCCTAAAAATTCCATCATCCAGGAGGACGCTCTACTATGAAGTTTAAATCGCAAGCGAGACAA
>NZ_JBFTPZ010000021.1:0-112716 GCF_056398745.1 Paenibacillus sp. 01T424 | reverse complement strand
ATAAGAGACTTTATTTGTTCGGTTGATCTTCCTTCCATCATCTGAATCGTTACGATTGGCATATCTCATGATTCTCCCTTACACGGCAACTTGCTTAGAAGGGGTATTCAAATAGTCGGAAATGTCAATGTAATCGTATCCGTGTGCATCGGCAACCGCTTTATAGGTTACATTGCCCTCAGCAATATTAATACCTCTAGCAATGGCTTTGTTGTCTAGAGCAGCCTGCTTATAGCCTTTGTTGGCAATTTGTACGCCATAAGGAATCGTTACATTAGTTAAAGCAATCGTAGAAGTTCGAGCGACGGCACCAGGCATGTTCGCAACGGAATAGTGGATGACACCATGTTTTTCATAGGTAGGATTGCTGTGGGTAGTAATACGGTCCACCGTTTCAATAGAGCCGCCTTGATCGATGGCAACGTCGACGATGACAGACCCCGGCTGCATCGTTTTAACCATTTCCTCCGTAACCAAGCGAGGAGCTCTCGCTCCTGGAATAAGAACAGCACCGATTAAAAGATCAGCCTTTTTTACCGCTTCTGCGATGTTATAGCTATTGGACATTAGCGTTCGAATACGCCCGCCAAACATATCGTCAAGCTGCCGAAGGCGATCTGGACTTACATCGAGTACGGTAACAGAAGCGCCGAATCCGACAGCGATCTTAATCGCATTTGTACCAACGATTCCGCCGCCGATAATGACCACCTCACCAGGCGCTACCCCAGGCACGCCGCCTAATAAAACACCTTTTCCGCCATGCGGCTTCTCAAGGAATTGGGCACCGATCTGGATCGACATTCGTCCGGCAACTTCACTCATCGGCATGAGCAGCGGCAAAGCTCCATTATCGAATTGAATCGTTTCATAGGCGATGGCAACGACCTTGCGATCGACCAAAGCTTTTGTTAACTCTGCTTCTGGAGCAAGGTGAAGATAGGTATWTAATAATAAGCCTTCACGAAAATAAACATATTCTTCTGCAAGCGGCTCTTTCACTTTAATAACCATTTCTGCAGACCAGACTTCCTGAGCAGTGGATACAATTTTAGCTCCTGCGGCTAAGTAGTCAGCGTCCGAGAATCCGCTGCCTGCTCCTGCTTGCGCTTCTATCCAAACCTCATGACCATTGTTCAAGAAGGCCGTTACTCCGGCTGGTGCAATTCCGACACGGTTTTCGTTGTTTTTAATTTCTTTTGGAACCCCGATAATCATCTGCTTTTCCATCCCTTCAACCAATTTTGTGCAAACAAGTTGACGCAGCATCAATATAAAATAAATATGACAAAGTGTCAATATTATTGTGCAAGAATGCCAAAAAGGCATACCGAGCCCTTATAAGTAAAGAGCGTCGGTATACATAGTTGTGATGGTATTCGCAATTTCTTCGAGAGAATATTGGTGTCTGTTATGAACAATATCCCATTGATACATTTCATTCGAATAGAACCATTGGCATGCAACGAGCTCTGCTTTTAAGTCTGTTCGAGCTAAACCATGCTGCTGAGAGTAGGTGATGTCAGTCGTTATACTTTGAATAAGCTTGTGTCGTATTTCTTCCCATTTTGTATTTACCGCGGATGAGAGTCCCATAGCTTCAGCAAACACTTTCATCATGTCTCGTTCTGATTCGGCTATTTGGAAGAAGGTGAGTACTTGACTCTTAATGACCTTTTTAGCCTCTTCTTTGGATGTCGGTTGGAAGGAGATATTCGCGATATCAAAAAACTGCTGCATGACGTCTTCCATCAATACGATTAGAAAATCATCTTTTCCGGTAAAATGGGTATAGGCTGTACCATAACCGGTTTTTGCCAATTTAATAATTTGATTAATTGTACTGTTCTGGAAGCCTTCTTTTAAATAAACGGTTCTGGCTGCTTTTAAAAGCTTTTGCCTCGTTTGCTGCGATCTAAGGTGTCGACCATCGATATCTTTTATTTCGTTTTCCATATAGGATCTCAACCTTTCAAGAGAATATTGCCTGTAGAGTACTATACATTCTAGTCGAATGACATCCCTATTGTAAATATAAAAAAGAATGGCGGTTCATCGACTAACATCCAAAATCAAATTTGCATAATTCTTATTGACATGATGTCATAATCATCATAATATGATAGATATCCAAGCTGAAAGTTTACAAAGGATGCACAATTTGTAAGCGGTTTATTTAAATAGTATACCTCATTTGGGATTCGATGGTGTTTTTTTTCAAAAAAACTGACATCTCGTCATCTTTATTCCCAGCACATGCTTTTCTACTTAGAATGATATCCCTTTTATAAGGAGGTTTCAAATCATGCGAATCGATACGCATACGCATATTATACCTGAGCAGCTACCCGATTTTTATCAGAAATACGGGGGAGATCGATGGCCGATATTAAATCGAACATGTACTTGCGGTGCTACGATTATGGTAGCCGGCAAATCATTTCGTGAGGTAACGGATCAAGTATGGAGCCCCAAAAAAAGAATAGAGGATATGGATAGGGAAAACGTTGATATGCAGGTTTTGTCTCCAATTCCGGTTACCTTTTCTTATTGGGCACCATTAGATGAAGCAATAGAGATGTCACGCATTCAGAATGACTTTATAGCTGAAACGGTCGCGCAGCATAGAAACCGTTTTGCCGGGCTCGGTACCGTCCCGATGCAGGACGCTGATGCCGCTATTCGTGAAATGGATCGCTGCATGCATGAGCTTCATTTAAATGGAATTGAAATCGGCTCCAACATAAATGGTAAAAATTTAGACGATCCTTCCTTTATTGCATTTTTCCAAATGGCTGAAGAATGGAAGGTCCCCTTGTTCATTCATCCATGGGAGACACTCGGAAAAGATAGAACGCCAAGGCATAATTTCATGTATACGATAGGCATGCCAAGCGAAACGGCTCTAGCAGCAGCTACTTTTGTTTGGAGCGGCCTAATGGAGAGATTCCCAGATTTGCAGGTTTGTTTTGCTCATGGCGGTGGATCGTTTCCCTATATTCTGCCGAGGCTTGATCAAGGGTGGAACGTATGGCCTCAGCTTCGTTTAACGACACATCCGCCCAGCTATTATGCCAAAAAAATGTTTTATGATTCTTTAGTATTCGATCCTCTTAACCTCAAATTCATGATAGATAGATTTGGTCATAAACAAATTATGATGGGCTCTGATTACCCCTTTTTGCTTAGGGAAGTTCCTCCAGGCCAGGTCATCGAACAAAGCCTCAACTTAACCGAAGAAGAAAAGGCCGCTTTATTTGGCGGAAATGCTGCAAAATTCTTTCGTATCGGAGGTTCACCGCGTGATTCAATTTCGCAAAATAAATAAACATTATGGCTCGAACCACGTCCTGAAAGATATTGATCTAAACATCAAAGAAGGAGAAGTGGTTGTCATCATTGGTCCATCAGGATCTGGCAAAAGCACGCTTCTGCGCTGCATTAACCGATTGGAGAATGTTACTTCTGGAGAACTTGTTGTGAACGGCCATAAAGTGAATGACAAGCACACGAATATTAATGTCATGCGGCAAGAGATTGGAATGGTGTTTCAGCATTTTAATCTATATCCACATAAATCAGTGATCGAGAATATCACGCTTGCTCCTATCAAAGTCCGAGGCATGCCAAAGAACGAGGCTGAGAAGCTGGCTATGTATTACCTTGATAAAGTTGGGATAACGGAGAAAGCAAATGTTTTCCCCTCCAAACTATCAGGTGGTCAGCAGCAAAGGGTAGCTATTGCTAGGGGACTCGCAATGAAGCCCAAAGTCATGCTTTTTGACGAACCGACCTCTGCATTAGATCCTGAAATGGTTGGTGAAGTTTTAGACGTCATGAAAGCGCTAACACGCGAAGGCATGACTATGGTTGTGGTTACGCATGAAATGGGCTTCGCACGTGAAGTAGCCGATCGCGTTATATTCATGGATCAAGGTCAGATCGTTGAAGAAGGAAAACCTGAACATTTCTTTTCCAGTCCAAGTGAAGACAGAACGAGATTGTTTCTTAGTCGAATTCTGGTTCATTAATAAAAGGGAATAAGGGGGATTTACGTATGAAGAAATGGCAGAAGAATCTAAGTATAACGGTTGCATCGGTGTTGCTTACTGTTAGTCTGGCTGGGTGTGGAGGTAAAGCAGAACCGGTATCAGGCAAGGATCAGAAAAAAATTTCCGTCGGAATTGGCGCAGATGCTTTTCCATTTGGTTATGTTGACACGGGAGATAACAAAACCAAAGGTTTTGACCTCGATATTGCAGCAACTATCGTAAAAGACATCACGGGCTCGGAAGACAATATTGAATATGTTGAAGTGAATGGTAAAACAAGAATTCCGATGCTGAAAAATGGCGACATCGATCTGATTGTTCGCACGATGACAATTACAGAAGAGAGAAAGCAGGAAGTGGATTTCTCTGATCCGTATTTCAGTGCCGGGCAATCACTGCTCGTGCCTGAGAATTCAGCGATTACAAGCATTGCAGATTTAAAGGGCAAGAAGGTTATCGCTGTTAAAGGAACGAGAGACGGCAAAGTAATTGAAGAGAAATCACCGGAAGCAGTCGTATCTGAATATGAGAACCTTGGCGAAGCGTTTACGGCGCTTAGCACGGGCAAAGGTGATGTGCTAACGACTGACAATGCTATTTTAATGGGACTTGCCTTGGAAAACCCGGGATATAAACTAGTTGGCGGTGTTATTGAAGATCAGCCATGGGGAATCGCAGTTAGAAAAGGCGATAAAGAAATGCTGGATAAGGTTAATGCTTCGCTAAAAAAATTAAAAGAAACTGGTGAGTACGACAAAATATATGAAAAATGGTTAAAACAAAAACCAGAATAATGGCAGGAGGGGACGAATGCGTTCATTCGTCCCTTTATTTCCTTAGACATCTAGAAGCGGAGAGGACTGAGTTAGATGTTGGATTTTTCAATTTTACTTGAATACAGGGAACAATTTTGGGCTGGTTTTCTAACAACGCTCCAGGTCAGTCTGCTCGCGCTGCTATTAAGTTTAGTGATTGGAACGATCGTTGCCGTCATGAAGATTTCTCCCGTGAAGCCCGTTAAGGGCTTGGCGACGATGTATATTGAATTTATTCAAAATACGCCCTTGCTCATACAAATCTTTTTCTTCTATTTTGGTTTACCGGCGGTAGGGATCCAATTAAATGCCTTTGTAAGCGGAACGCTTGGATTAGCTGTATATTCGGGTGCCTATATTGCAGAAGCGATTAGGGCAGGAATTCAAGCAGTACCTCATGGGCAGGTTGAGGCGGGGCGGGCATCAGGACTTACTTACATTCAAACGATGCGACATATTATTTTGCCGCAGGCGATTAAAGTTGTTATCCCGCCTCTTGGCAATCAATTTCTAAATTTGGTGATGGGATCTGCTATTCTTGGGTCGATATCCGGCAAGGATCTTATGTACTACGGGGACATTATTTCATCGGATACGTTTATTGTATTTGATGTATACATTTTTGTAGCTATTTTCTACTTAATATTGACGCTTCCGCTCAGTCTCTTTATCGGCTATCTAGAACGGAAATTATCGGCGAGCGATTAGAAAGGAGAGCTGTCATGGATTTCATAGGTGCTTACTCAGCGAATAATCTTCTTTACTTACTTAAAGGATTTTTAGTAACGATTGAAGTATCAGCTCTCTCTATTGTATTAGCCTTCGTATTTGGTACGATCATGGGCATTATTAGATATGCCAAAATTCCTATTATTGCGAGAATCATTGCTCTCTATGTAGGTTTAATTCGCAACATTCCGCTTCTGCTCGTCTTTTTCTTTATCTTTTTTGCACTGCCGGAAATTGGCTTAAAGCTGGACGTGTTTACCGCATCAGTAGCGGGCTTAACGGTTTATGCGTCAGCTATGTTATGTGAAATTGTCCGCAGCGGTTTAAATTCCATTTCTAAGGGGCAGGTGGAGGCTGCAAGGGCTTCCGGCTTAACCTATGTCCAAACGATATGGCATATTATTCTCCCGCAAGCGCTAAAACGGATGATTCCGCCAATCGTCAGCGAGTGTACTTCTATTCTCAAAGGCTCTTCGCTTGCTATCGTAATTACACTCCCAGAAATGATGCGAAGTGCACAAATTATTTATAACTATAATGTTAAGTTTGTTATTCCAATTTTATTGTTAGTCGCTATTCTTTACTTCATCGTAAATTATACGCTTTCTTTACTTGCACGAAGATTGGAAAGACGTTTAACGATTTAATTTTGTGTGATCGATAGGGAATGATGACTGAAAATGAGTCTTGGCGAATGGTAATTTCGACAGACTCTTATTTGTCGTTGCAGCTTTTTTTCAGAATAAAAGAATGACAAAAAAATGAAATTAATCATATTGACACTGTGTCATATTCAATATATTGTTAGGTTGATTCTGGAATTACATCTGATGTTTTTGAAGGAGGCTGTTAAAGGGGCTGAATACGTTCGAGCTAAGAACAGCATGAATGTTTTGTCAGGGTTGCTCGATCAGATCAATTGCAAGCGTTTCCAAAAGGTAATGAATATTTTATTCCTGGAGGTTTTGAACTGATGAAAAAAGCGGTCAGGCAGCGAATTTTTAGTAGTGTTCTCCTCGTAACTGTTGTTAGTACGCTCATCTTTCCGTCTTTACCTATCTTTGCATCCTCAGATACAGCAGCCGTGAAGGCAGAATCCAATTCAGGCGCCTATGTTGCGAAGCGCACAGGCGTCAACGTGAATGCACCTGATGCTGGACAACCGTATCCAGTAGACGAAACGCATAAACGATTGCCGGGTGAGCCCGCCGAACCAGCAGAAGGCAGCTGGGGTTACAATGTAGAGACTGGCGTGTTTACTCATCCGACGGTTATGCCGGAAAATGAAGGACCACAGCCGTTCAACGGCAGCTTGCCTTATCTAGACTTGAATCAATATATTAAAAACATGAAGGTTGAAGCCTTTTATCCATTCGTAGCGGGGTACGGACACAGCTGGCAAACATCCTTTGATTTGGATGGACGTCGCTATTTGTATGACTATGAGACCAATCAATACAATTTGTTTGATATAACGGACCCGCTAAAGGCCGAGCTTATTACGACAAAATGGATCGACAAACAAGCGGGTGAACATCAATTTGGCCCATTTAACGTGAAGTACAACGAGGAATTAGATAAAAATTTAGCTGTTCAGTGCTATGAGGTTCCGCGCTACGGCAAAATAACGAATAAGTACACGAATCCAGACGAAGTAAAGGCAATTCGCGACTTTGAAATGCTGCGCGGCTTCCGAATTTATGAGGTGAACGGCCCGAACTGGACGGATTGGAAAATTCTTTCCGAGACGCCGCTTGATTCAAGTACTTACTCCAAAGATAAGCCGCAGCAAGGATCTGGCTGCCAAGACATCCCGGTCTATTCCGGTGATAAATATTTATTTGTTGCAGGTGCTCCAGACGACAGCTACGCGAACACAGAATATAAAACCTATCTTTATTCAGGTGCACAGCTTGTCTATGACATCTCAGATCCAACAAAACCAAAGCAGCTATCGATTTGGTCAGTACCTGGACAACGCATTGGCGAAGAAGCACAATATAATCTAAATCCGCGAGCAGGTAATAAAACAAGCTGGATGGGATCGCGAATGCCGTTGTTTATTCCCAAAACAGTAGAAGAAGGCGGAAAATACGGTTATGCAGCGATGGGTGGATTAGGCTTCTACATTGTAGATATTTCTGATCCGAACAATATGAAGACGGTATCGCATCTTGAAATGCCGATGAGCTTTGCAGGAACTGAAGGCGATAATATCGACGTCAGTAAAGTTGAGACGACAGGCATGGTTTATTACAGCGGTTATCCGCTCAGCGAGGATTGCCATGAGCCGTATAAAGAAATTTACGCGATTGATGTTAAAGATCCGCTTAATCCGAAAATAGCAACGATTATGCCTCGTCCAACACCGCCGGCAGATGCGCCGTTTACGGACTATTGCCAGCGTCGAGGCAGCTTCGGACCGAAGCGTACCGGCTATGCTGAAATTCAGCCAGGTACACCAAGCCAACAATATATGCCCTATGCATTCTACAATGCAGGCATTCAAATGTTTGATCTTAAAGATCCGTTAAAACCAACGATTGCTGCTTATTTTGTACCGAAAATGTCAGGCGAATTGACTGACGATGAAGGTAAAAAGTATATGAGCGATCAATCTGATCCTGTGCATGGCACCTTTGTAGAATGGGATCGCCATTTAATTTGGGTGTTCTCTGGCCATGGGATGTACGTCCTTTCTTCGCCGCTTCTTGGTGATCCTGTAAGCGGACTGCCTAAGGCGAGTCTGCAGCTTAACGGTGAGGCGGCACTTCCTTTGGCAGCACAGCCGTTTAGCAAAGATGGTGCAACGCTCGTTCCCTTACGTACTATTTTTGAGAAATTAGGTTATGAAGTGAAATGGAATGGTGCTTCCAAGACGGTAACGGGGACAAAAGACGGCGTTACCATTCAGCTGCAGATTGGGCAGAAGGAAGCAACGGTGAATGGAGTGAAGAAACCGATGGCTGCTTCTTCAGTCATGGTGGGCGGTACAACGTATATTCCGATTTCCTTTATTGAACTAGCAACCGGAAGTAAAGCCGTGTGGAATCAGGATGATAAGGCGATTGTTGTGACTAGTATTTAAGATGATTTGGCAGGGAGAAGACCGCAGTAGTGCCGATTGGCGACGCGGTCTTTTCCCTTTTTTAATGCGCTTTCAAATAAAATTGACATATCGTCAATATTAATATTGACATGATGTCGACATTATCTTATAGTGAAAACAAGATCAGCTTTTATCCAAAAAATATCGATTTGAAGGTGAGGGTTTATTATGGCAACTGCTAAATCATTAACCGCTTTTAATCTTTTGAAATGGATTGAAGATAACAAGGAGCAGCTCAAACCACCCGTTAATAACAAGGTAATATGGGAAGATTCTGAGTTTATTGCAATGGTGCTTGGCGGGCCGAACAGACGCAGAGACTTTCACATTGATCCGTCCGATGAGTTCTTC
This sequence comes from Paenibacillus sp. 01T424, assembly GCF_056398745.1. NCBI lineage: Bacteria > Bacillati > Bacillota > Bacilli > Caryophanales > Paenibacillaceae > Paenibacillus > Paenibacillus sp. 01T424. The sequence continues at coordinate 103,660 of NZ_JBFTPZ010000021.1, read as the reverse complement.
TATCAAGTGAAGGGCTCTTGTTATGTGGAATGTATTACCGAGGCTGGCGAGCGCAAGGTTGTTGCTGTTAATGAAGGCGAAGTATTCATGCTGCCGGCAATGGTACCGCATTCACCGCATCGTGTGGCAGACACGTTTGGCATCGTTATTGAGCGCAAACGCGACAAAGGGGAGCTAGAGGATTTTGTATGGTTTTGCGAGAGCTGCAACCACGAGATGCACCGCGTAACCGTACAGTTAACCGATATTGAAACACAGGTAAAAGGAGCGATCCACAGCTTCAATTCAAATATAGAAGTGCGTACTTGCAAATCATGCGGACATGTAATGTCTGAAGAAGTTAAGGAATGGAAACCAGAATAAGAAGGTGACTTAGGTGGAAAATCAAGCGCTGGCAACACCGGAAGAAAACTTGCAAAAGCTTGGCATCACGCTTGGCTCCTCACGTCCGCTGGTAGGCAATTATGTAACCTGCGTTAGGGCGGGGAACCTGCTCTTCACAGCAGGTCAGGGAGTAGATGAGTATCATGGAAAACTGGGCAGGGATTTAACCGTCGAGGAAGGTTATCTGGCTGCGCGGCAATCGATGATTAATTTATTAAAAGTCATGAAGCAGGAGCTCGGCGAGCTTAGCAAAGTGAAACGTGTGGTCAAAATCTTAGGTTTCGTAAATAGCACAGAAGATTTCACACAGCAGCCGAAAGTAATGAATGGCGCATCTGACTTGCTGGTTGATGTATTCGGAGATAAGGGCAAGCATGGAAGATCCGCAGTTGGAATGGCGCAGCTGCCAAACAACACAGCCATTGAAATTGAAATGACTCTCGAAATTGAAGAGTAGGAGGGCTGTAGATGAATCATGACATTATAGCAAATCCTGCTGTAAAAGATGCGAAGCTATTTATCGGAGGCGCATTCGTAGATTCCATTTCGAGCGCCACATTCGATACGATTAATCCGGCAACGAATATGAAGCTGGCCTCAGTGGCAATGGCGAATGAAGCAGATACGATTAGGGCGATCGAGGTAGCGCAGAGAACGTTTGAAAGCGGCGTTTGGAGCCATATGACAGTAGAGAAAAGAGCCGAAATTTTATGCCGCATGTCCGATTTGATTATGCAAAGGCATCAAGAAATTGCGGTACTAGAAACACTTGATGTAGGCAAGCCGATTAAAGAAAGCCGTGGCTTTGATATACCGAGAGCGGCATCGAATATGCGATTTTTTGCCGAAATGGCACTCTATCATCATGCTGAAAATTTTGAAAAGCAAGGCATGATGTCCTATACCAAATATGCACCAGCGGGCGTAACCAGCATCATTATTCCTTGGAACTTGCCCTTCATGCAAATGACCTGGAAGGTATCGGCAGCACTTGCAGCTGGCAATACGGTTGTTGTTAAACCAGCTTCGAACACACCGCTCAGTGCTTTTGTTCTTGGGGAAATTGCAAATGAAGCTGGGCTTCCTCCGGGCGTATTGAACATTATTGCCGGATCAGGCAGCACGGTTGGCACAATTATGGCTTCCCATCCTTATGTTCGCCGAATTTCATTCGTCGGAGAGTCGGGTACAGGTAAGACGGTCATGCGAAATGCAGCAGAATCATTGATTCCAGTTTCTCTCGAGCTGGGCGGCAAATCAGCTAATATCGTTTTTGAAGATGCAGATTTGGATGAAGTTGTGAAAGGCTCAATCGATGCCATCTACCGTAACCAAGGACAAATCTGTCTTGCTGGCTCACGTATGCTGCTTCATGAAAGCGTATACGATACGTTTTTGGAAAAATTTATTGCAGCTGTTAATCAAATAAAAGTAGGTATGCCGCTTGACGAAGAGACGGATATGGGGGCACTCGTATCCAAATCACATCTCGAAGAGGTCCACAGCTATGTGGAGATAGGACTCGCTGAGGGTGCGAAGCTCGGCTGCGGAGGCACACGCGTCGAAGGGCTTGGAAATGGCAACTTCTATAAGCCAACTGTGCTTTATGATGTAGACAACAAGATGCGAGTTGCGCAGGAGGAGATTTTTGGACCGGTTCTCGTGGTCATTCCATTCAAAACAGAAGAAGATGCGATTCGAATAGCAAACGACTCGATTTATGGACTTGCAGGCGTCGTTTGGACGAATGACCTGCGCCGCGCACATCGTGTGGCCGCTTCTGTAAACTCCGGATTGTTTTGGATTAATTGCTGGTATTTCCGCGATCTGCGTACCCCATTTGGAGGCTCGAAAGCAAGTGGAATCGGCCGTGAAGGCGGTCGTCATAGCTTTGATTTCTATACAGAAGCCAAATCGATCACGATGAAGCTATAAGGAAGATGGTGACGATATCGTCACCATCCGCTTTATTTTTAGGAGGAAAGAGAGGACATTTACTATGAACCCAATCATCAATACGCTGGCAAGTGAACTATTGGAAGCGGAAGAGACACAAGTGGCTATCGCACCTTTTACTGAACGTTACTCGGAAATAACTGTAACCGATGCCTATCACGTACAATTGCAGGTCGTCAAGCAAAAGCTGGAGGCAGGTCGTCACATTATAGGCAAGAAAGTTGGACTAACAAGCAAAGCGATGCAAACGATGCTGAATGTCAATGAGCCGGATTATGGACATTTGCTTGATGATATGGAAGTGCAAGATCAAAGCATCGTAAAAGCAAATGAAATGATCGCGCCGCGCATTGAGGCGGAAATTGGCTTCATCCTTGATCGGGATCTGAAGGGGCCGGATGTAACGTTCCTCGATGTGCTGTTAGCTACAAAATATATTGTGCCTACATTAGAAATTATTGATAGCCGAATTGCAGATTGGAAAATCAAGTTGATCGATACGGTAGCTGACAATGGTTCATCGGCAAAAGTTGTGATCGGGAAGAAAAAAACGTCTATCGACAATATAGATTTACGCGATCTTGGAATGATTTTATTTAAAAATGGCGAGCAAGTCGCAACGGGAGCGGGAGCAGCTGCACTCGGACATCCAGCCCATGCGATTGCATGGCTTGCGAACAAGCTTAGTGAATTTGATATTTCATTAAAGGCTGGAGAAATTATTTTGCCGGGTGCTTTGTCAGGAGCGGTTCAGGTTAAAGCCGGAGACCACATCGAAGCACGATTTGGTTCTATCGGGTCGGTATCCGTAGCATTCGAGTAGGAGGACAAACCATATGGGGAAATTGAAAGCAGCTATTATCGGATCTGGCAACATCGGTACGGATTTAATGTACAAGCTGGAAAGAAGCCATTGGCTTACGCTTACAGCGGTAATCGGCATCGATCCGAATTCGGAAGGACTTGAGCGGGCCAAAGGACGCGGATATGCGACTTTTTCGAATGGCATTCAGGGGCTTATCGACAATCCTGAGCTTGCGGACATTATTTTTGATGCTACTTCCGCCAAAGCTCATGTTAAACATAATGAAGTGCTGCAAAAGATGGGGAAAATGGTTATTGATTTAACACCGGCAGCAGTTGGGCCATTCCTATCCCCTGTCGTAAACATGGGCAATCATCTGCAAGCGACGAACGTCAATATGATCACATGCGGGGGACAAGCAACGATCCCAATCATTCATGCTATAAATGAAGCAGCAGACGTCGTGTATGCTGAGATTGTAGCGACAATTGCTAGCAAAAGCGCGGGGCCAGGCACGCGGGCTAATATCGATGAGTTTACGATTACAACACGCCGCGGGATAGAAGAGGTGGGCGGTGCAGATCGTGGAAAAGCGCTAATCGTCTTAAATCCAGCAGATCCGCCGTTTATGATGCGAGACACCGTCTATTGCGAAGTGAAAAATATGGATGAGGCTGTTATAAGCAAAGCGATTTATGACATGGTTGAACGCGTAAAAGAATACGTGCCAGGCTATCGCTTGAAGCAGGAGCCTATTTTTGATGGAAATCGAGTATCGGTGTTTCTCGAGGTAGAGGGAGCAGGAGATTACTTCGCGCCATACGCAGGCAATCTTGATATTATGACGGCTGCCTCTGTCCGGGTAGCTGAAGATTATGCAAAAAACCGCCTATCAAACCAGTCTAGCGAAACGAATAGCGAGGTGTAAAGGGTGAACCGAAAAAGTAATCAGCCGGTCCAAATTACGGAAGTGTCCTTGCGGGATGGCAGCCATGCGGTTGCACACCAATTTACAGAAGAACAGGTGCGGAGCGTTGTTCGTGCGCTTGATGATGCGGGCATGCACAATATTGAAGTCAGCCATGGCGATGGTTTAGGCGGGTCAACTTTGCAGTATGGCCGTTCGCTCGTTGATGAAATGAAGCTGATTGAAGCAGCCGTAGATGAAAGCAAACAAGCGAAGATCGCCGTTCTACTGCTGCCAGGCATAGGGACGGTCCATGAGTTGAAGCAAGCAAGAGCTCTAGGGGCAAGCCTAGTACGAGTAGCAACTCATGTCACGGAAGCAGATGTGTCAGCCCAGCATCTTTATATGGCTAGAGAGCTCGGCATGGAAGCGATTGGTTTCCTGATGATGTCGCATTCCGCTCCCATAGAGAAACTGGTGGAACAAGCGAGATTGATGGAAAGTTATGGCGCTGAGGCTGTGTATGTGACGGATTCTGCCGGAGCGCTGCTGCGGCATCAGGTTCGTGAGCGAATTGAAGCGTTAAAACAAGCCTTATCGATAGAAATTGGTTTCCACGCGCACAATAATCTGTCTTTGGCAGTTGCCAATACGCTTGTAGCAATCGAAGAAGGTGCAACTCGAATTGATGGCAGCGTGCGATGCTTGGGAGCTGGAGCGGGCAATACCCAAACAGAGGTTTTAATTGCGGTGTTAGATCGATTAGGTCTGAATATCGGGATCGATTTGTATAAAATGATGGATTTGGCTGAGCATATCGTCGGTCCACTTCTTCAGCGTCCGCAAGAAATCGTCACGGGCAGTCTCGTGATGGGTTATGCGGGTGTATACTCCAGTTTCCTGCTGCATGCGGATCGCGCAAGCAAAAGATTTGGCATTGACTCGCGCGACATTCTAATAGAGCTTGGCAGAAGGGGCATTATCGGCGGACAAGAAGACATGATTGTTGATGTTGCCGCAGAGCTGGCGGACAGAACTAAGAACGGGGTGTTGTAAACGATGGAGATCACACGCGAAATGGAACAAGAAATCGTAACGTATTTGTACGATGCCGAGAAAGAGTGCAGAGAAGTAATTAAGGTTACAGATCAATATCCAGATTTAACGATAGAGAAGGCTTATGATGTGCAAAAGCAGCTGTTGCAGCGCAAGATTCAAGCTGGCACGCGCTCGATTGGCTATAAGCTGGGGCTGACTAGCAAAGCAAAGCAGGAAATGATGGGTGTCTATGAAGCGATTTACGGTGAACTGACTAGCGATATGCTAGCTTTGGAATGGGAATCTATCGATTTCAAACAATTGATTCATCCGAAGGCTGAGCCGGAAATTGCTTTCTTTATAGGCGAGGATCTGCAAGGAACGAATATAACCGGTGAAGATGTGCTGCGTGCAACGCAGTATGTTGCTGCAGCGATTGAAGTAATAGACAGCAGGTATTTGGATTTCAAGTTTACGCTTGCGGATGTTGTAGCGGACAATTGCTCATCGGCTAAATTTATAATTGGCAGCAAAATGGTTCCTGTGCGAGAGTTGAATTTGCCTGAAATCGGCGTTGTGCTCTCGAAAAACAATCAAGTGATGGCTACTGGCGCCGGTGCCGCGGTGCTGGGCGATCCCGCTGTATCGGTCGCATGGGCTGTTAATAAGTTAGGCGAGCGCGGCTTAGGGCTGCGCAAGGGCGATATCGTGCTGAGCGGAGCGATTACGGAAGCGATTGCTTTTCAGGCGGGAGATTCCATTCAAGCACAGTTTGCTCAACTGGGAAGCGTATCTTTAAGCTGCGTATAAGCATGGCTTGGAAATGAAAATGACATTCAAACTGATAACAGTTTGGGTGTCATTTTTGGTTTGTTTTGGTTGAGGGGATGCTCACATTACAATTGCATTTTCATTCCTAACGAACTTAGTAGACGCTATTCGGCAGGAAATTGTGTTTTTTGAGCGCTAACGAACTCCAGTGGTGTTATTGCTCAAAATGATGTCCAAATGTGAGGTAACTTAGGTAAATAGCGAGTGTGTGGTTCGTTAGAATTTAAAACGAGCCTAATTTGATCAAATAGCGTCTGTGGAGTTCGTTAAAATATGTCGAGGTAGAGGATGGGCTGTGAGCGTAGTCTTCCAATTCCTAACGAACTCAGTAGTTGCTATTTGGCAGGAAATTGTGTTTTCTGAATGCTAACGAACCCCAGTGGCGTTATTGCTCAAGATGATGTCCATATGCGAGGTAACTTAGGTAAATAGCGAGTGTGGAGTTCGTTAGAAAATAAAACAAGCCTAATTTGATCAAATAGCACCTGTGGAGTTCGTTAAAATATGTCGAGGTAGGAGCTAGATTGCGAGATTAGTCTACCAATTCCTAACGAACCCAGTAGACGCTATTGGGCAGAAAATTGTGTTTTCTGAACGCTAACGAACTCCAGAGGCGTTATTGCTCAAAATGATGTCCAGATGTGAGGTAACTTAGGTAAATAGCGAGTGTGTGGTTCGTTAGAAAATAAAACAAGCCTAATTTGATCAAATAGCGCCTGTGGAGTTCGTTAGAATGTGTCGAGGTAGGGGATGAGCTGTGAGCGTAGTCTACCAATTCCTAACGAACTCAGTAGACGTTATTGGGCAGGAAATTGTGTTTTCTGAACGCTAACGAACCCCAGTGGCGTTATTGCTCAAAAGGATGTCCATATGCGAGGTAACTTAGGTAAATAGGGAGTGTGGGGTTCGTTAGAAAATAAAACAAGCCTAATTTGATCAAATAGCACCTGTGGAGTTCGTTAGAATGTGTTGAGGTAGGGGCTGGGGAGTGAGCGTAGTCTACCAATTCCTAACGAACTCAGTAGACGCTATTGGGCAGAAAATTGTGTTTTCTGAACGCTAACGAATCCCAGTGGCGTTATTGCTCAAAATGAAGTCTAAATGCGAGGTAACTTAGGTAAATAGGGAGCGTGTGGTTCGTTAGAAAATAAAACAAGCCTAATTTGATCAAATAGCGCCTATGGGGTTCGTTAGAAAATAAAACAAGCTTAATTTGATCAAATAGCGCCTATGGGGTTCGTTAGAACATGTAGGAGGAGGGATGGGGGAGTAGGCTGACTAAATGCGTTTTTATACGGTGATTGAAACTCATTCCATACTATTAATAAACTCCGTAATAATGTCTACCGTCTTTCTTCAAAAGCCCCCGTTCCACTATTTGCGGAGAGGGGGCTTCGTTACAATTGTTATTCGGTTAGTCAACTAGGCAACAACGCCGCGTTTGGTATCAAATGCTTCGTATTGCTTCTCTACGATGATGTTCTTGAGAATTTGTACAGTTTGCCAAACATCTGCATAGGTCGTGTAGAGAGCAACTGGTGCAAGGCGCACGACGTTCGGAGAACGGTAGTCGGGGATGACATGATTTTGCTTCAGAGCTTTGCATATTCGAATCGCCTCATCGTGCTCCAAGCTGATATGGCCGCCGCGGCGGTCATCCTCTTGTGGATTTGCAAGCACATAACCAAGACCCGGCAGCTCATGATTAATTAACTCAACCATGTAGCGTGATATATGCAGTGACTTCTCGCGAATTTGTTCGATCGAAGTCATTTCAAAAATTTCCAATGCTCCAATGAGCGGTGCGATGCTGAATATATGCGGCGTTCCGATTTGGTAAGCGCCTGCAGTGTGCTCGACTGTTAAATTGTGCTCCATATCGAATTGCTTGCTTTTATTAGAGCTGTACCAACCCGTTAAACCAGGAACACGGCCAAAATGCTTCTTGTTCACATAAAGAGAGGCAACGCCGCCCGGTCCGCCATTCAAATATTTATAATTGCACCACAGCGCAAAATCCACGTCCCAATCACTGAAATAATGAGGAATAGAGCCTACCGAATGACAGCCATCAAACCCAATTATAATACCACGAGCATGTGCTTCTGCTGTTAGACGTTTAATATCTAGTAATTGTCCGCTTCTATATAGAACGGTAGGAAGCAGTATAACAGAGATCTCCTCGGACATTGCTGCGATAATATCCTCTTCTTCAATCATCCGGCCATCACGGCTGGCTACACGAACCAGATGTGTCTCGGGATCATACCCTTTTAGGCGAAGCTGGCTTTGTAGAGCATAAATGTCGGTCGGAAAATCGAGATCAGTTGCCATTATTTTCGTACGATTGCCTGATGGTTGATAGAAGGTCGACACAAGCTGATGAATATTCGTCGATGTAGAACCTGTTATAATCACTTCCTCCGCATCTGCCCCGACAAGGGCAGCCATCTGTTTGGAAAGGGATTCAGGCAAGAAAAACCATGGGCGCTCGCCCTGGGTCCAACCATCGATCGTTTGTGTTTTCCAAGACTCAAGCATCTCAAGCATCGTTCGTTCAGCGCGTTTGGAAATGAGGCCAAGCGAATTTCCGTCTAAATAAATCATGCCATCAGGTACATAAAACTCTTCGCGCAAATGTGCCAGCTCATCCATATGATCTAATTGTTTGGCGTACTCTAACGAATAATCCTGCGTAATCGCTTTCAATTATGTCACCTCTTCTTGAGTAAATTCTACTATTGTTTAGATAACTATATTATAATTATGACATGGTGTCAATATTATTCAAAATGGTGTACAATCAACAAAAAGAGTCGATCAAGTGGCGTGCGTAAATCGTCTTAACATTCATACTCACTTCAGTATATGACGCATATATAAAAACTTAGTAAATAATATGCGATTTATGCGTCTTATATAATTATATATTGCGTACTAATTATTTATATGTTATGTATTATATAGATTCAAATCATAACAGGGGGTAATGGTAATGGAGGTTGGAGTAGGCATTAGCGGCACGGGTAGAATTGGCAGATTACTTATACGCAGAGCTTTTTCCAAAAAAATGAAAGGACTGAGGGTTAAAGCGGTCAACTCAACCTATCCTGTTGAGACCATTGCACATTTATTAAAATATGACACGGTACATGGCATCTGGGATGCAGATGTATCTGTACAAGATGGAGATCTCCTGATTAATAATAATAAGATTAAATATTTGACGGAAAAAGATCCTTCGCGGCTTCCTTGGAAGGAGCTTGGCGTAAGGCTGGCAATTGATGCGACGGGTAAGTTTACTGATCGTGAAGGTGCATCAAAACATATTGCGGCAGGTGCCGAGACGGTACTGATTACTGCTCCTTGCAAGGGAGCCGACCTTACGGTTGTGATGGGAGTTAACGAGCATCGCTTTGATTCGAATCGACATCGCATTATCTCCGCAGCCTCTTGTACGACAAACTGTGTTGCTCCAGTACTAGATGTGCTAGATCAAGCTTATGGCATAAAGCAGGCCTGGATGACTACGATACATTCCTACACCAGTGATCAGAATCATATGGACAATCCTCACAAAGATCTTAGACGTGCGCGTGCATGTGCACAATCCATTATCCCCACTTCAACGGGAGTAGGTAAAGCGCTTACTGATGTACTGCCGCACTTAGCTTCGCTCGTTCAAGGTATCTCGGTACGTGTTCCGACTCCTAATGTATCACTTGTTGATTTGACAGTTCATCTGGCCAAAAAGACTTCATATGAGGAAGTAAAACAAGCTTTTGTATTTTCCGCTGCGACGAACTTAAAATCTTATCTTGATGTAGTCGATATACCGCTTGTTTCAACGGATTACATTGGTAATGAGTTTTCAGCTATTATTGATGGTTCATCTCTTATGGTGAGCGGAGACCAATTAAAGGTTTTGGCATGGTATGACAATGAGTGGGCTTATTCCTGCAGAGTCATGGATTTGGCGCAATGGGCATGCAATCCACATTCTATCGGAGGTGTAGAGGGATGGAAACAAACCGCTGCAAGGTGAAAATGGGAGTGATACTCTGTAAGCATTGCGATTCAGTCATTGATACCTTGGATACTGAAAAAGTAACGGTCTATTACTTGGAGTGCGGTCAAGCCAATTGCACGAATTACAATTCCGGGGGAATACAAGGAGGCATGAGTGATGACGAGCAATAGAGTGCTGTTCTTTCATGAAGGCAACGCAGGGATGAAGCATTTGCTCGGAGGAAAAGGTGCGAATTTAGCAGAAATGACGAATGCCGGACTTCCAGTTCCTCCTGGGTTCACAGTTACAACGGAGGCTTGCAGAGCTTATTATGCTGGAGGGCAGCTTTTGCCGGAAGGTCTATTCGTGGAAATCCGGAATGCTTTAATGAAAGTGGAAAAGCTGAAAGGACAATCATTCGGTGGGGATGAGAATCCACTGCTGGTATCAGTCCGCTCGGGCTCGGTTAATTCAATGCCTGGAATGATGGACACTATTCTTAATCTAGGGCTGAACGATGTTACGGTAGAGGCGCTTGCTCGTCAAACGGGAAACCCGCGTTTCGCTTATGATTGTTATAGAAGACTCATCCAAATGTTCGGCAACGTCGTATTTGATATCGAAGGTTTATATTTTGAATCACTGCTGCATCAATTGAAGCTAAGCAGATCTATAGAAGATGATAAGGATTTGCCGGCTGAAGCTTGGATGGAATTGATTGTTTCTTATAAACAGTTAATAGAAGCTAAATCGCGAAAAACGTTTCCGCAAAATGTTTACACCCAGCTTGAGCTAGCCGTCGAAGCGGTATTTCGTTCGTGGAACAATCAGCGGGCAATCGTCTATCGGAAAGCGTATAACATTCCAGAGTATCAAGGAACAGCAGTAAATATTCAATCGATGGTGTTCGGCAATATGGGGGATAACTGCGGAACAGGTGTATTGTTTACCCGGAATCCTTCAACGGGCGCCAAGATGCTCTACGGGGAGTACTTGATCAACGCCCAAGGTGAGGACGTTGTCGCTGGCGTGCGAACACCTCTGCCGATTGCAAAGCTGGAGCAGGAAATGCCAGCAGTATTTAAACAACTTGTAGAAACAGCGGCAAAGCTGGAAGCTCATTATAAGGATATGCAGGATATTGAATTTACGGTGGAGAACGGCTCACTGTTCATTTTGCAGACACGGAATGGGAAAAGAACGGCACAAGCAGCGGTTAAGCTAGCTGTTCATTTTGCCAAGGAAGGCATACTGAAGCGGGAGGAGGCGCTCGCTCGAATAGAGGTGGAGCATTTGGATAAATTGCTTCACCGAGCGATTGATGAGGATGCTAAGCTGGATGTGCTGGCAACGGGACTGCCAGCCTCGCCGGGAGCAGCTACAGGGCAAGTTGTTTTTGATGCTGACAAGGCTGAGGAATGGGTGCGCGAAGGTAGAAGGGTTGTGCTTGTTAGCGCAGAGACAAGTCCGGAAGATATTCACGGCGTAATCGCTGCCGAAGGCGTGTTAACAAGCCGCGGGGGGATGACAAGCCACGCCGCTGTCGTGGCTCGGGGAATGGGCAAGCCATGTGTATGCGGCTGCGAGGAAGTTCGCATCGATAAAGATGCGGCGTTATTCACTGCCGGCGAAATCACGGTACGTGAAGGCGATTGGATTACGTTGGACGGTTCCACTGGTCGCGTTATTTTGGGAGGAGTGACGCTCAAAGAACCAGAAATAAGCGTGGAGCTGGAGGAGCTCCTCGAATGGGCAGATGAAGTCCGCGATTTGGCCGTTCGAACGAATGCCGACACACCGGAGGATGCGAAGAAAGCAAGAGCATTCGGCGCAGAAGGCATCGGTTTATGCAGAACGGAGCATATGTTCATGTCCGCGGAGCGCTTGCCTGTCGTTCAAGCCATGATCCTGGCAGATACGAAGGAGGAGCGGCAACGAGCACTCGATCTGCTTCTCCCGATGCAGCAAAGCGATTTCGAAGGTATATTTACCGCGATGAATGGTTTTCCTGTAACAATAAGGCTGCTCGACCCACCTTTACATGAATTTTTACCGCATTTGGAGGAGCTGGTCGTGAGACAGCAGCAAATACTCCTAGCTGCAAATGTTCACGAGCATGTCAGCGAAAAGCAAGCATTGGATGCTCTTATACGTAAGGTGCGCAATCTGCAAGAGATGAACCCGATGCTTGGACAACGAGGCTGTCGTTTAGGCATTCTTTTCCCCGAGATTTACGAAATGCAAGCCATTGCGATATTCCATGCTGTACTGAATTGTAAAAATAGAGGCATTCAAGTTTTACCTGAAATTATGATTCCTCTTGTGGGGCATGCGAACGAGCTGAAAGTGATGCGATCGCTCGTTGAAGGTGCCGCTGATACGGTGCTTGGCCCAAATAAAGAACACATATCCTATAAAATAGGGACGATGATTGAGGTGCCTAGAGCGGCGTTAACCGCAGACAAAATTGCCGAGCATGCTGACTTTTTCTCTTTTGGTACAAATGATCTGACACAAATGACCTTCGGCTATAGTCGGGACGATGCGGAGGGCAAGTTTCTCAGTCACTATGTTGACCATGAGATATTACCCGTAAATCCATTTCAGGTGCTGGACACCGAAGGGGTTGGCCTCTTAGTCGAATGGGCTGTTCAGAAAGGCCGATCGCGTAAACCGCAGCTCAAAACAGGCATTTGCGGGGAGCATGGCGGGGATAAGGAATCGATCTTTTTCTGCCATAACGCGGGATTAGATTATGTCAGCTGTTCCCCTTACCGGGTGCCTCTGGCAAGAATAGCTGCGGCTCAAGCCAAGCTGAAATTCGGAAAACAATGATGCACAATGAGCAGCAATATTTAGTCATTTGCTCTGATTCAATTGGCGAAACGGCCGAGGCGGTTGCTCAGGCGACCATTCGTCAATTTAACCCAGAGCAAGTTACGGTCAGGCGGTTTAGCAATATACGAAGCGTAAATGAGGTTCGGCAAGTTGTTAAGGAAACGGCAGAAAAAGGTGGTTTTATTGCTTATACGCTAGTCCAGCCTGAACTGCGGGAAATGATGAAAGCAGAAGCCACACGATTTCAAATTCGCGCAGTAGATATTATGGGTCCGATGCTTCAGGCGTTCGTGGACACGTATGGAAATACACCTAAACGACAACCGGGCTTGCTCCATGAAATGAATGAGGATTACTTCCGGAGAATAGAAGCGATGGAGTTTGCGGTCAAATATGATGACGGTCGGGATGCTCGCGGCATGCTGCAAGCCCAAGTCGTTCTGATTGGCGTATCCCGTACATCAAAAACGCCGTTAAGTATCTATTTGGCGCATAAAGGCATAAAATCCGCGAACTTGCCCATCATGCCAGAGGTCAATCCACCTATGGAGCTATTCAAAATTCCAAGCCGCCGCATCATTGGACTTACGATGGATGCTGAGCATATTCTGAATATCCGTACGGAGCGGTTGAAAGTGCTTGGACTTCCTACGGGGTCCCAATATGCAACATTTCAGCGTATTATAGAAGAGCTGGAATACGGGCAAGCGTTAATGAAGCAAATAGGCTGCGTCGTTATCAATGTGACGAACAAAGCGATAGAAGAAACGGCTGGACTTATTATGGACTATATTTAATTTTACAAAAAACGGGACTGTCCCTTAAGGTCTATGACCTTGAGAGACAGTCCCGTTTGCATTTTACTCTGAACAGGGCACCAATAACGCTTGAAGCTCATATACCCACTGAAAAATGCCTGTAAAAATAACCGATTGGACAATAAATGCTAGTTCAGCATCATATTTCGTTTTTGCATCATTTATCATATTTTGCATGGCCAATGGTTTTTGCTCTTCTGAGCAATAACCATAAATATACGTTCCGGCTGGCAATACGGCCATATTGTCTGCCTCAGCAGGCCACTTTTCACAGACACCAAATAGGACAGAATGGTTTTCAGACTGCTCTTTCTCTAATGTCGTCAATATAAATGCTGTATGTTCGAAAATAAATGAATCTCCCTCGCCGTCACTGCTATATTGCAAGAGCAGATCTTGCAGCTGCTGGAAATTTTCAATGCTCGGCTGCTGGATAGAAGGAAACGTTAAGATCATTCTTTTTGGAATCATTTTGCTTGAAAAAATATGATCGGAAAGCTGCTCAGGTATGAGTGTCGTACGCGTTTCATACTGTTCTCTCAAAGCTAAAAGCAATTTTTTAGTTTGTTGCAGCTGTTTAATTTCCTGATCTATTTTATCTTCAGTCGCTATCAGACAAGGAATAATATATTCATAATGGTCATTTGCGAACAACTCTTTAATATCGTTCAAAGGCATACTTCGTTGTTTGCAAAAGTTAATCACGTTCAGATAAACCAATTCCTCATCTGAATAATAGCGATAACCCGTGTGAACATCTACTTTTGCAGGCTTCAACAAGCCAATTCTGTCATAATGCCGTAAGGTTTCTATGGTCGTGCTGCTTCGTTTGGCTGTTTCTCCGATAGAGTAGTATGTCCTCATGTCAATCTGCTCCTATTGACTCTTATGTTACACAAGAGTTTATGATTTTCATTGTAATTAAATTCGATTGAATATACAAACAAGAGCTAAACAGCATGAATCTAGAAAGGAAGAAATTCCAATTGAACAAATGGTATAAGCTCGATAATGCTGCAAAGCTTTTTCCATCCGTTACGAATACAAAAAACACTTCAGTTTATCGAATTTCAGCTGTATTGAAGGATAGAATAGATGCTGACGCCTTGCAGAGAGCGGCTGATACCGTATTTGATCGTTTTCCGATGTTTACCGTTAAGCTACGTAAAGGTGTGTTTTGGAATTACTTGGATGAAAATACGGAGAAAATTGTGATAGAAGAGGACGAGCAGTATCCATGCCGGGATATTGATCCGAATACGAATAACGGCTACTTATTTAAGGTTTTATATTATCAAAATAGAGTATCGATTGAAGTTTTTCATTCCCTTACGGATGGCAATGGAACCATTGAATTTTTAAAATCACTTTTATACTATTACCTCATATATTTGGGGAAAAACATCGATCCTGAAGGAAAAATTTTGCTCGCGGATACTGGAGTGGATGTGCTTGATATGGAGGACAGCTTTCGCAGGTATTACCAGGATTGTTATGTTGAACGAGTGATAACGAGCAAATCTTATCATGTTAAAGGTACACGCTTTGAGCACTTCGGAAACAATGTGGTGCACGGCGTTGTTAGTGCTTCTGCATTGAATGCACTTGCCAAGCAAAAGGGCTGTACGATAACAGCGTATTTAACGACATTGCTCATTTACTCGATTTATCAAACAAGGATTAAATTTAGTGAGCAAAATGCCCCGGTGGTCATATCTATTCCAGCCAATTTACGCAAAGCCTTCCCGTCGCGAACGCTTCGCAATTTTTTTGGCGTTGTAAATATCGGAATAAAAGTAACCGAGGACGCTTCATTTGATGAGCTCATTATTCGAGTAAATGAAATGTTAAAGCAGAAAACAGGAAAAGAAAATTTGCAAAATATTATTTATAACAATGTAGCGCTCGAACGCAACAAAGCTACTCTTTTTATTCCGCTGTTTCTCAAAAGCTGGTTTGTTGATTTTGGTTTTCGCACATTAGGAGAAAGCAGAAGAACGATGACGTTATCCAATGTTGGCAACATCATTTTTCCGCAGCAAATGTATGACTATATCGACGTTATTGAGGCTGTAGTCTATCCATCAAATAAAAGCCCAGTAAGCTGCGGCGTCTGTACGGTTAATGATAAGCTGACGATTACGTTTACGAGAAGTATTGTAGAAGCCGATATACTGCAATATTTTTTCTCTTATTTAGCGACTCAGGCTGGGCTTGACGTGAGAGTATATTCAAATGATTGGGGGAGGAACGGATGAGGTTATGCAATCGATGCAATGTGAGTGTTGATGACCAGCACGACTATTGTCCGTTATGCTCGAGGCCTCTTGGGAATCGTGGGAATAGTGCATCAGAGTACCCCTCCTATGCAAAATTACATCAAGAAACAGCCGTATTTACACGAACGAAGCTGTTTATATTTTTAACGATATCGGCTATTGTACTCTCGATTACGATTAATTTATTAACGTTGCAGCTCAATCCTAAATTGTGGTCTGCGATTGTGACGACCGGGTTAATCTATGCATGGGTGATCGTCAAAGATACGATATTGTCAAAGGCGCATATCGGCAAAAAGATATTGTTTCATTACGCAATATTAGCGCTTTTTTTACTCGTAATCGATATTTTTGTTGGGTTTATGAAGTGGTCAACCACCTATGCCATTCCGCTCTTTGGTATGGCAGCAACTTTTATGATGACTCTGCTCGCCATTATAAAAAAATCGTTATGGCATAATGATATCGGTTATTTATTAGCGATGTTTTTCATCAGCCTATGTCCTGCGATTTTATTTATTTTTCAATTAGCGGATGTCATTTGGCCAAGTGTGGCAGCGATTGTGTACTCATTGCTCACGATCATCGGCATGATTATTTTTTCGGATCGGCAATTTAAAGCAGAAATAAAGAAACGGTTTCATTTTTAAAAGGTTTAGAAAGGTTTATTTCATATCATCGAAGAAAAGGAGCAAATCTCAAAATCATGCTCCTTTTTTTGTTACATATTGACAATTAAATTGTACTAGTGCAATAATACAGCCAAGAGATAAGGCAGGTGATGTGTACGTGCTAAATTTTTATGAATTAAAGCTAAACAACAAGGAGCCCGTATACGTGCAGGCCGCATTGTATGTGAAGAGGCAAATACTGCTGGGGAGAGTTGAATCGGGAGATAAGCTGCCGTCTAGGCGAGAAATAGCTGCACAACTGAACATTAATCCGAATACAGTGCAAAAGGCTTTTAAGCTTATGGAGGATGAAGGTTATGTTCGCACGAGCAGTACGCTCGGCAGTGCCATTTATGTAGATGAGGCGATCTTAAAGCAAATTGAAGCTGAGCTGACGGATGAGTTAGTGAAAGCGTTTATTGGCTCCGCTAAGGAGATTCATTTGTCGTTCCAACAAGTCATTTCTCTCATTAGCGAGCGTTGGGAATAGTTTTTTTTGGCGTATCTGTACTACTACTATAATACAATTGAGGTGGTATTATGAGAACCTTTTATCGACTGCTGCAATATGAATTTTCAACCTGGTTGAAAGCGATTATGCTGCTTTGCACAGCTGTAATCGTTATCCCTCTTTATCTGCTCCACATGTTTGTCAAAGACTATGGTGAATATACCGTTCACGAGCGCTATGAACATATTTATGCCTCTTCAGGCTGCATCATCGTATTCCTCCTATGCATAGCAGCAGCATGCGGATTTTTCTTAAAGACGATTTATGCAGGTTATTGGGGCAGTAAAAGTATATACATGTTTTTATCACTACCTGTAAGGCGTGAATCGATTTATTTTAGCAAAATCGTTGTTTTTTTCATTTGCTTGCTCATGCTGCTCGGGTCGCAGCTAATTAGCATAAAGCTTGGATACGATGTGGTATCGGCGAAGTTTACGAGCTATGGTGGAGGCCGCTTTTCGATGACAAATGGACTTTTTTTAGCTGTTATCCGTTCTGATTTTTTTCGAATCATCATGCCATTAAACCTAAGCAGAATCATATCATCAGCAAGTATTTTATTTATGATCACAACAGCTCTATATTACGGGGCTTTATGCGAACGAAGCAAAAGGTACTGGGGTTTAGTCGCTATTGGAGCCGCGGTTATAGTGGTAATTAAAGTGCTGAGCTATCGAATGAGTGAATCCTATTCTTATGCAGCACCAAGTCATTTGTATATTAGCAGTTCAATTATGCTTATTTTAAGTGGATTATTCATATGGCACAGCATCAAGCTAATAAAAAAAGCAGCTATCGCTTAAGAAAGGGATGGAATCGCTATGAAAAAGCTGAAAAACCATGCAGTTCTCGTTGCGTTAATTGCAGCGATAGCTGTCATAGGGATAATGTCCGGCAGTATCTACGCGAAGAAGGATCAAGGGACATTTTATTTAAAAGATTTGCAGGGTTCACGTCAAGCAATTGAGGATGCAGTCATAAGTGGAGAGCTGAAGGATGGGAGCCATCGCACTAGCTTCCGTATTGAGAAAGGTCAAGTGAAAACGAGTACCGTGTTATTTGAGCAGATGCAGCAGCAAACCCCAAAACGATTTATTCCGGGAAATGCTAAAATAATGAATGGCATTGAATATGATATTTCGAATACTGGACCGCTTTTTGAAATCGTTGCTCGTGATCGAAGGAACGCAATTCCCATTCCTATCGGTACGGCAACGGTTAGCCCGCCTGTTCATTATAATAGAGCGGATCAGAAGGATAATAGCGTCACTTATACGAATGCTCTCGAATATGGACTTGCCAAAATTGGCGATAACGTATATTTTACATTGCCAACGACAACGCATTACACAGGAGAGAACGGAATCTATGAGTTAAAGTTTTCAGATAATTGGGGTTATCGAGGCATAACCGGAGACAAAGGGCAGGAGCCGCGTACCGTGGCAACCTTCAGCCTGGATAAAAACAAAGACAATCCAAATTCAAGCATTGAAATTATTGGATTAGAAGCCGTTGGCAGCAGCTTGGCATTAATTGCAGTTGAAGATAACCAGCTTATTATTCGTGCATATGACAGTATCAGCGGGAAGCAATTAGGTGAGACAATAGTTCCTCATTTTTACTTGGCAGGACGGGATCGAGCGAGCTCTTTCAATAATCCGAGCGGGGATACCTATTATGAAAACTATGAAGCATTTAGCGATCACGATCAGAACACGCTAAATCTGAGTTTTAGCCGATCCTCTTCAGCAGAGGATGCTGTTGCCAATAATAATAATAAAACAATGTTTAGTTTTCATTTATCGAGTGAAATGAAATTAAACGAAACGATAAAAGAAATCTTTGCGGACGGAGAAGAGGACAATTTCAGCGGTATGCTCGCGATGAGCTTTCGTAACGATAAGTTATATGTCGTCAAAACAATGAGAAGCAAGCCTAAAGATGTAAGTCAGTTTCAATATGATATTGTGCTTCCTAAACGATTTATGATTTATGTGTATCAAGCCTCTACATTGATCTACAAAGGCGAGCTTATGACTGATCTGAATGACGATAATATTAGAGCGATGAATCTATCGCCGCTGCCAGGTGGGTTTGGATACAGCCAATCAGAGTATAGGTATTACGATAACCTCAAGATTGAATAAAAGGTTTGCAGGCAGGAGGGGCATGGATGATCGAGCTGAAATATGTGGAAAAGCGCTATCCTGGAAGCAGTGAGTACTTATACGTGGATAGCTTAACGATAAACAAAGGTGAAATCGTTGGTATTCTTGGCGGAAACGGCAGCGGAAAAACAACATTGCTGAAGGCAATCATGGGGATTGGAGAAATTCAGAACGGAACCATAACAGTAGAAGGCAGACCAGTAACGGAGCAGTATGACAACATTGCATTGATTACGGAAGAGGGCAGCTTTCTTCCTGATCTAACACCTGTTCAGTATGCAGAGTTTTTGGCTGGTTTTTTTCCTAGATTCAATAGAAAACATTTTGACAAGCTAATCAGCTTTTATGAGCTTGAACCGCAGCAAAAAATCAAAACATTCTCCAAAGGGCAAAAGCTGAAACTTGAAATTTGTGCGGGGTTTGCTAAGGACGCAAAATATATGCTGATGGACGAACCTTTTCAGGGCAAAGATATGTTCACTAGAAAGGATTTTTTAAAGCTGATGGTTTCCAATTTAAAAGGCGATGAGACGATCCTGCTCACGACACATTTAATAGAAGAAATTGAGCATGTTATCGACCGTGCCATTATTGTTCATAAGGGCAGAATTAAAGCGGACTTTTATATAGACGAGATGAGAGAACAAGGCAAAAGTATAAGTGATGTCATGTCTGAGGTTATTGGCTACAAAGAGAATAAATATAAGGAAGCTTTGGATGATTCATTTCCCGAGAAATAGTTGAAGAAGGTTTTTAGTATGAATGCCATATTTTTAAAAATTAGCTTTAATTATTATTAATTGTGTTCACTATTTTTTGCAATATTTTTTCTCTATTAGACCAATGAATGTAATGCTCAGAATCAGGAATGGTTTCTTGCTTACTAAGGCTAGACCATTGTAAAAGCTGTCGCTGCACTTTCGCCCATTCGCGTCCACTATCTGAAGATAAAATAAGCAGCGGGGTGTCTTTTAAGTAACCGCCATCTAATACAGCACGAGCATTCTCATTCACATTTTTTATGAAACTCAAATTATTGGACTCTCCAATATGATTATAATACATGGCTAAGTCAGTGGCTTTCCATGCGATAGGGAGCCGTTGATTACGTATGTTCTCAGCGGTAAATGGAAGTAAAACGCCTATATTTCCTAAAGCTCTAGCTATTCCAGTTACACGCAGACCTGCCATAAAGCGATTTATCAAATAGGGCTGCAACTCCCCAGCATTTGCATAATAATCAGGGCTGCCGCCATCTAATAAAATGATTTGCTCAACTTCATCAGGGTATCGTTGTGCAAAACGAAGCACCTCTAATGATGCGAGCGAGTGTCCAATTAAAACATAGGGCGCGGTTGCATTTGATTTTTTAAGCAATTCATGCAGTTCATCAACTAATGTATCAATCGTTCTTGGGATATGTGTTTGCGCGCTCCAACCAAAACCAGCATGGTCAAAACTTACGGTTCTCGCATATTGTTGCAGTTCGTTTTGTAAGTAGTAAAAATCGGTAAAAGCATTAGGCGTACCAGACCCAGCAACAAAAACAATGGTTCGGCTACCAGCAGTTCCAACACTGTATACGTGCATGTCATGCGAGTTTATTGTATATCGTTTTCCTTGCGGCAAAAACATTTGTGATTCTTTATTCATCATATTGTATTGCCACATTCCTCCTATTAATAAAAGAACGACAACGGACACTACGATTTTCATTATGACTTTTAATTTTTGTTTACGAGTTTTTTTGTTCATGGTTGATCCTTTATCGATTTTGAAATTTGTTCAGTTGTTTACTTTTTCGTTCCATAATTAGTATATTATAGCATTTTCGTTTGGGCATAACTACAATGCTATTTTCTAATTAAACGTTAAGACCTATGATCAGCCTGTGTGTCTCTTCAGAATAATCTTTCAACCAACATAAGAGGGGGATTGAAATGACCGGTTATTTGCGAGGGCAAATTGCAAAAATGGCGAATGTGAATATCGAAACGTTAAGATACTATGAGAATCATGGTCTAATTCCGGCGCCGATGCGTTCTGAATCAGGTTATCGGATGTACTCAAGTATTAAGTCATCTTACGTTTATAAAAAATGCTAAGGCTTGTGGTTTTACGTTAAAAGAAATCAAAAAAGCATTAACAAAGTCTAGCAGCAGTCAAATTAGTCTCGCTGATTTTTTGACTGTGATCGATAAAAAAATGGATAAAATCCGTTTAGATATGGAACGGCAAGAACAAACATTAGCAATGCTCGCAAGCTTGAAAACAAATCTGCAAGCAGAAGAAAAGCACCCGGAAACGCAGCAAACACTCTACATCCTTCACATGGAATCTTAGCTTGACGTTGTACTATGCTACAGGCTGTAAACTTACGTTATTAAGCCTGTAGGAGGAGTATTACATGGAAAAAACGAGTATCGAACAGCTTACAGCGATTAAACATTTTTTAAAACAAACGAGCAATTTTAGTGAAATGCCAGTGGAGAAAATACGAAATGAAATGAACAATACCGCAGCTGCAATGCAAATGAATACGGATATTATTGTCCAAGAGGTAGTAATCGGAAACCTATATGGTGAATGGATTACTCCTGCCAATTTAACTGTAGATGTGAAGAAGGTCATTCTTTACTTCCATGGCGGTGGTTTTATAGCAGGCACTTGTGCATTCTATCGTGATTTGACAGCAAGAATAGCGAAATCCAGTGGGGTGAAAGTGCTTGTCATTGAATATAGACTTGCACCGGAGCATTCGTATCCAGCTGCAAACGAGGATTGCCTTACTGCCTATCGTTGGTTGTTTGAAAACGGTTATTCCGCTGCTAATATGCTATTTGGCGGAGATTCGGTAGGCGGAAGCCTTGCGCTTATGACCTTGCTTTCACTTCGAGATCAAGGAGAGATGCTTCCAGCTGGTGCTTTTCTCATCTCCCCGCATACGGATCTAGTTCATCTGGATGGTGAATCCTACATGACTCGATCGGAGCTTGATCCTACAGGGAGCTTGGAGGGCAATCGCAGGATATTGAACACATATTTAGGCAACAGTACGGATGATATCCTGCTCTTATCCCCCCTTAGAATGAATTTGAGCGGGCTGCCCGATTTGTTTATCCAAATAGGCGATCATGAAGTTCTGTTAAGTGATTCTACACGGTTTACGGATCAAGCAAGAGCAGCAGGTGTCGCTGTTACGCTGGAAGTATGGGATCAGATGTGGAGTGTATTTCATTTTCTCGCCTACATGCTTCCGGAAGCGCAGCAGGCTATCGACCATATTGGTCATTTTGTGAAAAAGAAGCTGTCTTAAAATCTTTATTTTTTCATCTTGTTTAACGAACTGGAGGAGAAATGGATAACATTCAATATTTATCGCAATTCAATTTGCTTCATTCACTCACAATAGAAGACTTGATAGAGATGGATGAAATGACCTCTATTACCGTTATCCCGAAAAAGACATTTATTCAAACACCGGAATCTTTTTCAGAAGGGCTTTATTTTGTGAAAAAGGGAAAGGTTCGTTTATATAAGCTGAGTGTGGAGGGCAAGCAATTTACTTCGGATATATTAGGTGAAGGAAATGTATTTGGCGAGATGAATATCATTTCATTTGGTACACGGGATCACTATATTGAAACGATTGAAGAAAGCCATATTTGTTTGATGAGTAAAGATAGGTTTGAAAATTTTTTAATGCAGCGGCCTCGCTTCATGATGAATTTATTACAGGTATTAAGTGATCGAATTAGTGCGATGAGTCGTTTAACACAAAATTTAGCTCTAGGAGGTCTTCATGATAAAATTTTGCATGTTCTCATGAAACTTTCTGAGCAATTTGGAATTACGAGCATGGATAGGGATGAGTATTGCAAAATTGATTTTCCTCTTTCACATCAAGAAATTGCAAATCTGGTTGGAGCGACAAGAGAAGCGGTAACAGTAGCCTTACAAGAGCTTTCGGAACAAAAACACATGCTAAGCTAGGTTATGTAGAAAGGGTTGTAAACTAGATTACATCTTCGCTTATAAATAAGAAGTATGCTTGGCGTACTTCCAATTTTAAATGTCGTATAAGCGAGGGAACCGTGTTATGAATAATGAGAAAGCGATGGTCATTTCTGACTCCATTTTATACCGCAAAGGTGCAAGAAAGTTGAGCGATATTCCAAATGAAGTGATAGAACTGATTCATATGGGGAAACTGGAGACGGTCAATTTGACGGAATGGCTCGTTGTCGATCATATTGTACTGCTGCAAAATGTACTAAACGAGCTTGGTTTGGATCAAGAATCCGATCCCATTCTGGATAGGCTGAAACATTTGAACGAGAAAAAAATCATGAAAATCATACCTGCTATCGCAAAGGAATGGCTTAGCTTATTCGCTCGACTAGCAGAAGAAGAGCAGTCTAAACTTTACGACAAATTAGCTGCTCATCCATCAGACAGTGTTCGCTGCTGGGCTGCTTTTATTATCGGAGTGGATCAACGTCTAAGTTTAGTAGAGAAGCTTGCATCGATTCGTCCTTTTGCGGCAGATCACCATTTTGGCGTTCGCGAAATTGCTTGGATGGCTCTAAGGGAATCCATTTCCAATGATTTAGTGGGAGCACTTCATTTACTCGAAGATTGGGTGCGTGATCATGATGCGAATATTAGGAGATTTGCCATTGAATCCACTCGACCGCGAGGCGTATGGGCTAAACATATTGCTGAGCTGAAAGAAGATCCTGCTATGGCTCTTTCTCTATTAGAAGCTGTGAACAGCGATGTAGCCAAATATGTTCAGGATTCAGTAGGCAACTGGATGAATGACGCTAGCAAAACTAATCCTGAGTGGGTAAGAGCTATTTGTAATGACTGGTTGGAGCGCTCAAAGGCGAAGGAAACGAAAAGAATTGTAGCAAAAGCGATAAGAAGCTTGCCGGTGTGACGCTAAGCCCAGGAATGAGGAAAAAGTTTATACATATTCAAACAATAGGGCTATCCTCAAGTAGTGTTATCTACTTTATGGGACAGCCCTATTCACCATTTAAAAACCGTTTAGAAGTAGAAGCACGCAAAACAAGTTCGGGTTCCAAGTGGACCGTCTTAATCATGTTTGGAGCATCGATAAGTTCAAGAATAGTTTTGGCTATTGCCGCTGCGATGGAGGAGAGGGCAACACCTACGACGGTCATTGGAACCTCAAGATTCTCCATCTGCGGAAGATTATCGTAACTAACGACAGAAACATCATGAGGAACGGAGAGGCCGAGTTCACTGACGGCGCGAAGGATGCCGCGAGTGAGATCGATACCGCCGCTTATGACAGCTGTTGGTCGAAGAGGACGGTCCATCATCATTCGTGCAGCAATATAACCATCGTGAAATTCTAAACCGTTCATTTGGAGAATGGAATCATCTGTTAAACTCAGCCCATGATGTCTAATCTCTTCTTGAAAGGCTTCGATTTTTACAGCTTGCAGCGGGTCATGCGACTTCGGTTCCCCGATGTATGCTATTTCTTTATGACATAAATTTGCCAAGTGACGAACCGCTAGCCGAATGGCTTGACCACGGTTAACATCGACTGCGGAATAGGACGTATAGTCAGCGGCACCATAGGTGAGAATTGGGATTTGCATGGCGCTGGAGTCGATTGGATTAGGTTTATTATCCCTGTCTCCAAAGGCGAGTATGGCATCCACTTGATAGCGGCGAAAAGTTTCGATCGCGGATTCGATGTTGCTAATAGACAGCAACGTGATATAGCCGTATTTCTCGAGCTCCTCATTAAGCCGTGTAAGAAGGGATGATAGGGCTGCGCGTTCTATTGATGGCCATACGATGCCAATCGCGCCGCTTTTTCTCGAGACGAGACTTCGAGCAGCAATATTGGGTTGATAACCCATGTCTTTGGCGATGGAAAGGATATGCTGTTTCGTTTTATTTTGTACGAGCGGGCTGTCTCTAAGTGCCTTGGATACTGTAGAAAAGCTGACGCCTGCACGCTCTGCGATATCTTTGATGGTTACCATAGCTTCCCTCCGAAAGGAACTTTAACGACTATTATCATAAGTCATACATCCTATCATAGTCCAATTAATATGCAAATGAAAGCGGTATAATTGGTGTAGACAGTATGGGCTTATTGCGATATTATGAAAAATAACAACGTTGTTATTTCGATTATAAGGTGGTTTTCTCATGTTTAATTTAACAGATACCGTATCCGTTGTAATCGGTGGAAATGGTGTCCTTGGCAGTGCCATGGCTTCTGCACTGGCTGAAGCGGGATCAAAAGTAGCCATCGTTGGCCGCGATATGGAGAAAGCAAAATTAGTATGCAATCAAATAAATAGCAGCGGCGGAACGGCGATCTCTTTGCAAGCAGATGCAACAAAAAAAGATGAACTAGAAGCGGTGCTGAACGATATTCTGCAATGGGGAGGACGTATAGATACCCTTGTAAATGCTTCAGGAACAAACAGCCCCACGCCTTTCTTTGATTTGAAGATGGATGAATGGGATCGAATTATGGACGTCAATTTAAAGAGTGTTGTGCTGGCTTGCCAAGTGTTCGGTAAACAAATGATTGAACAGGGCAGCGGCGGCTCCATTATCAATATCTCTTCTGTCTCCTCATCACCACCGCTCTCTCGCGTGTTTACTTACTCAGCATCGAAGGCAGGAGTTAACAGCATCACGCAATTTTTAGCACGCGAATTTGCGCCAGACCGCGTAAGAGTTAACGCTATTATTCCAGGTTTTTTCCCGGCGGAGCAGAACAAAAAAATACTTTCACCCGAAAGAGTAGAGTCGATTATGCAGCATACGCCGATGAATCGTTTCGGAAATCCGGATGAGCTGAAGGGCGCGGTTGTTTATTTGGCTTCATCCAAAGCGTCTTCATTTGTTACCGGCTCATTCCTCCGCGTGGATGGCGGATTTGGTGCGATGACGATATGATAAGACCGCGTTTACAGCTAAAGGGAACGGACAACAACGACTGCATTTGAACACATAAGGCGCATAAAGCTTTGGGGGAAACGGTTGAAGCCAATAAGAGAGGGGATAAGAAAATGAGTACTCAAACCATTGCAAGCCTACTAGATATTAAAGCGACGGTTGATCGTTTAGCTATGAGCACGCCTGTTACGGATATGCATACGCATCTATATGCTCCTGAATTTGGGGAACTGCTATTATGGGGCATCGATGAGCTGTTGACTTATCATTACTTAATTTCAGAGTCGTTCAGATGGTCAGAGGAGGAGTACAGCCAATTCTGGTCGATGACAAAGCGTGAGCAGGCGGACTGGATATGGAAGCAGCTGTTCATTGATCATTCTCCTGTAAGCGAAGCTGCAAGCGGATTTATTACGATTCTTAAACGTCTTGGATTCGATGTATCCTCACGCAATCTGGACGATTACCGGCAAGCACTTGCGAAGCGTACGGTAGAACAGCAGGTAGATACGGTCATGCAGATCGCTGGAATTGAGAAAATCGTCATGACGAACGATCCGTTTGATCCTGTTGAACGTCCCGTTTGGCTGTCAGGCAAAGGAAAAACGGATGCCCGTTTCTATGCAGCGCTGCGAGTTGATGCGCTTCTTAATGATTGGGATCATGCGGTGAAAGAGCTGCAAAATCTTGGTTATGATGTACAAGCGGAATGGTCTGAGCGGACAAAGGCAGAAACAAGACGTTTTCTCTCGGAATGGATTACTCGGATGGATGCGCTTTATCTTGCCGTGTCGATGCCTGGTGATTTTGAATATCCAGCCGATGATCATCGAAGCAAGATGATTGATGAGGTTATGATCCCTGTATGCCAAGCAAAAAGTATTCCGTTTGCGTTAATGATTGGCGTTCGCAGACGGGTGAACCCATCACTCAGATTAGCAGGCGATATGAGCATGTTGTCTGATGTATCTGCAGTGGAAGCTTTATGCCGCCGTTACCCCGAGCAGAAGTTTCTCATCACGATGCTGGCAAGAGAAAATCAACATGAATTAACAGTGCTTGCCCGTAAGTTCCGGAATCTGATGATATTTGGCTGCTGGTGGTTTCTGCATATTGAATCGATGGTTGAGGAAATGACACGTTTCCGCATAGAGCTTCTAGGCACTTCGATGATTCCTCAGCACTCCGATTGTCGTGTGTTTGAGCAATTGATTTACAAATGGGAGCATTCTAGAAAAATCATTGGCAATGTTCTTGCAGCGAAATACGAGAAGCTGCATCATAGTGGATGGACGGTGACAGAAGAGGAGATCAAGCGGGATCTGGATGATATGCTGAATCGAAACTTCTGGCGTTTCCTAGACAAAGAGTAATCCATTTAAGGTTATTCATTAAAAATGCTCAAGGTGATTCTATCCGTAAAATGCGGTGTGGATCACCTTTTCTTATGGCAATGGCGGATATGGAAACACTGGAAATATTGCTCAAAATAACTATTGAAATCGATTTCATTATTTGATATATTATTAAATATCAACTTGATAGCGCTTTATTTGTTTATATCTGACAAAATTTATAGCAAAGGTCGAATCTTATGGATGTTAATATCGTTGATGTAGCTAAAGCGGCAARGGTATCACCGACTACTGTCTCGCGCGTGTTAAACAATAACCCGCTCGTTAAGAACAAAACGAGGGAAAAGGTTCTCATGGTTATTGAGCAGATGAACTACGTTCCCAATGCTGCAGCCAAAAATCTACGCCAGCAAAAAACGTTTACTATTGGAATAATTGTGCCTGATATTATGGTTGCCTATTACTCTAATTTAGTAAAAGGAATTCAGAACAAGGCGCATTTGGAGAAATTTAAAGTCATTATCTGCGATACCCAAAACAGCAGAGAAATTGAGCTCGGATATCTTCAAATGTTAACGAACAGAACGGTTGACGGCATGATCCTGATTGAGTCGTTACTGCCGAAAGAGACGGTTATGGAGCTGCTCGAAAGAGGTTATGTCATAGGGTCTATTGGACGCAGTATCCTGGATTCCAGAATTTATAACGTCCAAACGAATACGACAGAGGTCGCCATGCACGTGATTGAGCATCTCATCGAGCAGGGGCACAAAGATATAGCATTCATAAGCGGCTATAATGATGCTATCGATAGCTTGGATCGTCTGGAAGGCTACATCAAAGGATTAGAAAAACACGGAATTCCGTTCCGGCCAGAGCTTGTGGAAAATGGCGATTTCAACAAAAAAGGCGGATACTCAGCTTTAAAGCGCCTTTGGGATGCAGGGCAGAAGTTCACAGCTGTTTTTTCTGCCAATGATGAGATGGCATTAGGCATTTATGCCGCGTGCAGAGAAGCGAATGTAAGAATCCCTCAGGATCTAGCTGTTTTTGGCGTAGACAATGAAAGAGTTTCGAGATATTTGGTGCCTCAGCTTAGCACGGTTAATCAATTAAAGATTGAAATGGGCTATGCTGCTGCGGAAATGCTTATCAAGAAAATTAAGGGTGAGATGGCGGACGACGATGAGCGTATTGTCGTTGTTGATTCTCAGCTGTGCATTCGTGCTTCTTCTAATTATAAAAGAGTGCAATCATAATTTCAGATTATGAATATCTCTTTTTCACAAAATGAAATCGATACCATTTTAAAATATAGCCGCTTTGCATACAAGAGACACGGCTTCCATGTTCTCRTATGCGACAGCAACCATTTATGAAATCGTTTTCAAAAAGTAATGCCTAACCTTAGGTACATGCAAGTGTATCCATATATCATTTGAAGAAAAAGGGGATAGTGAAATGAACAGTAAGAAAATATTTTCATTATTACTGGTATTGTCGTTATTCGTCACCGTATTAGCTGCCTGTTCGGGCGGGAACAACAAAACAAATGAAGGATCTACTTCTACTGCTACGAATAAGCCGACAGAGGACAATACCAAGGCAGAAGAGACGCCATCATGGCAAACAGAGAAAATTACATTAAAGTTTGCAAGCTGGGAAGACCCGAAGATGGAAGGCGAAATGATAAAAGCCTTCATGGCAAAATATCCGAATATTACAGTAGAGAAAGACGAAACGATCAACTGGCCTTGGACAGATGCTTTGACTGCAGCAGCCAGCGCGAGCAAATTGCCTGACGTGTTCTGGGTAGAAAGTGTACCTGTAGGCGTAGAGAACGAATGGCTGCTCGATCTGTCACCATATTGGGATCAAGATGAGGAAACGCAGGCTATTTATCCGAATATTGCG
Source organism: Paenibacillus sp. 01T424 (assembly GCF_056398745.1). Classification (NCBI taxonomy): domain Bacteria; kingdom Bacillati; phylum Bacillota; class Bacilli; order Caryophanales; family Paenibacillaceae; genus Paenibacillus; species Paenibacillus sp. 01T424. Next base: position 74,216 of record NZ_JBFTPZ010000021.1, on the reverse strand, counting down.
AAGCAAGCGGTTTATGGCGGGAAGCGCCTAGCATCGCCTACTTTCCAGTTTATTATGGGTGTCTATGTGAATAAAACGCTGCTTGAGAAAAACAACATTCCGCTTCCTGGATATAATTGGACCATTACAGAGATGATCGACATCGCCAAGAAGGTATCCAAGCCTTCGGAACATATTTATGGGATTTCAGGCCCGTGGGGCAATCTATCTTTCAATGAACACTGGCCAATGGCGAATGATAGTGCGCTAGGCTACAACACATTTGATGGTGAGAAATTCCATTTCACGAATCAGCAGTGGATCGATGGCTACAACCAACAGCTTGAGCTTCGCAGGTTGAAAGTGGAAGAAAAAATGACTGGCGAAGAAAAAACAAAAGTATTCGGCGAAGAAGGAGCTTGGCCGCTGCAGAAAGGGCATGTCGCACTCGGAATTGACGGTTCTTGGAATATGAATTCCTTGCCGCCGGAAATGGAAAAGTCGGGAGCTGGCGTCGTAGATTTCTATCCATACCCAGCTGGCAATGCGGGACAAAAGATGCCTGTAGTCCTTGACTATATCGGTGTATCCTCCACAACCAAACATCCAGAAGCTGCTTATGAGCTGATGAAATTTATGTCATGGAGCAAGGACGGCTGGCTGAAGCGTCTTGAGCTGAACAAGGAATTGAACATCAATATCGATAAATTCCCAGTTGCTGATTTCCCTGAGGTATGGGAGAAGCTGACGGGCGAGCTGAAACTAGACGGTGCGAAAGCAGCCATTGGATTGCTCGGCGATGCAGTTCCAGATTATAACAAGGTTCTTCCGGGCTGGAGAGAATTCAGTGCTTGGGCATCCGATGAACAAAAAATATATGAGAAGTTCGCAAACGGTGAATTGAAGCCTGCTGATAAAGCGAAAGAAATGGAAGACAAAGCAAATGAGTTCGTAGGTCAAGCGCTGCAAAGATTAAGTCAATAATACAGATTGACCGTAGATGCGGAAGAAGCTATATGATCTTTCGCATCTGCGGCATTAATGAAGCATAGGCAGGGAAGAGACCATGAAAAAAACTTATCAAATCTTACTGATATGCTTGATGATTGCAGCTCTTCTTGCTAGCGGACTCCCGGGATCGTTAGTACAAGCTGAATCGGAGCAAGCGGCAGCGCCCAAGGCAGAAGGCTCAGCGGATGCGCTTAATCTGATAGAGAAGACCTATTCAGAAAAGCTAAAAGAGTGGTCTGAGGTTCCTATCATTCCAAACGCAAACATCATCGTTTCACCTGCCAAAAATGTGGAAAACGCAGCATTACTAGTCTCTCTACAGGATAGCTTCAATTACGGTCAGGAGACACTTCGTTGGAATAAAGACGCAAAGATCACGTTCGACATTCATGTTGAAAAAACGGGGTTATATCAGCTAGCGTTTGACTATTACATGCTGGATGACAGCATTTTGCCCACAGAGGGTTATTTGCAAATCAATGGACAATACCAGTTCTATGAAAGCCGTCATATTTTGTTTCCTAGCAGATGGGAGAACAAACCTCTTGCAGAAAAGTGGGATCGTTATGGCAACGAGCTGCTGCCGCGTTCCCAGAAAGTGAAGTTATGGCAGACGGTATATGCCATGGATTCTAGTTATTTTCATATGGAGCCTTTAAAGTTTCAATTAAAAGAAGGCTTGAACTCCGTTACGTTAGTCAATACCAGGGGAGAGTTGCTGCTTGGCGATGTGAGAGTAGAAGCCCCTGCCCAAATACAAACATATGAAAAGTATTTAAAGAGCTTCCCAGCAGAAGAAACTGGTGCTGAGCGTATCGACACACTGCTCATAACTGAAGCGGAGCAAATGCTATATAAAAACGATTCCTCCATCAGAGCAGCCTCGTCACGCGATAGCAAGGTGACGCCCTACGAAACGAACAAGCTGCTGCTCAATATGATCGATGCGGGTTCCTATGAAGAAGGCGGTCAATCGTTAACATGGGAGCTGGAGGTTCCCAAGGATGGGTACTATCAAATTGCTTTGAAATACTTGCAAAGTACTCAATATGATTTGCCCGTGTTTCGCCGAATTGAGCTCGATGGCGTAGTTCCATTCCGCGAGGTGGACAATTATGCTTTTCATTATACGAAAAAATGGCGGAATGAGACGCTTGGCAGTGAGGATAAGCCTTATCAATTTTATATGACGAAGGGCAAGCATACGCTCAGCATGACAGTGAATTTATCACATATGCGTCCTCTAGCAGAGGATATCTTCACCAAAATGAGAGAGATCAGCCGCATGACGCTAGAAATCAAGAAGCTGACAGGAAATAAACTAGATTTGTATAGAGATTGGAATCTACTTGAATACATGCCGGAACTAGATAAACAGCTCTCTGGCTGGGCGGATGATCTTGATCAACGCTTTGAAGAGATTAGCCTGCTTAACCCGAAGGTGAAGGAAATCGGCGAAATTGTCAATTTGAAGCTGGCATCGAAGCAATTGCGATCCCTTGCGAAGGACCCCAACGAATTGCCCAATCGCTTAAATCTGTTTTCTGAAGGGTCGGCGTCAGCTTCTCAATTGCTAGGTACGCTTTTGCAGAGCATTTCGGAGTCGCCGCTTGCACTTGACCGGATTTATGTTTCTCAGGATGGCAAGCTGCCATCTCCAAATGCAGGTTTTTTCAAGAAATCAGGGGAAACGGTTAAACGCTTTTTCTTATCCTTTACGAAACAATCCTATTCAAGCTCAAACAAAATAAATGGTGAGCTGGAGGTTTGGGTCAATCGCCCAAGACCTTTCGTTGAGCTCATGCAGAAGATGATCGATGAGCAGTTTACGCCGGAATCGGGCATTGCCGTTAAGCTGTCCATTATGCCGGACGAGAATAAGCTCGTTCTGGCTAACGCATCCAATCGTCAGCCGGATGTTGCTCTTGGAGTGAGCAACTGGATTCCCTATGAACTGGCCATTCGGAATGCGGCTATGGATTTGCGGCAATTCGCTGGTTACGAGGAGAGCATCAAGCGGTTCTCCAAAGGTGCGATTATTCCATTTTCGTTCGAGGAAGGCGTATATGCATTGCCGGAAACGCAAAATTTCTGGGTGCTATTTTACCGCCAGGATATTTTGGATTCGCTGAAGCTGTCGCCGCCGGATACGTGGCAGGACGTGGTTGAGATGCTGCCTGAGCTGCAGCGGCTTGGCATGAACTTCTATGAGCCGCTTGCCCAGTACAAGGGCTTCAAGCCCTTTAATGCAACGACGCCGTTTATTTATCAATTCGACGGAGAATTGTTTGATGAGAGCGGGATGAACACCGCAATCGACAGTGAGCAAGCGCTTGAGGGCATGAAGTTTATGACCGACTTGTTTACTATCTACAACTTGCCGCAGGACGTACCGAATTTCTATCACCATTTCCGTTACGGCACGATGCCGGTAGGGATATCTGATTTCAATAYGTACATTCAATTGAAGGCGGCTGCACCGGAAATCGCCAACACATGGAAGATCGCGCTGCATCCAGGCGTGGAGAAGCCGGACGGAACGGTAGCAAGATGGGCGCCGACAGGCGGACAGACGGGAATGATTTTTAAAGGCACCGACTATGCAGAGGAATCTTGGAAGTTCCTCGATTGGTGGTTGTCAACATCGGTTCAGGTCGAATTTGCCAATCTCATGCAGACTACCTATGGCATGACATTCATGTGGAACACGGCCAATCTGGAAGCGCTCGAGCAGGTACCATGGCCAGAGGAAGACAAAGAGGTTATTTCCGAGCAGTTCAAATGGGTGAGAGAACCTTCTCGCGTGCCAGGCGCTTATATGGTCGAGCGGGAAATTAGCAATGTTTGGAACAGGGTTGTCTTTAACGGGGATAATCCGCGAACGGCCATTGATGATGCTGTAGTACGGACTAATCGTGAAATCATGCGGAAGATGGAAGAGTTCGGCTATTATGCGAATGGCAAAATGATCAGGCCGTATCCGGTTCCGACCATATCATCGATAGACAAGTGGGTTGAGCGAAAATGAAGACACGCAGATTTAATGAGGCTTACCTATTTCTGACGCCTTATCTTTTGATGTTCGGCACGTTTATTATTATCCCGGTAGTGGTAGCGGCAGGCCTCTCCCTTACTTATTTCAATACGGTAGAGGCGCCGGAGTGGATCGGCTTCAAAAACTATATCGATCTGCTTACGCACGATGAAATCTTTATGCAAAATGTTCTGCCCAACACGATAAAGTTTGCTTTGATCGTAGGACCGGGCGGCTATGTCATTTCATTTCTGCTTGCTTGGATGCTGGCACAAGTTCCGAGCAAGCCGCGCACCATTCTTGCCCTTATTATTTATTCTCCTTCGATGACAATGGGAGTAGCGATGTCGGTCGTATGGACGATTATATTCAGCGGCGATCAAGCGGGATATATTAACTCCTTGCTGCTTAATTTAGGGCTGATCAACGCCCCTATACAGTGGCTGCAGTCACCGGAATATTTGATGACGATCATGATTGTCGTGTCATTATGGAGCAGCATGGGAGTTGGTTTCCTTGCCATGCTTGCAGGTGTTCTGAACATTGATCAAACGATATACGAAGCGGGTTATATCGATGGAATCCAGAATCGTTTTCAAGAAATTATTTATATTACGATTCCTTCGATGAGGCCGCAGATGCTGTTTGGCGCGGTCATGGCGGTTGTAACAACGTTCCAAGCCGGTGAGATTGGTGTTCAGTTATCAGGCGGCAACCCAACGCCGCAAAACTCAGGGCAGTTGATCGTCAACCATATTGCTGATTATGGCCTCATTCGCTATGAGATGGGGTATGCGAGCGCGATTTCTGTTGTGCTGCTGATCGGGGTATATATGCTGTCTAAGCTTTCGTGGAAATTATTCGGTGAGAAAGAGTAGGGGGTGCAAGTTTTGTCTTATCAAGGTACAAAAGTTAATCCGACCAAGTTTCACAAAAGTCAGCTGAAATTTTATGCCATTCTTATTCCTTTGGCGTTTTTTATGATGCTGCCAATCATATTTATCATCTCGCATGCATTCAAGCCGATTGATGAGCTGTTTGCATTCCCGCCGCGCTTTCTCGTACAGAAGCCGACATTTGATAACTTTAGAGATTTGTTTTTTACGACGTCGACATCAGGTATTCCGTTCAGCCGTTTTATATTCAACAGCTTGCTCGTAACGATCTCTGTCATGTTCTTTTCGGTATTTATTAGCGCGTTGGCTGCCTATGCAATGGCCAAGATGAAATTCAAGCTGCGCAAGGTGTTGTTTGAGGTAAACACGCTTGCCCTCATGTTCGTGCCAATCGCGGTACAAATTCCGCGCTACTTGGTCGTAGATCAGACCGGTATGTTGGACACTTATTTTGCTCATATTTTGCCGCTGCTGGCCATGCCAATTGGGCTGTTCCTGCTGAAGCAATTTATTGATCAAGTGCCCGAGGAGCTGAAGGAAGCGGCCATTATCGATGGAGCGAGTGAATTTACGGTATTCAGGAAGGTCATTGTACCTGTCATTATGCCCGCGCTTGCTACAGTCGCCATTCTTGCTTTTCAGGCGGTATGGAACAATGTCGAGACTTCAAATTATTATGTCAACGATGAAAGCTTGAAGACATTATCGTTCTTCATGAGCTCGGTTGCGTCGGGGTCCGGCAACACCATCGCGGGTCAAGGCATGTCGGCAGCTGCATCGCTGCTTATGTTCGTTCCGAACCTCGTCATTTTTATACTGCTGCAAAGCAAAGTGATGAACACAATGGCGCATTCAGGACTGAAATAGAGGAGACTCCGATGAAGAACATTAACGGCAAGGTTTTGTTGCTTGTTCTCGCCGTCTTCCTATGGCTTGATTCCTCATCCATGGTGCTCGCTGAAGCGCCTTACAAGACCTATACGGAAGACCATAACAGGCAATTTGTACGAACGCAGGATGCATATCATCCAGCAGGTTCAATAGAGAAGGTAGGAGATCTTGAGTTTTCCGGGCCTTCCGATATTTATATCGATGCGCGCAACCAAATCTATGTTGCAGATACGAACAATCATCGTATCGTGGTCCTCGATGACGAGGGGCAATTCATACGGGTCATCGGTGAAGAGGTTTTGCAGACGCCGGTTGGTGTATTCGTTGACCATAAAGGCGATGTGTACGCAGCGGACAGCGGACTTAATCAAGTCGTTAAATTTGGCGCTGACCATGCGGTAAAGCAAATCTTTGCGAGGCCGGAATCGCCGCTCTTTGGCAAAAACAATCCCTTTAAGCCGATGAAGGTGACGGTCGATAAGCGCGGAAACGTATATATCATAAGCGAGGGATCGACTAACGGCGTCGTGCAGATGAGCTCAAATGGCGATTTTCTTGGCTATTTTGGCAGCAATGAATCCAAAGCGAGCTTTCGTATTATGCTGGAGCGATTTTTGTTTACCGATGCACAGCGAGCGAAGTTATTCAAAAATGTACCGCCTTCTGCTACAAGCATCGACATTGATCAGAAGGGGTTAATTTATACGATAACCCAAGGCGACGAGGGAAGATCTGTCAAACGATTTAATATTTCCGGCTTCAATTTATTGCCTGCGGATATGACTTTTCATCCGCTGTATACAGATCTATTTATTTCGAAGAGCGGCAACATTTATACGATTAGCCAAACCGGCATTATTTTCGAATATGACACAGAGGGCAATTTGCTGTTCTCGTTCGGTGCACCCGATGATGGGAAGTCGCGGATCGGCATGTTCATTAATGCGGCTGGCATTGCAGTAGATGCAGGCGAAAATATTTATGTCGTCGACAAGGAAAGAAATAATATTCAAATCTTTAAGCCAACCGAGTTTACGAGTATGGTTCATCACGCGCTTGAGCTTTATAAGGAAGGGCACTACGTCAAGAGCCGTGAGCCGTGGAGTCAGGTGCTGAACAAAAACAACTTGTTCGACCTTGCGCATAAAGGACTGGCAGATGCCTACTACAAGCAGCAATTATATGCGGAAGCGATCGAGGAATATGTTATTGCGAACGATAAGGAAGGGTATTCCAATGCCTTCTGGGAAATTCGCAATCGCTGGCTGCAAAACAACTTGATTTATGTGCTGTATGTCGGAATTATTTTGTTCGTGCTGCGGATATTGGTGCGCTGGCTGCAGCGGAAAACAGGGGTATTTCATTCCGTTATTCGGTTGAAAGAGCAAGTTTTCTCAGCAGCGTTTATTCGGCATGTTATGTTTGTTTCCCGATTTATTAAAAGCCCTTTTGAAGGCTTTTATGGCATCAAGGAGGAACGGAAGGTTTCCCTTTGGTCCGCGTCGTTCTTGTATGTGCTTTTCTTTGCCGAATATGTGTTTGCACTTTATTACACCGGCTTTATATTCAACAACGTGGAGCCTTCCAGCTTGATTTTGATGAAGGAGATTGCCAAAGTATTTGCGCCGATTGCGCTGTGGATTATCGCGAATTACTTGGTGAGTACAATCAATGAAGGCGAGGGCAAATTTTCAGAAGTGTACAAAGGTACMATTTATGCTATGGCACCGTACTTGTTGTTCAGCCCTATCATCGTCATCGTCTCGAATGTACTGACGAACAATGACGCGTTCCTGTACAGCTTCTCAAGCAACATCATCGTCGTGTGGTGTGCGGTTCTCCTATTTATTATGGTGAAGGAAGTGCATGACTACACGGTCCGCGAGACGATTCGCAATATTTTGATCACCTTATTTGGCATGCTGATTCTGAGCTTAGTTGCATTTATTGTGTATGTGCTGCTCGATCAGGTATTTGATTTTGTTTATTCTGTCATACGGGAGCTGATGATACGTGCGGAACTCTAAATGGATTAGACCAGTCGTAACCGCCGTCATCATAGCTGCAGCCATTGCCATCGTATATGTCCTGTTTTTTGGTAACGGCCGCTCTAGCAGGGAGACGGGTGCGATTCCAGATTCGGAGCTGCAGTCCGCGTTTCCTGATCATGAAGAGGCAGGGTCAAAGTTATCCTCCGATTATCGCAAGGTGGCGGAGAATGAACATCTTGAGCTGTATCTCAAAGAACAAAGCTTGTCCATTCAAGTGAAGGATAAGCGCTCAGGCTACATGTGGTCTTCCGAAATCATCGACACGGAATCCAATGAATCTTGGAAAAATTTTATGGCATCGGGATTGTCTCTTGATTATTTCGAAGAGAGCAAGCCGAATGCAACGCGAACGGATCTTGTCTCTCAAGCGAATAAATCGATAACCCTCGAGTCGCTTGAAAAAGGATTTAAAGCGATTATTCGTTTAAACGATCTGAAGCTTGGAATGGAGCTGCATGTATCGCTGGAGAAGGATCAATTGGTGGTTCGGATTCCACAGCAAAGCATTCTTGAGGGAAATAAAACGAAGCTTGGGTCCGTATATGTTTATCCGTTCCTTGGAGCGACTAAGGCTAATGAAGTAAATGGTTATATGTTCATTCCAGATGGATCAGGTGCAATAATCCGGCTTGCAGACAATAAGGGGAAATTCAAAATCCCGTATGAAGCGAAGATTTATGGCACGAACGAAGGCATCGAAACGGTTAACCGTGATATTTTCACAAATCCGCCGCTCACCGTGCAATATCCCGTATTCGGAATGGTTCACGCTGAAGGCGGCAACGGACTATTCGGCATCGTAGAGAATGGTCAATATAATGCCAAAATCGTTGCGTATCCGAATGGAGTCAATACGCCATACAACTGGACGACGGCACAATTTCTATCTAGGGAATCATATCTCCAGCCAACGAGCCGGTCACTTGGCGGTGTCATCGTCTATGAGAAGGCTCGCAATCCAGAGGATATGAAAATTCGCTATACGTTCTTGAGCGGCAAGGACGCAAGTTATGTTGGCATGGCCAAGACGTATCAAGCGTACTTGGAGGAGAAATCGATTCTTGTGAGAGATGAAGGGAAAGCAGACACTGCCATTCCTCTGCAAATGGATGTTCTTGGTGCTGAAACCGAAAATGGCATGTTCGCCAAGCGCCTCATTCCGATGACGACTGTATCGCAGCTGGAAGAGATGCTCGGAGATATGAAGAAAAATGGCATCGGAAATGTGAATGTAGTTTATAAGGGCTGGAATGAAGGCGGGTATTCAGGAACGAATCCATCGCCCGTGAAATATGAGTCAGCGCTTGGCTCGAAGAAGGATTTCGAGCGACTCGCAGCATCGCTTCGGGAAAGCGGAAATCCGCTTCATTTGTACAGCGACTTTACGACAGGCAATGAAGCATCCAAACGATTCTCTGCGCAGACGGATGCCGCCAAAAAAATCGATAAGTCAATATTGACGATACCAACCTATGAGGAAGTATACGGGACCATCTATTACTTATCTGCCGAAGCAACGAGCATGCTGGTTAAACAAAATACAAAGCAATATATGAGCCAGAACGTAAGCGGAATTGCTGTAGATAAGACGGGCTCTGTGTTATTCTCCGAGATGGCGGGCAAAAGCCGTTCAAGCCGCAGCCAAACAGCAGAATCATATAAAGCTGCTATGCAAGGCTTGTCGGATGCCATTCCATCCTTCCTCATGTATGCGCCAAATGATTATATGCTTCCTTATGCCGATCAAGTGCTAGACGTGCCGATGGAGTCATCGCAATATATTTATATCAGTGAAACGGTGCCATTTGTACAAATGGTGCTGAAGGGCTATAAGGATTATTTTGCCCCTTATAGCAACTTCTTCGCTAATCCGCAGGCAAGCCTGCTGCGCATGATCGAGACAGGTTCTTATCCATCCTATTATTTGACGCATGAGACATCGTATAAACTGAAGCATACTAATTCGAATGATGTTTACACGTCTGCATATAAGGATTGGCGTGATTCGATGACGGAGACTTATCGCATTTTAGATGAAGCGCTGAAGCCGACAATAGGTGCGAAGATGCAGAACCATGAGCGTCTAAGCGATGGCATTGTTAAGGTTTCTTATGACAACGGAGTCGAAGTGCTCGTGAATTACACGAATCGCGACTATCTATGGGAAGGCGTTAGCGTTCCGCCAAAAGGCTTTCAAGTAATCGAGGTGAACCGCTGATGGCCAAAATCATAATGACCAACAAACGTAGAAAGGCGATTATCGGTCTGGCGTTTGTGTCGCCATGGATCGTAGGATTTTTTGTTTTCACTTTATATCCGATGCTATACTCCTTATTTCTTAGCTTCCATCAAGTGAAAATTACACCTGTCGGCGTGAAAACAAAGTATATCGGCTTTGAAAATTTCAATTATGCATTTTTCTCCGATCCCGTGTTTGTAGAGAAAATATTGAATTATGTTATGGAAATGATGCTGAACGTACCGATCATTATCGTTTTTTCATTGATCATTGCGCTATTAATCAATCAGAAGATCAAATTTCGAGGCATGTTTCGGACGATATTTTTCCTGCCAGTCATTATAACGAGCGGGCCGGTCATTAACGAGCTGCTTAGCCAGGGTGCGTCCTCCATTCCGAATATAGAGCAATACGGCATGTTCACGATGATTGAGAACAGCTTGAGCCCGATTATTGCGGAGCCTATTCTGTATTTGTTTAAGCAAATCATTATGGTTCTCTGGTTCTCCGGCGTTCAGATTCTTATTTTCCTAGCAGGGCTGCAAAAGGTAGACCGATCCATGTATGAAGCAGCTCGCATCGATGGCGCGTCGGCATGGGAGTCCTTCTGGAAAGTGACGCTGCCAGTGCTTATGCCGCTCGTGATCGTAAATGTAATCTATACGATCGTTTACGTATCGACGTTCGCGCTTAATGAAATTATTATTCTTATCAAAAACAATATGTTCAGCACCATTACCGGATTCGGTTACGCAACCGCGATCGCATGGATTTATTTCATCATTATCATGATCGTGCTTGCGATTTGGACTGGACTGCTCAGAATGAAGAAACGATAAGGAGGAGAGCTGCATGTGGAAAAGACAGACGTTAGTCGCTGCGAGCAAAGTCCGTAAGCTGTTGTTCGGAATGGGAGAAAACGACGGATTTGTGTTCAAGGCTGTAGTATATCTCCTTCTGATCGCGATCGGCTTTGTCTATTTGTATCCGATGTTATTTATGCTGGTGAACAGCTTCATGAGCTTGGATGATTTGGTCAACTCCATGATCAAGTGGATTCCGTCAACGCTGTATGTCGAGAACTATTCGAAGGCGCTGAACGTGCTCGAGTATGAAAAAACGCTTTTGCAAACGATTGGGGTGGCAGGCCTTCCAGCCTTGCTGCAAACGATATCGGCGGGCGTTATCGGTTATGGCTTTGCTCGATTCGAGTTTCCTTTTAAAAAGATATTGTTCGTGCTTATGCTCGTAACCTTTGTTATCCCGCCGCAAATTACGATGATGCCAACATACCTTTTATTTAAGCAATATGGGCTGCTCGGCTCGCTGGAGACGTTTATATATCCGGCCATTCTCGGGCAAGGACTAAAAAGCGCATTGTTTATTCTCATTTTTTATCAGTTTTTTAGAAGCATACCGGATGTGCTGGAGGAGGCTGCGGAAATTGATGGAGCGGGCAGCTTGAAAATCTTTTACCGCGTTGCCGTTCCTATGGCTCTTCCTGCAATCATTATCGTCTTTCTATTCTCGTTTGTATGGTACTGGAATGAAACGTATTTAGCGGGTCTTTATTTCGGAAACGAGCTGACCATATTGCCGCTGGAGCTGCAAAAATTTACAGACAGCTACAATAAGGTGTACCCGCCGGGCACTCCTGGCAGTCAGTTGAATGAAGCGATTAAGCTGGCTGGAACGCTGCTGACGATTGCACCGCTGCTCATTCTCTACTTTGTGCTTCAGCGCTGGTTTGTAGAAGGCGTTGATCGGGCTGGTATTACCGGTGAGTAAGAGGAGGAGCTTGGGTGAAGAGACTTTTCAAGATTTCGAGTGTTTTTATAGCAATTATCTTATTAATAATGGGGTACAGCATGGAAAATAAAAAAGAAGCTCCGCAGCAGAAAAATGGGTGGAAGCTCGTATGGAACGATGAGTTTGATGGCAAAGAAATCGATCAGACCAAATGGAAGCATGTAACCGGAGGATCAGGCTTCGGGAATAATGAAGATCAGTTTTATACAGAGGATGCGGCCAACTCTTATATTGAAGATGGCAAGCTAGTCATCAAAGCGTTGAAGAAGGAGCATGGGGGCAAGCCGTATACGTCCGCGAAATTAATTACGGAGGGCCATGCAGATTGGACGTACGGTCGGTTCGAGATCCGGGCTAAGATGCCGCTTGGCAAAGGAATGTGGCCTGCCATATGGATGATGCCGACGGACATGGAGAAATACGGCGGCTGGCCAAGCAGCGGCGAGATTGACATTATGGAGTATCTTGGACACGAGCCTGAGCAGGTGCATGGTACTTTGCATATGGGTAATCCTCACATTTATAGAGGCGGGAAAGTAAGTCTGGAAGATGGAACGTTCGCAGAAGCGTTTCATGACTTTGCTCTGGAATGGACGCCAAGCGGGATGAAGTGGTACGTCGACGATAAGGAGTTTTATCAGACGACGACATGGTTTACGCGCAAGGATGAGGCTGCGGATAATGAGCCATTCCCTGCACCTTTCGATCGTGCGTTTTTCTTGCAGCTGAATTTGGCCGTTGGCGGCAATTGGCCGGGTTATCCAGATGAGACGACGGTTTTCCCGCAAACATTCGAGCTGGAGTACGTTCGGGTGTATCAGCCGGCAGACGGAAATTATGAGACGGCAAACGATACGGCGAAATAGGAATGATAGATGTGAATTGGAGGAGAAACCGATGGATCTTCGTTTGGTACAGCAAGAAAAGATGAACATGATTCAAACGACGATGGAGCTGCGCGAGGTAAGCGGAGTGGCAGTCCCGTTTCAAAATGGCATTCCTGTACCGTCATTTGATGCACAGCAGCGTTTGAAGCTTGACTTGAAGGGTTTGTGGAAGAAGGAAAGATTTGCTGCGGATCATGATTTCTCATTGTCTGAGCGCAATGATCGGTGGTTCGAGCACGCCCTCCTTGAAGCTGGCGGCCGTACTGAAGTCGACTTTGATGATTCTGCTTGGGCGCAGCGTCAGCTGCCCTTTCCGGAAAATGAAATTCGCGGGAAAGAGGAAGCCCATTCCAGTGAAACGTATCAAGACGGCGTATGGTATCGTCGGACGTTCTGTCTCGATGCAGCATGGGCAAATAAAGCAGTCACACTACATGCGCTCGCGATCAGCTATGTAGCTGACGTTTGGGTCAATGGGCAGTGGGTTGGCTATCATGAAGGAGGCTTTACCCCTTTTGCACTTGATTTGACGCCTTTTGTGAAGATTGGTGAAGCGAACACAATTGCGCTTCGAATCGATAATCCGCCTTGGGGAAGCCGAGTGGATATCATACCGGCGACACCAGGAACTGATTTTTTTAACTACACCGGTGTGATCCATGACCTATACATTAGCGGAACTACCAAATGCCATATACCAAGAGTAAACATCGTACCGCTCGATATTGAGGGGCGTGTGAAGTTTAGTGTCGTTCTGGAAAACCGTGGAGCTGATGCTGTAGAGGTGAGCGTTAGCGGGCAAATTTTTGATGCGGATCATGAAGCCGATGCATTCTTAAACTCTCCTCTCGCAGCGGATATTAAAGGCAAGCAAACAAGATGGACGGGCGATTTAAATTGGACGGCAGCACTGGCTCCTTATGAGACGAAGGTGATGGAAGCGATTGTCCATATTCAAGAGCCTCGTTTATGGGCATTTTGGCAGCCAGAGCTGTATGTAGCGGAATTTGCAGTTGTATATGGGGATTGTACTGCCCAGTTGGATCGTTATGCGTCGCAGTTTGGCGTACGTACAGTTACGACGGAAGGTACAAAGCTGCTGTTGAATGGACGACCGGCATTTCTTGCCGGCGTTGCTCGCCATGAAGAATGGCCGGATACAGGGCGGTCTGCTACTTGGAAGCAAATTCGAGATGATTTGGTTCAAATGAGGCAGTCCATGCATGTTAATTTTGTTAGAACGGCACATTACCCGAACCATGTATACACGTCGTTATTGACGGATCGGCTCGGCCTTGCAACCGTCAGTGAAATTCCGCTTTGGCAATTCACTCGTGAGCATTTTGAGGCACAAGAGCAAAAACGGCTATCCGATCAAATGTGGAGGGAGATGATTTTCTCCCAATACAACTCTCCTTCCGTTCTGATGTGGAGCACGCAAAATGAATCCGTTGAGGTAGAGCTGCGAACGGTTTACAACAAACGTTTAGTGAAGGACCTGAAACAAAATTATGCGGATGGACGTCTCACGACTCAAAGTGCGGCAGCAGACCAGCCAGGTGCGCATGATCCTTCCATGGAGCCGCTGGATTTGGCGGGCTGGACGATGTATTTTGGCATATTCCATGGCAGTACGTATTATGAAGGCACAAAAGATTTTCTGCAAAAAGCGCATGAGCTTTGGCCGGACAAGCCGATATGGAATACCGAGTTTGGGCACTGGTCCTCTGATCGGGATACGATGGCGGCAGAGCAGCTGAAAACCTATAAGGAAACGCTGCAGGCGCTGATGGAACGAGCGGTCATATCTGAAGATGGAGAGGCTCAGCTGAGAAGTGATGGTTTTCTCGTTGGCATCGATTTCTGGATTATGTATGACTGGTACGTGAACCATAACAATTGGATTGATACGTTCGGGATCTATCATATGGATAGAATGACGATGAAGCCGGTTGGAGAAGCGCTGAGTCAGGATTATGCTAGGTACACTGCATTCGAGGGTGGGTTTATTCATCAACCAAAGCGTGAATCGCAATAGATATAAGAAGCAATTTTTCTAATATAGGGCGTTATCCTTTCATCCAAAACCTCATAAAACGAGCCATAGTAATCATTCTATAGGCTCGTTTTGTTTTGCTCATTGGTCTGTTAGTATGGCATACTGAGCAAGACAGATGTGAATCTTTTTTGCCGGCAGTCACGTACCTAAGTAAGACTATAAGAACAAATGGACGACGGAGGCATTCGATGAATAAAGAACAACTAATAGCATTATTTAATAAGGAACAACGGATCGATCAGACTATTGCGGGCTTTCGTCGTGAAGAAGAAGGTGGAATGATTAGGCAGGTTTCCCTTACATGCGGGGAAGGATATGTAACCTACTCAGCATTAACAAATGAAACGGTTCAACATGCGATTAATGAGCAGCTATCTTACTTTGAGCAATTGGATCAGCGGTTTGAGTGGAAGCTATATGACTACGACCAGCCCGCTAATTTAAAGGATAAACTTCTTGAGCATGGATTTACGATTGGAGATCCCGAGGGTTTGCTGGTTATGCAGCTAACAGAAGGAGATTTTATGTTATCCTGTGAAATTCCTTCCTCTATCATACGAATCACAGACGAAGCAGGAATCAATGACATCGTCTCACTGGAAGAAGAAATATGGGGAGAATCACATCGCGAGCTTGGAGAGGAATTAATACGAAATCTGAAAAATGATCCAGATAGCCTGTTCATCTATGCAGCTTATGAAGATGGAAAAGCAGTCAGTGCGGCTTGGATGTATTTGCATGATGGAACTTCCTTTGGAAGCTTATGGGGTGGTTCAACCTTATCTGAATACAGAAATAAAGGGTTGTATACTTCTTTACTTGCTGTACGAGCACAGGCAGCTTGGGAAAATGGATTCCGCTTGCTGACGGTAGATGCTAGTCCGATGAGTCTACCTATTCTGAAGAAAAGGGGCTTTGATCTTCTGGCTTATTCTTATCCATGTGTATCGCCAAGTAAAGAGGAAAGGAAGGAGATAGCTTTTGAATAAAATGTTGGAAATACGCAAGGCGGTCGAGGAGCTTTCTACAGATGATGTGAGACAGGCTCTAAAGTTAGTTATGCTTCAAATTGAGATAGCGGAGCAGAATTTAGAGGCTCGAGAAGATCTTTTTAATAATTTGAAAGAACTTTACGATTCATTGCTGAATTCCCAAAACAATAATAAGAAAGAGCTGGATTCGGCTGTCACGAAAATTCATATTGTGTTTGGAGACTCTGTTGCAGGCAGTTTGAAACTGGCTATTAAACAGCTTGGGTTAGCGGATTCCAATAAGGTCATTACTCTTAATGAAAGCTTCTCTATAGGCCCAATATGGCAGCTGCATACGGAAGAGGGATGGCTTAAGAGGAAGGAGTGGTTTAAAAATCATATTAATGTTGGTTATGACGAATCATATTTTGATATGGAAGAGGAAGCCTTCTCTCACCAAAGCTTATTAGCACAAATTCCAGAGCAAGCTTCAATTGTCATATGGTGTGGTAACAATGCTCATGAACAGACTGGTTTGCGTTATGCGCTTTATTTGCTCAGACACCATTTAAATGGTATTTACGTGTTTAATGCAGAAGAGGCATGCAGCAGAAGGTATAATACACCCGAAACATTCATTAACTATTTGCAATTAGGAGAGGTTCCGGTAGATAAGTTAAAGGCTGTTATAGGTGAAGCAGAGGAAAATGGGCAGACAACTGGCGACATAAGGCAGCAACTGGTGAAGGAATGGCTAGCGCTTGCAGAGCATGATGAGGTGCTGCGTATTTGGAATCAAAGTAAAATTCAACATGTAGATGAAGATTACTTGGATGATTATTTGTTCGAAACGGTAGAGTCGCTGCTGCAGCATAAACCAAAAGATGAATTTATAAAGGCGGCCAGAGTAGTTGGCCAAGCATTGGGCTATTATGAGCAATGTATTGGAGACAGCTATTTCGAATATAGACTGCGCGAGCTTATTTACGCAGGCAAATTAGAAATCAAGGGAGTGCCTCGTGCAATGAGGTTTTATAGTGTAAGGCTGAAATAAGCTCGCATGCTTTCCCTTTTATTTATCCAGATGGAGCTTTCCCGTCATGTCGACGGGAAGGCTTCTTTGGGCTGTGTATCAGAGCAAAAGTCATGTATTTATTTATAGATTAGATTTTGTAGATTGGCGATAGAGAGTTGGCGTTTGCCCTGTAAATCGTTTGAAAAATATGCTAAACGTATGAATGGATGAGAATTGCAGCTCTTCTGCGATTTGCGAGATCGCTTTCGACGTGCTACGTAGCTCGGACTTCGCTTTATCCAAGCATAAGTGACGAACATATTCTCCGAGGGGAATGCCAACGGCATTTTTGAATTCCCTTGCGAGATGCGAGCGGCTAATATGGATAGACTTTGCTAGCTGCTCGGGATCATAGTTATAGCGAACCTCACGATGCAGCTGATTCATTACTTCAGTAATCGCGTCGTTAAGCGGCCTTGGAGGGGCCTCTGCTGCTAATGCTGGATCAAGAAAATGACGGAGCGTCGTCACAAGCAGCTGTTGAAATAACCCCTCCACCATGGGCAAGCTTAAATAAGCTTTATTTTTAATTTCGGTCATTATATGCTCGAAAAGTGCTTTTACTCGGCTATCTTGATCATGAGCGATTCGTTGAAGCCCAATGCGATAAAATTCAGGATACAAATGGTGGAGCCTCTCCAGCCTAAACCCGATGTAATAGAGCTTGAAAGGCTTATGTTTTCCTGCTAATCCAAAATGGATTTCTTCAGGCTTAGTAAGCAGGAGCTGGCCTTTCTCAATTTCATAAACCGTTTTATCGATTTTGTATTGACTGTACCCTTCATCCACGTAGCACAATTCGAAATGATCATGATAATGAATCGATGTGCTCCAGTTTTCATAATGATTCACACCGAGATAATAAATATGGCTCGCATCAGAATCGAAGGGCAATTCGATTCGAAACTCACCATCGTTTTCAATAACAAGATGCTGTTTGGGCACCTCGTTCTTCAATGAATTATTTTCACTCATTCGCGTATCCCTTCTTCTCTTCAAAACAATTACCTTCGATTATACCTTTTCAGCACAAAATCTCAACAAGCAATAATGATCAAAAACTTTAAATCTATGCATGGGATTAAAAAATACAACGTAATTTAACCGGTTTATAATGATCATATGTTTAAAATATGAATTCATGAGGTGCTTAATATGTCTATGAATGGTCAACTGCGTAAAGATTGTCTCCCTGTACAAGAAGATGTCACATTTTTTGCTGAAAATGGTTACTGGATTTCGCCTATTATTTTCTCTGAGGATGAGCTAGCGGAAATCGTCGCGCATCAGGATCGTCTATATCGCGGCGAATACGAGACTGGAAAAGCACCGGTATGCAATTGGCTGGAAGGACAGGATAATCCGCGGGCTCTGAGGAAAACAGATAATTCGCATTGGTCAGATCTGACACTTCGTAACGTAGCAGTAAACGCTACAATCGGAGGAATTGCCGCTGCCTTGATGGAGACGGAAACGATAAGGTTGTTTCATGATCAGCTGCTGTATAAACCAGGAAGAGGTACAGGCAAGGAAACAGCAAATGTAGGCTGGCATCAAGATTACGCTTACTGGCAATGCTGCGCGGGTCCGACGCTCATTACGGCTTGGGTTGCATTTACGGATGTGGATCTATCGAATGGCTGTATGCAGATGGTGCCGCGCAGCCACCAGTGGGGCTTGTTGAATGTAAATGATTTCTTTGAGCAAAATTTGGAGAAGCAGCAGCAAGCAATGGACATCCCGGAAAATGAAAAGTTTTCAACGGTACCTGTTATAATGAAAGCCGGGCAAGTAAGCTTTCATCATGCATTGACCATCCATGGAAGCGGGCCTAATACGAGTGATCAAGCACGCCGCTCAATGGCGGTTCATCTCATGACGGGTGAAACCAAATATAAATATGATGCTAAGGGCAATAATCATTTTAATGCACAGATGATGAACGGCAGAGAGGGAGAAATATACGAGGGCGAAGCTTGGCCTGTATTGTATACTACAAAAAACGAATTGTAAGGCAAGGGAGGCGCTTTTTAACGGCTGCCTGCCTATACTTTTGTAGTAGAGTAAGTATATAATCAATACTATAAACTTCGTTAATAAGATGATAAAAGTACGCCATTTATGGCGTATTTTTGTTTTTTGCTAATACTTGGCTGCATATAACATTTGATTTTTGATCGCGTTTGACAATAGGCAACAATATGAATTAATTTTAATAAAAAGAGCGTGAGTTTTGATCACCCTATCAGGCTGAGATTGGAGAATTTCAAATGTATCGCAATTTAGAAGAATGTGTCATTGATTTAGAGAAAAACGGACATTTGGTTCGTATAAAAGAAGAAGTTGACCCGTATCTTGAGATGGCTGCTATCCATATGAAAGTTTATGAGGCTGGCGGTCCAGCGCTGCTATTCGAAAATGTAAAAGGCTCTAAATTTCGGGCAGTTTCTAATTTGTTCGGAACGGTAGAGCGCAGCAAATTCATATTCCGCAACACTTGGGAATCGGTGCAAAGTGTGATGGAGCTGCGCAATGATCCCATGAAGGCATTAAAAAATCCGTTTAAGCATGTCAGAACCGGTTTGGCCGCTTGGAAAGCTCTTCCGGTTAAGAAGTCGGGCAGTCTGCCAGTAACTGCGCAGGAAATACAAATTTCGGATTTGCCGCTTATTCAAAGCTGGCCAATGGATGGCGGTGCATTTGTAACCCTGCCTCAAGTCTACACGGAAGATCCAGACAAGCCAGGAATTATGAATTCAAATTTGGGTATGTATCGTGTACAGCTGAGCGGCAATGATTATGAAATGAACAAAGAAATTGGCGTGCATTATCAGATTCATCGCGGCATCGGCGTGCATCAAGATAAAACGAATAAAAAGGGTATCCCTTTAAAAGTAAGCTGTTTTGTAGGCGGCCCTCCAGCACATACGCTTGCAGCTGTTATGCCGCTGCCGGAAGGGCTGACAGAGATGACTGTTGCCGGAATGCTGTCAGGACACCGTTTCCGCTACAGTTATTTGGATGGGTTCTGTATTAGCAACGATGCTGATTTTGTTATAACAGGAGAAATTCATCAAGGCGAGACGAAGCCTGAGGGACCATTTGGTGATCATTTGGGGTATTACAGTCTTACTCATCCTTTCCCTGTCATGAAAGTTCATAAAGTGTACGCGAAGCCGGGAGCGATTTGGCCATTTACCGTTGTTGGCCGTCCGCCGCAAGAGGATACAGCGTTTGGAGAGCTCATTCATGAGCTGACAGGTGATGCGATTAGACAAGAAATTCCTGGTGTAAAGGAAGTGCATGCTGTAGATGCAGCGGGTGTTCATCCTCTGCTTTTTGCAATAGGCAGCGAACGGTACACCCCGTATCAGCAAGTGAAACAGCCGGCAGAGCTGCTCACCATTGCTAATCGGATTTTGGGTACGGGACAACTGAGTTTGGCCAAATACCTTTTTATTACAGCTGAAGATCAAAGGCCGCTGGATTCACATGATGAAGTGGATTTTTTAACGTATATACTAGAACGTATCGATCTTAGCCGTGACATTCATTTCCATACAAATACGACGATTGATACACTCGATTATTCGGGTACGGGATTAAACAGCGGCAGTAAAGTAGTCATCGCAGCATATGGGGACAAAAAG
The DNA here is from genome assembly GCF_056398745.1 of Paenibacillus sp. 01T424. Lineage (NCBI taxonomy): Bacteria > Bacillati > Bacillota > Bacilli > Caryophanales > Paenibacillaceae > Paenibacillus > Paenibacillus sp. 01T424. Next base: position 53,664 of record NZ_JBFTPZ010000021.1, on the reverse strand, counting down.
AGAGACTTATGTACAGAAGTGCCCGATGTTTTCAAAGAAATAAGCGGATTTGAGCATGCGCGTATGGTCATGCCGGGAGTTGTAGTCATCCAAGGCTCTACATTTATGAGTTATGCCAGTGCTAAGCAGGAAATGCAATTGTTATGTGATGCTATACAAGAAAAGGGAGCTCTTTCTTCATGCCCTATGATTATAGTAGGTGATGATAGTCATTTCATTAGCGAGACGATTAAAAACTTCCTATGGGTTACCTTTACGCGCAGCAATCCATCACACGATATGTATGGCGTGAATAGTCATTATGAGAACAAGCATTGGGCTTGTGACAATTTGATTATTGACGCTCGTATTAAACCGCATCAAGCACCGCCATTAATTCCAGATCCTTCGGTACTGAAGAGCATCGAGCGATTATTTGTTAAAGGTGCCAGCTTGGGTGGTTTGAACATATAGCTTTACAACACACGACACGCCTTTTAAGGCGTGTTTTTTTTGTCATTTTAAGGCCATTTTTGAAACCATCCTCACCAATTTTGTTTGCAAAAATCAATAAAATGATCGAATTTATCATAAAAGCCTGTGAAAGTATAAAAAATCGGGTTTTTATTATATAGTTTCAACATTTTGACAGAGTTAGAATGTAAATGAGCCTAATGAACGGCATTTGCTGCTGAAGATGCAGGACGCTTCAGTACTAATTTGCAAAAATTATATCAATTTATTATGGGAGGATGAGCATGTCGCAAGCAACAACGAAGGTAAAGTACACAGCGACTCCGCCGGAGAACAGCCCGAGAAAAAAAACCTTTTTCAACCGCCTGATGAAGCAAATGGATGTGCAATTGATGGTGTGGCCGGGTATTTTGCTGATATTCGTATTTGCCTATATACCTATGTATGGTGTATTGACGGCGTTTATGGATTACAACCTTTTTACGGGATCGAGAATATTCGATAACCCTTGGGTGGGCTTTAAACATTTTGAAGCGTTCCTTACTGCACCTGATATCGCTACGGTCATGAGAAATACACTTGTGATCAGCCTTTTAAAGCTATTAATAGGTTTTCCAGCACCGATTATATTGGCGCTAATGCTTAATGAAGTCAGGCATATGGTGTTTAAGAGAGTCGTACAAACGATTACATATCTACCGTATTTCATGTCATGGGTTATTGTAGGCGGCATGGTTATGGCGTTGCTTTCAACTGAAAACGGCAGTGTCAATATGCTGCTTGAAGGTGTTGGAGCGATAGATGAACCGGTCAACTTCCTGTCCCTAAAGGAATACTTCTGGGGCATACTGGTTTCGACCACGGTATGGAAGGAAATCGGCTTTGGCTCGATTATTTACCTTGCTGCAATCGCAGGTGTAGATCCGCATTTGTATGAAGCCGCAGATATTGATGGAGCCAGCAAGTTTAAGCAAATTTATCTCATTACGATACCAACGATTATGCCGGTTATTATCATCTTTATGATTCTAGCAATGGGGAATTTATTAAGTGCTGGTTTTGAAGATATTTTGATCCTTGCCCAGAATCCAATTCTAAGACCGGTGTCGGATGTTATTGATACTTATGTATATCGGGTCGGCCTGCAGAATGGGAAATTTTCTTACGGTGTTGCAGTTGGTTTATTTAGAGCAGTGATCAGCGTATTGCTCTTGACGGCGGCTAACTACCTAGCCCGTAGGTCCGGCAACGGCTTATGGTAGAACATTACTTCATAACTGGGGGCGAAATCAATTGACTTTCAAGCGTTTGAGCTATAACGACCGAGCTATGGTTGTATGCATATATGTATTCCTCATTTTGTTAGCTTTCTCCGCATTGTATCCGTTCTGGAATACACTCGTTGTATCGTTGAATGAAGGAACAGATACAGCCAAAGGCGGCATTACATTTTGGCCAAGGATGTTTACATTTGCAAATTATGAAATTGTTTTTCAAGATGACAAAATTTTAAATGCATTTTACATTTCCTTTAGCCGAACGATCATTGGAACCATATCAGCAACATTTTTGACAGCATTGCTCGCGTATGGCATGTCCAAAAACTATTTAATGGGTCGTGGCTATTATTCCTTTTATTTCATCTTTACGATGTACTTCGGCGGAGGGTTGATTCCAACTTTTCTATTGATTAAATCACTCGGTTTGATGAACAGTTTCCTTGTTTACATTATTCCCGGTCTAATCAGTGTATGGAACATGATCGTATTCCGAACCTTCTTCAAAAGCTTGCCAGTGGGATTAGAAGAGTCGGCTCAAATTGACGGCTGCAGCAACTGGGGAATATTTTTCAAAATGGCGCTCCCGCTGTCTATGCCAGTAATCGCCACACTTGGTTTGTTTACAGCCATTGCCCATTGGAATGATTGGTTTGCGCCATCGATCTATGTTTCTAATCAAGATTTGCTGCCTATTCAAACGATATTGCGGAAAGTATTGAACTCTAATGTTCTAACGGATGCGATCGGAAATGACAGTATTGCTAGTGAGAAAATGGCATCGAAAGCCCTTACCTCCAAATCTCTTATTAGTGCAATGATTATGATTGTGTCTCTTCCCATTATCGCTGTATATCCTTTTCTTCAAAGATTTTTTATGAAGGGTGTTATGGTTGGATCTCTAAAAGAATAGCTTGTTGACCAGCGGTTTAAGGCGAATGTCGCTTTGGACATATATATTAATCATGAGAGGGGTAAAATCAGCATGAAGAAAATGAAAAAGCCGCTGTTAATGGTAGTCTCTGCGGTGTTTCTACTGGTAACTGTACTTGCAGGATGCAGCAATTCGGGGGGCAATGATCCAAAACCAGCAGCAACAGATTCAGCAACGAACACAAATAAAGGGAGTGAGGCTACAGACGCTCCAGCAGATCAAGCATGGGTATTTGGTTCTAGCCCGATTGAATTCTCAGCTTATACGCACTACAGCTGGCAAGATTTTCCTGACACCATGGATGCAAACCCTTTTTGGAAATACCTGAAAGAAAATAAACAAGTAACGATCAAACCGATTCACGCAAAAGGGAACTCTGCACAGCTGATGCAGACCTTTATGGCTGACTCTAGTCAAATGCCAGATGTTATTTATGGTGATCGTTACAATCCGGATATTGAAAGACTTATTGCAAATGATCAGCTCGTAGCGCTTGATCCTTATCTTGATAAGTATCCGAATTTGAAGAAATATCTTAATCCTAAGTCCATGGAACTTCTTCGTTCCGCGGATGGCAAGCTGTACAAATTCCCTAACTGGTACACAGATAAACCAACTAGTACAGCTGGTTATGTAGTGAACAAAAAAGTGTATGCTGAGCTTGGATCGCCAGCACTTGAAACATTTGATGATTTGTACGCATACCTAAAATTAGTAAAAGAGAAATACACTGATATGATTCCATTGGAACTGGATCGTGGTTCTGAAATTCAAGGACAAGGCGTTGTTTACGCAGGATTTGGTGAAAACAACCTCTACAAATCATTGAGCAGCGATGTACAAGGCGTAATCAAAGAGGATAAGCTCGTTTCATTCTTTACAGATCCTTCTTTCCGTGAGTCTCAAAAATACCTTGCAAAATTGTACCGTGAGAAGCTAATCGCACAAGATTGGTGGACACAAACAAGAGATGTCGTTGCGGAAAAAATCGTAACTGGTAAAGTAGCTGTTTATGCAGGATCAGGCGTTACTACGTTTGCTTCACGTGGAGATTCTGAGCTTAGAAAGGCAGATCCAAATGCTGGTTATTTCATGATTTGGCCTGTTCGCAAAGCTGGACTTGATAAGAACAAAATCTTTGCAGGTGGTTACGATGCACTTGGTTGGAACGTTGTGACGATTACTAAACATGCAAAAGATCCAGAAAAAATCTTCGCAGCACTTGATTGGATGACAGGACCTGAAGGTATGACAATCTCATTCTTCGGACCTGAGGGCGGCAACTGGAAAGGTTTCGATGAAAATGAACAACCAATCTTTACTGAAAACTACAATGAAGAGGAAGTAACAGCAATTCAGGCTGCAAACGATGTTGTTCACATCGTAGGAAACGTATCGTATATCGACCCAGCAAAATTGAAATACGTTAATTCACTGCCATTAGAAAAACAAAACTGGGCAGCACGTTGGCAGAGAGATATTACTTGGCCGTCATCTAATGATACAACAGCGCTTACCAACATTAATATTGAGCCGGATTCTCCATACGGTGATACCAGACAACAAATTGTTGATCTTACTCTTGAGACTCTAGCAGAATCAACTACAGCTAAGAGTGATGCAGATGTTGATCGTATTCTAGATGCAGCTGAGAAGAAAGCTAATTCGTATAAATACAAAGAGCTTCTAGAATGGCGTACTGAAAGATGGCATGCTAACAGAACTATTCTTGGAGAATAATAAGGTTTAATAGTGAAAGAGATCATCCCAAGGGATCCATTTGGATCACTTGGGATATCTCTGTATTTTTGGTTATACTTAACTTTTATATATATAGCTTGCATTTATTTTGATATTATTAAAGGGAGATTTTTCAAAAAATGCTGSTCATATAAGGGGTGCTTGGTCAGTGTACGCGAAGAAAGAGAGGTTCCTGCGGTTCATGTTGGTCTATTTCATTGTTAGTATGCTTGTCGCCTGCAGTGGAGTAGACAGTAAACCAGTTCCAATAACTGATGAGGGAACAACGGAAGAAATACAAATAAATCTACCTCCCGATCAGCTCTATGAACTAGGCAAAGAAAGGCTTGATATTTCTTTTTATGGTCACTACAGTTATTATTCGATGCCGCAGTGGGGCGCAGATCCCTCTTCGAAGTGGATTAAGGATAATCTTAATATTCACATCAAAGGAATCGACGTAGAAGGAAACGGAAAGCAGAAGCTTCGAAAGATGATTGCCAGCAAGCAGCTGCCGGATATCATTTGGGGTGATCGCGGTTATGATCTGGAACGTTTGCGTGAAGCGGGCTTACTCGTACCGCTCGATAACTATATAGATAAATATCCAAATTTAAAAAAATGGGCAGGCACTAAAATTTTAGATTTGCTTCGAGCACCAGATGGACATATTTATTATTTTCCAAATTATTACACTAATAAACCGTACGGCAACGCAGGTTATGTCGTTAATAAACGAATATATCGGGAATTAGGTTCCCCTAAGCTATCTACGACAAATGAGCTTTATGATTACCTCAATAAAGTAAAAGCCAACTATCCTGACGTCGTACCTTTTGAAACAGGAATTGCCAGTGAGGGGCAAGGAATTGATCAATTATTTTCCGCTTTCAAGGAAAATAATTATAGCTTTACTCGCTACTACGCTGTAACGAGTGGAGATAAGATGACATCGATCTATAAAGATGAAGGATTTCGCGAGTCGGCATTATTTGTAGCAAAGCTTGTGCGTGAAGGATTGATTACCTCGGATGCTTGGACCCAAACGGATGATCAGGTAAGTGAGAAGCTTATGAGCGGTAAAGTGGCGGTTTATGCCAGTGCGGACCCTATGCGTCAAGTGATGTTGGCTAATGCAGAGCTTGTAAGGAAAAATCCGGAGGATGGTTATATCTTTATCGATCCTATTTATAAGGAAGGATTGGATCCGAATAAGATTTATCCTGGCACATACAATGTGCTTGGCTGGAATGTCTCTACAATAACGACAAGCGCAAAAAATCCAGAAGCGATATTCGCTATGCTGGATTGGATGACAGGGCCGGAAGGTTCTGCTGTTCAGATGTGGGGCCCGCCGGGGCCAAACGGGTACTGGGATGGCTTCAAAGAAGATGGAATAACGCCAAAATTTACGAGCAAATACACATCAGACCCGGATGGGCTGAGTGAAATACAAGCAATCTCTGGCGAGTTGATTTGGGTTGGCAACACGGTATATCTCGATCAAACCAAAAGCGATTATGAAAAAACATTGCCTGAGGACAAGCGAAACTGGTCTACATATTGGCAGCAAAAGGTAACTTGGGAATCTCAGGGGGATGCAACACCGTTTATCAATTTGCAACCGACACCAAATTCTGACGAAGGCAGAATCTTTGCGCGGGTGAAAGAAATATGGTTAAGCGCGCGCTCATATGCGATGTACGGGCAAACGGATGAAGAGGTATTAGAGATATTGGATTTAGCGCATAAGGATTCGATGGAATCAGGTTTTCAAGAATATTTAGATTTTATTACGTCGAAGTGGCAAGAAAACTTAAAAGTATTAAATCAAGAGTAACGTAAATTTGTTAACTTGAAGGAGCTGCTCTTATGTATAAGGTATTGTTAGTCGATGACGAAGAACTCGATCTGGAAGGAATGAAACGGTTTATTCCTTGGTCTGAGCTTGGAATGGAAGTGAAGGGCAGCGTAAATAATGCATTATCAGCATGCGAAATAATAGATGAGCAGCCCATCGATATATTAGTCAGCGATGTTAATATGCCTTATATGTCAGGACTTGAGCTTGCCCGAATTGCACTCGAACGCAAACCTAATATGCGTATTATATTCGTTAGCGGCTATCAGGAGTTCAGCTACGTACAGCAGGCGTTATCTTTAAAGGCTTACAATTATGTACTAAAGCCAATGGATGACAATGAATTGGTGTCGTCTTTGTTAAAGGTGAAGCAGGATCTTGATGAGGAGAACAAGCAGCGTGAAGTGGAAGAAGCCTATCAACAAATGATTCCGATTGCCAAAAGCGACTTTTTGATTCATGTGTTGGAAGGATTGGAAACAACGGAGGGCGTTTCCATGTCCAAGCTGATTTTACACTATGGCTTCGATCAATTGAACTGGCCTATCCGTGTTGCGATTATGGAACTGGATAATCAGTCGTTGAGACAAACCGAGAACGCATCTTCACAGAGAGAATGGTCGCGCAACTCTCTTCAAATTGTACATGAAACGATTCAAAAGATAGGCATGCTGCCATACTGCAAGCTGTCATCTCAACGCATTGCTATATTGCTGGAAGACAAAGCTATTGGTCAAACCGTCAAAACGTTATGCAATGCGCTTTCGCAGCATCTAACGGTATCGATAACAACCGGCCTCGGTGAAGCAGTTCATTCGATAGAAAAGCTGCAAGTATCCTACCGACAAGCGATAGAAGCTGTTGAAGGCAAGATGTTTCTTGGAAAAGGGGATATCATCAAATATGAAGAGGTCAGAGCGGAACCAGGCATGCTGGACGCTCGGATTCTGGATACACGAATGAAAGCACTATTAAAGGCTATGGAAGGATATGAGCTTGTTCGGATTTACGACGAATTCGAGAACTTGTTTGCATCGGCTTCTAGTCTTCGCTCCAGATTTACTGTTCATCATATGACCAGCTATATTATATGGAAGCTGGATCAATATTTAAGTGAAATGAATGAGGATTTATTTGAACTGCTAGGTATTGATATTCACCATCTCGAAGTTTTAATGCAATTCGAAACGATTAACGATATACGTTCATGGCTTGTAAAGCTCTTATATGAAATTTCTGAACGACTGCAGAAGAAAAACGTCATGAAAGACAGCAAGTTTATACGCAGCGTCACGAAGTCAATTAAGGAGAGGATGAGTGAAAATATTACCCTCAAAGATATGGCGCTGCAGTTTTCTTTCTCGCCTAGCTATATGGGGTTTTTAATAAAAGAAAAGTCAGGTCATACCTTCAATGAACTGCTCGTGCATCTGCGTATGGAGAAAGCATGTGAACTGCTCAATCAACCCGGGATAAAAATTTATGAAGTTGCCGATCAGGTTGGTTATCGTTATCTTCCCTATTTCAGCCGACAATTTAAGGAGAAGTTTGGCATGACACCTATGGAATATCGGAAGAGAGAGAATTGATCAATAATGGGGGAGCTTTAGATGAAAATAGTCCGGGAGAATAGAAAGAGACTCGGATATATGCCGATCGGATACAAGCTTATGCTGTCCTATATGATCTTTATCGTTATTTTGGTCGTTGTCAATTTCTATGTGTCTCATTCGATGTATGACTCTTCCATGCGTAAGCAGACGCGTATGAATATTGAAGGAACGATGGAGCAAATGCGCGACAACGTGAAGTATAAACTAGATGATATTGTCCGAATATCGTCTACACTCTATGATGATTATAATCTGGTTCAGAGCATTCGAGTTGATGAAATAGGCATTGCCAATTTAAATCGAATGAATCAGATCATTAGCCCAAAGCTGGAAAGCGCCTCGAAATCTATTGGGATGAATTTAAGGTTGTCTGTCTACTTTCATAATAAAACGGTGAACCAAATTTATGAGAATAGATGGAAGAAAGACAATGCTGCCGATAACGATGAATCCAAAGAGCAAACCTATGATATTTATCATATGAGCCGCATTCAGGATAAGTTATGGTACACATCCATTCCAAAAGAAGAATACGGCGTGACTATGGAGTGGAAACAGGTTGAAGAGGATGTACGAGATCATCGTATTTCAATGATACGACGTATCGTCGACACCGATAATCCATTGGAAGTTGAAGAGCTGGCTATTATGCGGTTTAGCGTTCAGATGAAGGAGCTGTTTAATAGCGTTGACTTCTCGAAGCTTGGCGACGGCAGCATGCTGTCAGTCGTGGATTCTACGGGGTACGTTATTTTCTCCTCTGGGCAGCTTCCGGAAGGCTCAACCAAACCAGTTTCGAAAATAAACAAAAATGTATCGACAAATGAAAATAGCGATAAGCAAGAATACTTAAGAATAGAAGAAAAATTGCTCAATCAGAATTGGACATTAGTGGCGCAAGTTCCACTTACCATTATCGAGCAGGAAGCTGCGAAGGTACGGGCATTTATTATTTTCATCTGCGTACTAAGCTTTGTTTTGTTAACGTTTGCGGGTGTCTTTATTTCACGTTATTTCTCCAAACGAATTTTGAAATTTGTATCGGTGTTGAATGCTTTCCGCGAGGGGGATTTGCATAAGCGAATTGCCTACAGAGGGAAGGATGAATTCTCTCAAATTGCAAYGGCGCTAAACGGAATGGGCGAGGATGTAGAGGCATTAATTAATAAGGTATATTTGACGCAGCTTCAGAAAAAAGAGGCTGAGCTGGAAATGCTGCAGCTTCAGATCAATCCGCACTTTTTATACAATACCCTTTCATCGATCAACCAGCTGGCAAAATTCGGGGAAAATGAAAAACTGCAAAAAATGGTGTTGGAGCTCGCGAAGTTTTATAGACTTACGCTGAATTCAGGCCGTACGATGATTCCAATCGCAGCGGAGATGGAGCAGGCCAACGCATATGTAAGCATACAGAAGGTGAAGTACGGGAAACGTCTGGAAGTATTATTCGAGATTGATGAGAATATATGGCCTTTTGAGACGGTGAAGCTTATTTTGCAGCCTTTCATTGAAAATACGCTTAAGCACGCATGGAGCGGAGATCGCATTCATATTCGGATTGTTACCTATATGGAAGAAAACACAGTGCATTATAAGATAATCGACGACGGGTTCGGAATGCCGCAGGAGCGAATTGATGAAATATTCAGCGGGCTAGATAAAGGGAACATTGGATATGGGATTCGAAATATCGATCAGAGAATCAAGCTTCACTATGGTTCAGAATATGGGGTTTCCATATTCAGTCGTATAGGTATTGGAACAACTGTCCATATAAGGATTCCAGCAAGGAAAAGGAATCTTATTATTCAAGAATGCATTCCAAATATTGCAGGATAAACAACGAAAAAGCCGCGTCCATTAGGAAGCGGCTTTTTACTTATTAAATTTATTTTCTGGATAAGCGAGCAGTTGGATCAGAAGATATGCATACTTTTGCCGATGGGATAAGAAGTAAGTTTGCTCCTGCTCCGTTATGATCATTTTATAGCAATACACCATTTTATTGGAGGCGATATTGATGGCGATATCTACATTGACGGAGCAAGAAGTACAGTTTTATAAGGAAAATGGTTATGCGCTGCATAAGAAACAGTTGTTTAGCGCAGATAAGATGACAGAGCTGACTAATATTTTTGAGGAGCAATGGGAGCTTGTGGGCCGGAAGCTGAACAGCGAGCTCGATACCCCGCATTTCCGTGATGAGCGACTACTTAAGTTTCTATTAAGCGATGAAGTGCTTGATCTGGTAGAGCCTTTAATTGGTCCTAACATTGGCTTGTGGTCTAGTCATTTCATCTGCAAAGAGCCGCTTATTGGCAAGCAAACGCCATGGCATGAAGACTCCGCATATTGGAACGGACGACTTAGCCGATTTGATAACATTGTGACCGTATGGCTGGCTATTGACCGCAGCTCTAAGGAAAATGGCTGTATGCGCGTCATCCCGGGAACGCATAACAATGGTTTCTCGGAGTACGAGCAGGTGGATGGCAATGACAACATTTTTGATACGGAAATTCGCAATAAGGATGAGTCAAAGGCCGTTTATTTCGAGCTTGAGCCAGGCGAGTGCTCTGTCCATGATTCTCGCATCATACATGGTGCAGCTCCTAACAAAAGTGAATTCCGCCGCTGTGGTTATACGATGCGTTATTTCTCAACGGATGCGCAAGTCTATACTGAAAAGAACCGTGGTCATAAAATCTGGCTAGCGCGTGGAAAAGATTTAGCCGGCAATCCTTTTGTCAATGTATAATAGGCTTAACAAAAGGGGGGACAGGTATTGGAATTGAGACGAATAAAAGCGTTGTGGGGAATGCAGGGTAGCTATGAGGAGCTTTTGACATATGCAGCAGAAGCAGGTTACTTTGGAATAGAAGCGCCGCTGCCGCCTGCCTCTGAAGAAAAGTCCTTTAAAGCGGCATTGGAAACAAATAAGCTGGCCTTCATCGCGCAGGTAAGTACACATGATGACCATCTCGATAGCTTCGAGAAACAAGTCATGCGAGCAACGGATTTTAATCCGCTGTTTATTAACTCGCAAAGCGCTAGAGACAGCATGTCAGAAGCGGAGCAGGATCGTTTTTTTGAAGGAGCACTTACAATTGAAGCAAGGTCTGGCCTTCAGGTCGGGCATGAAACCCATCGCAGCCGAGCGATGTTTACACCATGGACAACTGCAAGATTGCTGAAGCGTTTTCCTGACTTGCGCATCACTGCAGACTTCAGCCATTGGGTGAACGTATGTGAGTCGCATCTGGATAATCATGCGGATGAGCTTGCTCTTGCTATTGATCGCAGCATACATGTTCATGGCCGTGTCGGATTTCCACAGGGACCTCAAGTGCCACATCCTGGCGCACCTGAATACGCATCGGAGCTTGCTTTATTTACAGGCTGGTGGCAGCGGATATTTATGAAGCAAGCTGCGAAGGAAAGAGCTTGGACAACTTTTACAGCAGAGTTTGGTCCACCGAATTATATGCCGACGGTGCCTTTTACCAATAAGCCTATTGTTGATTTAATAGAAGTAAATCAATGGATGACCGATTTTATGGCTGCCAAATATGCCGAATGGTTTGACCATTAAAAGTCTGATAGGGGGAAATCGTCATGAAGTATGAATTAACGCCTGAGAGATTGCTTGGTAAAAACTTTTTGACCTTGTCATCCCCCTATAAGATTTTCAAACATGTGATCGATAACAAAATTGCTGCCCATTGGCATGATTTTTTTGAAATGGGCTTTGTTGTGTCTGGTACAGGAACTCATGTTATAAACGGAGAGCCTTTTCCTTTAGAGAAAGGAATGACTTTTCTGCTGACAACGGCAGATTTCCATGAGATCATCCCAGATGAAGGACAAACGATTCATTTGTTTAATCTTATTTTTGATGAATCATTTATCCGCCCAGAGCTGACAGAAATGTTATTTGAACAGGTATCGCTTCATTTGCATACTTTTCGTGACGAAAGTGCTAGTGAAATTGAAATGGAATTTACTCGGATTTGGAATGAATCACAGATGTGGCAGCTAGGCAGCAGCATGCTGGTGCAGGGAAGTTTTGAGAGAATACTCATCCATCTCTATAGAAATAACGGGCATCAGCGCTTGCTTGACGACTATGTAGCCATTAGCGCAATCCCTTCTTCCATTAGAAAGTCGATCATCTTTATTCAACACCATTTTCGAGAGCCGCTTTCATTAGATGAAATAGCGAGATATGCTGGAATATCAGCCAATTATTTTAGCGAATGCTTCAAAAAGCATACAGGTACATCATTTCAAGAGCATCTACAAGGAAAAAGGCTTCAGTTCGCCTCTGCATTGCTCAGCAGTTCAATCTTGCCGATAACGGAAGTATGTTATGCCGCGGGCTTTAATACACTGCCTAACTTTGAACGAGCGTTTAAAAAAAAGTATGAGAAATCACCTCGAGAGTTTCGGAGAAAATATATTCGGCCATAAATGTGACGTATAAACCTATATGCCATGTTAGGAGGGTACAGCAGTGCGAAGGAGACTTATACAAGGCACAGCAATTGCTGTGCTTTTATGTTTTGTTTATATTCTCTATGCAGTATGGAGCATTATTTCGTTTGCTAAGGTGAATGAGCTCATTTACACAGATGCCGCAATTGTGCTTGGGGCAGCAGTCTGGGACGATAAACCGTCGACAGTTCTAAAGAACAGATTGAATCATGCCATTTGGCTCTATAACAATGGATACATAAAGAAAATAATCGTTACTGGAGGCACAGGTAAGGGAGATTCCTTGTCTGAAGCGGAAGTGTCAAAACGATATGTTATGCAGTATAAGGTTCCAGGTGAGGATATTGTTCTTGAAGAGCATTCAAAAATCACGGAACAAAATTTAGCTAATGCCCATGCGATAGCACAACAACAACAAATCAATACCTTTACCATCGTCAGCGATCCTTTGCATATGAAGCGTGCTCTTCTTATGACTAGACACTTAGGGATGGATGCTTACTCTTCACCAACTCAGACGTCAGCCTACAAGAGTTTGGGTACTAAGCTTCCTTTTCTTTTAAGAGAAACGTTCTTCTTAACAGGTTATCAGCTGAAAATATTATTTTTAAAGTAAGAGAATAAAAGAAGTAACTTATGATAAATAAACTGCTGTTTCACAGCTCATCTTTTTTGCAGCCCGAAAGTTAAACACTCAATTGGATGAGTTTAACTTTCGGGATTTTGTATTTTATTAAGGGTATCGTTTCAGGAAGTAAGGCTGCGTTTAAATGAAAGGAGAGGGAAATGTGTCATCCTAACTGAATAATTATGCCAAAAGCCTCCGATATTAAGGATACGGTTACAGGTTCTTCCTAAATCAAGAAGGATAAACGCAGGAAATCACAGTTGCGGTGCACATCTAAATCCATGTATGGTATTATAATATTAACGATTAAAACAAGTTAAAAGTAAAGCTGCCATAATGAAGGAGTTTTTATTTTGAATGATGCGATGATCATGTTAAAGCAAACAAGTCGTACTTTTTATATTCCCATCAGCAGGTTGAAGTCAGGTTTAAAGGATGCAGTTGCATCCGCTTATTTGTGTATGAGAGCAATTGATGAAATTGAGGATCATGAGACGCTAGCAGATGAGGTGAAAGCAGAATTATTGCTTGGCATTCATGATGCGTTTAGTTCCGATGATGTGATTAATGAATCGCAAAAACTCCTTTCTCCTTATGCAGAAACACTGCCGGAAGTTACGATGAGAATTCATGAATGGGCGCTTTTATGTCCTCCGACGGTTACGAATGTCGTTTATAACCATACAGCGACAATGGCCAAGCAGATGGCTGATTGGGTTCATGAAGGCTGGGATATCCGAACGGAAGAGGATCTGGATAATTATACTTATAGTGTTGCCGGTATGGTAGGGGAAATGTTGTCTGACATATGGTTCTGGCACGATGGCACGAAATCAGACCGAATCAAAGCAGTTGCTTTCGGAAGAGGCTTACAAGCCGTAAATATTCTGCGTAATCGCACAGAGGATCTTGAACGTGGCGTAGACTTTTTCCCTGAAGGCTGGGGACAGAAAGAAATGATTAAGTACACGCGCCGCAACCTGAAGTTGGCGGATTCGTATATATCTGATTTAAAAGGCGGTCCTGCGCTAGAGTTTTGCAAAATTCCGCTTACGCTGGCACATGCAACCATTAACCTCATTGCTGTTGGCGGTAACAAATTAACGCGAGACGCCGTTATGAAGCTTGTAGGCAGCATTAATTAACGAGCTTATTCTATAAATAAAAGCAAAGCCCATGGGATTCCATGGGCTTTGCTTTTATTTGTTTTTATTCGGGTGCCGTGAGATTAACCGTACCAGCTCGACTAGCAATAGCGGTAATGATACTGTCGAAGGATACGCCAAATAGCGAGGCTCCCAATGTGGTGAGAACTTGTCTTTGTATCGCCGGAGGCCAACAAAGCCATACCAGCTTCCGCCATACTCGAACAGAATGCGTGCCAGCTTCTCTTCTTTTATTGCGTTTTGGCTCTGGCCTACACTCGAAAGTGGAGCCATCCCTAAATTAAATTGCGCATATCCTTCTGTTTTTGCCCACTCCATAAGGCAAATGAACAATTGATCCATCGTTCCATTTGGGGTGGATTTTAAATAGCGCATTAAATCTACAGATAAGGTCGTACCATCATAGGCAGGCGTCAAAGAAGCGAAAGCAATAATTTGATCATCTGAATTTTTTAATAGCGCAATGGGCGCGAGCTGCAAATAATCTTCATCAAACCATCCGAGAGAATAACCCTTCTCGTGTTTTCCGTCCAGCCATTGGTCAGAGATGAACGACAGTTTCTTTAACAACTGCTTATCATGAGGCGGATGTACGATTTCAAATTGAAAATTCTCACGTTCAAAGCGGTTTTTAACCGCCCGAAGACTGGCATTTTGTTTTCCGACAAGCGTGAAATTGTCCAGATGAACCAATGCTTCCTCACCCAGTTTAAAAAAGCGATAGCCGTTTTCGTGATAAAACGGTAAATAGTCAGGTGTCGTTTGATAAAATACGACCTCTACCGCAAACTGATCGGCAAATTGCTGAAACTGTTGAATCGCTTCGCTAATCATGCTTTTGGGACCTAAAGGATCACCGAGCACAACAAGCTTATTTCGAATTTTCGCATAGGGTATTAACACTTGATCCTTCATCGCCCAGAAGAAGCTCTTGTCACCGGTAAAGAGCATATGCGTCAATAAATTTCCTTGTTCCTTTTCAAGAAAAGCTTTTAATTTCAACTGCTCATCCTCAGCTGTTTCTAAAACGGCGAGCGGCTTAGGACGAAACATATAAAGCAAGGATAGGAAGAGCCAAGCAACCAAGAGACCAAATATCGCAGCTATCGTATGCTGGCTTGGATCTATCAGCCATGTGGTGTGAGCCTTTCTTGGCAGATGTTTGAGAAATGCCGGATACGAATGGGATGCGATGAGGTAATAACCATAGGTGATTAAGAGTGTAATAAGCCCCCAGCCTAGCACATTATAAATCCCTACGGGTATAGCCAAACGATAAAATCGATGTCTTGAAATCCATAACAGCAACGCGACAATGAGTAGAAATATAGCTTCCTCGTAATCAAACGCTTTGGCAAGTGCGAAGAAGGAACCAGCACAAAGCAGGAAAAGTGTCCAGTAATAGGCTCGCTTCACTCGAAGTGAAATACCGCGAGACAGCATGATAAGCATAATGCCGATGATGATGCTTAATTGATGAGACAGCCTCATAATCTGAAACGAAACCAATTCTTCCGTAAAATGTATCCTGTAAAGTAAAGCGGGTGTCGCTGCGGACAGCAGCAATATGACCCCACTCGCAAATACAAGCTTACCGAGTGACCATGCCCCAACCTCGCCGATAAATGCAAATTGTCCCGGCCAGCGCCAAACACTTTGCCAAATATTTAATGCTCGATCCATGATGCCGCTATCAGACTGCTCCGATCGTTTCCGGTTCATAGGAAACTCGAATGCTGCCATCATAAGGCCGATTAACCATGGCACAAAATAATACAGAATTCTAAACAGAACAAGGATGACCGCGCATTTATCAGGTGGAAAGCCGAGCAGCTGTAAGCCTAATATAGCCGTTAAATCAAAACCACCGATACCGCCAGGTGCCATGCTTATAATGCCGGCTATTGCTGCTAACGTATAAATTCCAAGCGCGTTTGTAAATGTAAGTTCAGGAATAAATGTTGCTCCAATAAGCCAGAAGGTCATACCAGCAAAAAACCATTCCAAAAAGGAAGAACCAACGGATGCGGTCATAATGCGCCAAGTCAATTGTCCTCGATTCCGATTAATCCATTTGGAGAAAAGCGAGGTTCTTTGAAGCAGCACGAATAGCGGTAAATACAGTGCGATTGCCCACATCGCATAGGTAAGCCATGGATGAGCATTCAGCAATGCTTGAACAGGGAAAATGCCGATAATACACAGCCATGCTAGCAGCGATAGACCTGTAAAAGTTATCGTCGAAAGAAAGGCAACAGAAGCAGCAATACTCCCGATGGGAACCTCTCGATTTCGATATAGAATTGATCGCAGCCCTGCTCCTGTAAGACCCGCAAAACCAATCAAATTGTTTGAGGTGTTTGCAATCCATCCATAACGAATCGTATCCCAAATCCCAATCTTTAAATGAAAATGCTTGCGAATCAACAAGTCATAAGTACTCATGACAGAGACAGCGAGCATGGAGAAGCTGAGCAGAAGAAAAATTGTAAAGGGGTGCATGTGATGAAACTCATGGATCATTCTTCCCCAGTGGATCTCACGGAACTGTTTTTTTCCTTCGAAGTAAACAAAGGCGATAATAGCAACTGGCAGTAGAAAACGCAGTACTCTTGCACGGTATAGGATGGATACAAGCTTAATTAGATGCAGCTTGTAAGCTATTTCGCGAATCCATTTCATTAATATTCCCCTTATGTATGGTTTGTCCCTTACTATTCATTATTTTGCCATGTGGGACACATAAAGTATAGCCTGCTTACTCATTAATGTTTCCTCAATTAGGAAATTAAACCGAAATGTGAACGACGTGGAACATCTTTTTTAGGGGAAAAAGAAAATGTCCAGCGCTCAGAGGCTTTAAAGTTTTTAAACTTTAGTTTCCCTGAAGCTGGACATTAGGTTTAGGCTTGTACATTCGTTTATCCAGTTATAGATGAAGGCAATAATGAATAAACGTTTTTCAGCATAAGCATTTTAGGGCTGAGCTTGAATTTTGAACCAGAGAACGTGCAGCGATCATAATTAAAACGCAGTGATGTTATATGAATCGTGCAGTCTATAAATGAGCAGCCAATATAATGAGAGCCGTCAAAGTATACATCCACGTTTTTAAATGTTTTGTTAATAATATAGTCCATGATTGAATCCTCCTTGTAATGTGAAACAAGCTATTTGATTATATGCAGTTAATTCTATTGTTTATAACCTCTTTTATATGAAATGAAACAAGAGAATTGAAGTTATAGACTAGAAAAAGGAGATTAACGAGCGCAGTCCAGTTAATTTTCGTTGACAAAGCAATCTTACATCCTTATTATTAGTTTGAATTCAAACTAGTTTAGGCGGTGCTCTGAATGGGAAAAGACAATCACATTACTCGTTTTCCTTGGGAGCAAGAGGACAGCAGTACATTGCTTATAAAACTGGCATTTACGAATATTCGGCGTGCAATTGAAACTTCGCTTCGACCGCTCGGCCTCACTCCTCAGCAATCACAGTCTCTTCATTTGCTCGCTATGAAACCAGGCGTGATGAACTCCGACTTGGAGAAGCTGCTATTTATAGACAAATCGAGTGTAACCAGCTTAATCAACGGGATGGTGAAGAGAGGCTGGGTTGTAAGGCGTGCGCATGACTCGGATGCAAGAATGAAAAGAATTTATTTAACCGAGCAAGGGGTAGAAATGTCCTTGAAAGCTTCAAATGCTGTTGCACAAGCGAAAGAGAAATCGGACCATTTGCTAACCAAGGAAGAAGCGGCACATCTACATGTTTTACTCAGAAAAATTATTAAAGCGTATGAGTAAGCGATACGCTTGTTATATTCGGACATATAGTTTGAATTCAAACTATATGTAGTCTAAAACAGGAAAGGACGTAACGGGATATGGAAGTTACAGATAAACAAAAAATAGGCGAGAAGCTGCTGCCTATATTAGCTTTTACATTAGTCTTCTCTATTATGAATGCTTCAATGTTTAATGTTGTTATGCCTGTCATCAGCAAGGAATTTGGCATTACCGCCTCACAGGTGAGCTGGCTGATTACGGGTTACATGATCGTTTTTGCAGTAGGCTCCGTTACATACGGAAAGCTCGCGGACAAATATCGGCTAAAGGATCTATTGACCTTCGGATTAATTATCTTTGCACTTGGATCGATCGTAGGTTTGCTCGCTTCTGAATATTGGATGATCGTGCTTGGGAGGGTGCTGCAAGCAAGCGGTGCAGCCGTTATCCCAGCTACAGCGATGATTGTCCCAGTACGTTATTTCTCTCCTGAGAAGCGTGGCAGGGCGTTAGGTACGGTTGCGGCGGGTCTTGCTCTTGGAACCGCACTCGCGCCCATTGTTGCTGGAATCGTTACAAGCTTCATCAACTGGAGATTTTTATTTTTAATATCAGTGATTCCGCTGATTGCACTTCCGTTCTTTAGAAAATATTTGGACAACGACAGAGGAAAAGCTCAAAAAATTGACTATTTGGGCGGCATTCTGCTTGGAGGCTCCGTCGCATTATTACTGATGTCCATCTCAGTTGGAAGTTGGTTTATTGCTCTAGGCGGTGCTGTAACACTCGTTTTATTTATTGTTCGCATTCGAACAGCGACTGAGCCGTTTATCCAGCCCAAGCTGTTCAGCAATAAGAAATATACGTTTGGTTTAATCATGACTTTTCTAGCTACATCGTTAAGCTTTAGCATGCCTTTTGTAACCCCACAGTTTTTGGCGGGTCTTAACCAGTTGTCCCCTGCCATTATCGGCTTTGTTATGTTTCCTGCAGCTATTACCTCTGCATTGATGGGGCGACGAGGGGGCAGGCTTGCAGATGAGAAAGGCAACTCATTTTTAGTATACCTTGCGATTTCATTAAGCTTTACTTGTTTTATTTTGTTATCAGTATTTGTTGGATTATCACCATATCTAATCGTGTTTTTGTTAATATTCGGAAATATAGGTCAAACCTTTATGCAAATTGCGATGTCCAACACGATATCAAGAACGCTTGCCAAGGAGCAAATAGGAGTAGGAATGGGACTCATGTCCTTGCTTAACTTTATCTCGGGAGCAATGACAACAAGTATTATCGGAAAAATGCTGGATTTGAAGCAAACAGCGGTCCATTTTAACCCATTTGCCATTCATAACGGGGCATACCTATATAGCAATATTTTCTTTTCCTTAGCAATCTTGGCTGCAATCATTGTTGGCTTGTATTATTTGTTATTCAGACCATCGCGTGATAAAGCAGCTTTGCAGACAAAGCTTGAGAAGTCCAAATCATCTTCAACAACCGCTTAGAAGCCAATTGTAAAATAAACGAGGCTCTCTATATTCAATTACATGCAGTGAATGCTGCAATGTAGTTGATTATGGGGGGCTGTTTGTTTTGAAACAGAGCGATTTCATAATAAGGATATAAAATATTTGAATTAGATGAATGATGCGAAAAATGATAAAATTTGACTCTACCTACAAGTGTAATAAACTGGAAATTATATGATTTAACTAGAAGGAGAGAGCGAGATGAGCAAACCTTTAGTCGTAATTGTCGGGGCTGGACCAGGTGTAAGTGCGGGTGTTGCAAGGAAATTCGGTAACGAAGGATTTCGCGTTGTACTTGCAGCGAGGAACACGGATGCTCTGGAAACCTATGTGAAGGAGCTTAATGAAGTCAAGATTGAAGCCTACAGCATTAAGGCTGATGCAGCCGATTCATCATCATTAACTTCTGCATTTGAACAAATTAAGCAGCTATATGGTTCCCCTGATGTTCTGGTTTATAATGCGGCTGTCATATCCAAGGCTACACCCACACATTTAACTGAAACGCAACTGCTCGAGGAGTTTAAAGTAAATGTTGTTGGAGCGTTAACGAGCGCGAATCAAGTCATTCCTAATATGATTGAGCATAAGAAAGGGGCAATATTGTTTACTGGCGGCGGATTGGCGCTGGCACCAGCTGCTGAATTGTCGTCATTGTCGATTGGTAAAGCGGGCATTCGCTCTCTTGCTTTCTCACTTTCACAAGAACTACAACCGCATGGCATTTATGTTGGTACCGTAGCGATTGCTGGTTTTGTTGCCAAAGAAAGCTTCTATGATCCAGATGAAATTGCGGATCAATTTTGGAATTTATACATCAATAGAAGTGAAGTCGAGTATTTATATAAGCAAGACTAATGGGGAAGAGTAGAAAAAGCATGCCTAATCTTTATGGTTTGGGATGCTTTTTTTGCTGCTTGACATTTCTAACTGTATGAAATAATATTACAGTATACAAAAAAGTTACAGTTAGTTAGATAAACAGAGGATAACGGGAGAGATGAAATAAATGAAATCAACTTATATGCCATTGTTTGAACAAATGACCTTTAAAAACGGTATTGAATTAAAAAACCGGATTGTTATGGCACCAATGACGAATTTCTCAGCAAACGAAGACGGAACGGTATCGGAGACGGAGCTGAGCTATTATAGCCGCAGATCGGGTGGAGTGGGCCTAGTCATTACAGCTTGTGTTTACGTTTCACCAAACGGAAAAGGATTTCACGGCGAATTTGCAAGCGACAGCGATGACATGATTCCGAGTCTACAGCGCTTGGCAGCAACGATTAAAGAAAAGGGCGCTAAAGCGGTGCTTCAAATTTTTCATGGCGGCAGAGAATGTCCAATTAACCTCGTGCCCAATGGTGATGTGGTAAGTGCGAGCGCTGTAGCTTCTGAGCAGAACGCTGGGGTTACACCTAGAGCATTATTAGATGAGGAAATTGAATCGATTATTCGCGACTTTGGAGAAACGACTAGAAGAGCGATTGAGGCAGGGTTCGACGGTGTTGAAATTCATGGCGCAAACGGTTATCTTGTCCAACAATTTTTCTCTCCGCATTCCAATGTACGTGATGACCGTTGGGGAGGCAATATAGAGAACAGATTGCGTTTCCCATTAGCCGTCGTTGATGAAGTGAAGCGAGTTGTTGCTGCCTATGCGGAAAAACCTTTTCTAGTCGGTTACCGCTTCTCCCCTGAGGAGGCGACTACGCCTGGTATTACCATGTCGGATACATTTAGGCTTCTAGATGAGCTTACCAATAAAGAACTTGATTATCTTCATGTATCGTTAATGGATTTCTGGTCATTGCCTAAACGAGGTGCTGAAGAAACGAAAACGCGTATGCAATGGATAAAAGATCGTGTAGGTCACTCCATACCGATTATTGGCGTGGGCTCCATTCATACCCCAGAAGATGCTGTAAAGGCATTGGATATCGGCATTCCACTTGTAGCGATTGGCCGTGAAATTATTGTTGAACCGGATTGGGTCGAGAAAGTGCAAGAAGGCCGCGAATCGGAAATAAAAACAACGCTCAGCAAGGATGATCAAGATCGGTTGGTCATTCCTACCCCGCTCTGGCAAGCAATTGTTCATACGCCAGGCTGGTTCCCGCTAGGCGATTAATATAGATGACAGGAAAACAGGTCAAGCATTTCTTGACCTGTTTTTTTTGCGTCTTTAATCGATTTAATCTTTTTTTAGTGTATCCAGCACGACAATGAATTGGCAGTTGTTTTAGTACTAAAGTTATTGTATCATTGTCTAATAGGTAGGCAACCTAACTATTTCGCGAAGTAGTTTGGCGGCCAATAGGCCATAATAAATAAAAATGTTTAGGAGTGCAGAGCATATGGAGCAATTGAGTCAGAAGAAAAAGTTAACAATCATGATTGCACTGATGGCAGCTATGTTTTTCGCAGCTATCAATCAGACAATCGTAAGCACGGCTATGCCGCGCATTATTGCCATCTTGGGTGGCATCGAGTATTACACATGGGTTATTACCATCTATATGCTCACATCAACGATTGCTACTGTACTTGTAGGAAAGCTTTCGGATATTTACGGAAGGAAGCCGTTTTTGTTAGTCGGTATCGTGTTATTTATAATCGGAGCCTTCTTATGCGGTACATCAACTACGGTATTCCAGCTTATCACTTATCGTGGTATTCAAGGGATAGGCGGCGGTATTCTTATGTCAGCAACCGTGACGGCGGTTGGTGATTTGTTCGCACCTAGGGAAAGGGCGAAATGGACTGGATTAATGATGGCCATATTCGGCTTCTCAAGTGTAATTGGACCAACATTAGGCGGCTTTATGGTCGATCATATCGCTTGGAAGTGGATTTTCTGGATTTTCCTACCGCTTGGCATTATTGCATTTGGTATGATTTGGTCCATGTTTCCAAAAACAGCGCGTAAAACAACGGAATCCATTGACTATTGGGGTTCATTATTGCTTTCACTGATGCTTATTGCATTGCTGCTCGGCTTCTCATGGGCAGGTACAAAATATGACTGGGGCTCGCCACAAATTATTGGCATGTTCGCCTCTGCAGCGGTGTTGTTAGTTCTATTGATTCTTGTAGAACGTCAAGCCAAAAGCCCTGTATTGCCTTTGTCGATGTTTAAAAACAGCATTGTAACGATCTCCAACTCCGTCGGTTTCCTTATGAATGCCGGCATGATGGGCGCAATGATGTACCTGCCATTCTTCGTGCAGGGTGTGCTTGGTATTTCACCAACGAACTCGGGTTTTGTAAATATGCCGATGTCGATCGCCATGATCTTCCTAAGTGCAATGTCTGGTCGTTGGATTTCCAAATCAGGGAAATACAAACGATTCGCCCTCATCGGTATGCCATTCATGGTCGCGGGAATGCTTATGATGGCATTCATGACTAACGTTGGCGTTGCGGTTGCTGCGATGATCGTATTTGGTATTGGACTTGGTATTTCGATGCCAGTATTTACACTAACCGTTCAAAATGCAGTAGAGCCTTCACAGCTTGGTGTGGCTACAGCTACAGCTACGTTGTTCCGTAACCTGGGCGGTACGATTGGTATTGCAGTTATGGGTACGGTTATGAACTCCACTTTGACCAGTAAGCTGAAGGATGCTGTCGCAGCAGGTCAAGGACCTGATTTAAGTCAAGTAGATGCGGCTACAGCTGAGAAACTGTCTAGTTTCCTTAACCCGCAAATGCTGCTTGATCAACCGAAGCTTAAAGAGCTTCATGCGACGCTGCCGGAACAAATTCAGCCTTTGTTTACACACATCATCGAGATGGTTCGCTCGGTACTGAGCGACTCCTTGACGGTTGTATTCTTGTTCGGTATGTCCTTGCTGATCGTCGCATTCGTACTCGTGTTCTTCTTGAAAGAAATTCCGCTTCGCTCTTCTGACAAGAAAGAAGCAGTTAGCGTAGAGCCATCTGAAAAGTTGAAAAAAGAGCCTGCTCTTAATAATTAATAAGAGCGGCTCCTATAGGAGGGATTTCGCTTCCTGCAGCTTGCAGGAAGCGAAATCCCTTTGTTTATTAAAAGTCTTCATTCGTTTTGGCTGAGTCCAAATAGTCGAATACTTGGTTTAACATGACGACAAGCTGATCGCTTTGCTCCTTACCTAAATGATCGATCATGCCTTTGAACATGGAGATAAAACGGTCTATTGCTTTTTGAGCAATTTCTTCGCCAGTGTCCGTTAACGTTATTTCGGTAATTCTTCGATCTGTGTTATCGGATGTACGAACCACATGGCCAGATGCAATTAAGCTATTAAGCATCTGTGTAACGGTTGGAGAGGTGACTTGCAGCAATTTACTGATTTCTGTAACCGTCGTCCCTGTTGAACCTTTATCATTGCTTTTTTTCACACAAACGAGCATACGAACTTCGCTCGCTTTAAGACCGCCCCACATCGTTTTTTTCCGCCAGTCGGCTTTAGCGAACTTTTGGAAAACATCGATTAAGTCTGTTACATTCTCATATTTATCTGCGGACATTGGATTCACCTCGGTGAACTTATTTTATAAAGTAATTAGGTTACCTAAGTAATTATAGTTATTATGATGACAGGAAGTCAACAAAACAACAGAAATGAGGTGGAACATGAACAACTATGAGGAATGGAAAGAACTGTTTCCGCAATTAAAGGTTGTTTACAAAAAATTAAAAACCGAATGGTATAAAGGAATAGATTGCAGCTTCTCCATTAATCAAACAAGAATGCTTCAACATTTAGATAAACAAAGTCCCATGAAGTCGACGGATCTAGCTGAATTGCTTTTGGTTACTGCAGGCGGGGTTACGCTCATCGGGGACAAGCTCGTGGAAAGAGGGCTTATTCGAAGAAATCGCAGCGAGGATGATAGACGAGTCGTATATTTGGAAATTACAGATGAGGGCAAACAATTTGTGAAGGCTTTTAATGAAAATGATGATGCTATTATCCGATATATGAGTGAGAGGATCTCGCAAGAGGATTTGGAGCATTTGAGACGAATATTTACATCGCTTGATGATTAGCGGGATCTAATCGAAACATTTCAGCAGCAAGAATTGGAAGGGGAATACGGAAGTATGGTTATGGATCAAATGCAAAAAATGAAAGACATGAAGCAGCAAATCACTCGTTTTCTAATGATGTACAAATTTGCGATTCAAGAGCTTGAGACAAAAGTCGAAATATTAAAGGAAGAGTTTCATTTATTGCATGAATACAATCCGATTGAGCATACAAGCTCGCGCCTAAAGTCGCCCAAGAGCATTGTCGAAAAGCTTTATCGAAAGCAAAGCGAGCTTTCTTTTAACGGCATTCGGAATCACATTAAAGATATAGCAGGCCTGCGAATAACTTGCTCTTTTATTTCTGATATTTACCGGATTAGTGATATGTTAAGCAATCAGAGCGATTTGACCTTATTGGAGGTTAAAGACTATATAAAAAATCCGAAGCCAAACGGCTACCAAAGCTTGCATCTGCTCATTGAGGTGCCGGTGTTCATATCGGATCGAGTGGAAAATGTGTGTGTAGAAGTTCAAATTCGAACGATAGCGATGGATTTCTGGGCGAGCCTGGAGCACAAAATCTATTATAAATATAAACAGGCGATACCTCCTCGCTTACTGAATGAACTAAAAGAAGCGGCAGATTCCGCATCCGCGCTGGATCAGAAGATGGAGCGACTGCATAATGAGATCGCAGCCATTAAAGAAG
Source organism: Paenibacillus sp. 01T424 (assembly GCF_056398745.1). Classification (NCBI taxonomy): domain Bacteria; kingdom Bacillati; phylum Bacillota; class Bacilli; order Caryophanales; family Paenibacillaceae; genus Paenibacillus; species Paenibacillus sp. 01T424. The sequence goes on along the minus strand of NZ_JBFTPZ010000021.1, from coordinate 28,440 downwards.
AGCGTGAGGATGATCTGGGCGATGAGATGCTTCGGCTGATCATGAACAATCAAAGCGGCTCCATTCCAAACATGCTGTTAGAGCTTTTTGAGGATGGAGCCAAAAAATAATAGTCGTGAACCATGCATCAGCAACATAAAGTGAGAGTAGTGCCAAAAAGTGCTGCCAAACGAGTGTTGTTGAAAGGTGGTCATGCGGCGATGGTTATTTCAAGCTTTCAAGCCTTTATTCAGGTGTTTGGCTTATCAATCTCCATGAGCTTAGTAGGCGGCCTCATCGGACATTTTGTGAAAAATGGGATTATCGAAATGCCGAAACTCGTCATAGAATATGATGAAGAAGGATTATCCCTTTCTTCAAATTGGTTAGTAAAGTGGATTCAGCGCTGTTATTACTTTGTTATTTTTGTCATCGGCTTTAGAGATCACAGTAATGCGAAAAAAAAGATTTTTTTTGATCTCGGCTTTCTCGGCGATTTGCTGATCGCAATCGGAACGGGCATATTAGCAAAAACAGCGCTGGCTATGGCAAATACATCGGACAACTTTGCAGTCGTGAGCAGTTCATTGCTGGCAGGCTACGCAGGCTTATCTTACCTGAAGAGCAAGCAGAACAAAGAGTTTGCTGATTTGTTTCCTGAAGAAATAGATGATTCAAATCCGCAAACGCCACCGAAATAACATGCAAGTTTACTTAAGTTTTGCGTATAATGACCATAGCTGATAAACCTTTTGCTTAAATATAAGAAAGTATATCATTTTCTCATACTTATCTTATATTTCACCGTCAAAGCTACTTCAGCGTCTAAAGGACGCCGAAGGCGTTTTTGCTTGACTAATCGATTTTTCACAAAAATATCGAAGGAGGGTGGAGCGTGTGGGGAAAATAACGGTCAAAGTGACAACTGAGGAAATGCATGAGCTTAAGAAACTAGCCGAGATAGTCAAAAATCCTCAGCTTCCCATGTCTGACCGTCGCATTGCTAAAACGCAATATGAGTCCATTATCAACTTCGCAAAAAATAGTAACCGCGGCATTATTTCATCTGTATAATTAGAATGGGTTGAAGCCGCTCCGGGATGGAGCGGCTTCTTTTTTTTATGTGATTTGCGCGAACCATACACGAACAGCCGCAAAAATCTTCTGTTGTCCAGGCTCGATTGGTGTGACCATAACATCGGATTGGAAGGTTCTTTGGACAGGGAAGGGTTCAGATGATCTGGAGACTTCCTGAACTTTGCTGGGAACTCCAGAAATGGATGTTCCTAATGCATTTGCGATAGCAGCAGCTTTCAGTCGGGCGTTCTGGACAGCAAGCGACAGGGCCTCATTTTCCAACTGTTTTCTATCGGTAACCGAGAACTGAATGGAAGTGACTGTATTGGCACCGTGAGAAACGGCGGTATCTACTACAGTACCAGTAAGTGAAATTTGATCGATGGTGATTTGCAGGAGATGAGTTACTTTGTAGCCTTGAAAGACTTGCTTCCCGTCCGGGAAATCATACATCATTTCGATTCGATAATCATTCGTTTGGATATGTTCGCGCGGGATGCTTAGCTCGAGAAGGGATTGTATGATATCTGCTGTAATTTGTGCATTTTCGGCTTGTATCGCTTGCAGCTCCTTGCCTTCGGTAACAGCACCAAGGATGACCAAGGCTGTATCTGGAGCAGCCGTAACGATCCCTTCGCCCAAAACTTCAATCGTGGACACGCTTTTGCAGGGAATGGGAATAGCGGTATAGTAGATTTGATTGCCGTACATTGCAGGCTCCTTTCCGTCTTACAGGTTATAGATTAATGTATGGAAGGATACCCGCCGAAATGATTGCTTCTTATTTTCTGCTTGCGGATGAAAGCTTAGAAAAGAATACAAAAATGGCGGGCAAGAGTAATCTTGCACCGCCATTTTTTGTGATGAGCTTAAGGAAGCTCTATTGTAACTTCACGCTTGCTTGCAGCTGAACGGAGCACACCGTCGATAATCGCTTGGTTGTACAAAATTTCTGCTCCAGGAATAGGAGCTGGACGATTTTCTGCGATTGCTGCAACAAAGTCTCTTACTTTCTCATCAAACAAGTTTAGCCCATGTTGGATGACAGGAATAGTCGAATGGATATGCTGATCAACGACATCGTGATAAAGCGTCATGCTGCCTACGCTACCATCCCAAACACCGCTCCAAGGGCCTGTGCCTGCTGGAGTGACTTTAAGACCGCCGTCAGTTCCAAGGAACATTGTCGCACCTAATGAATCCATGTGCATAGCCCAGCTGATTTTGTAATTGAGAACGATGTCGCCCTCAAGACGGATCATCGCTACGCCAAAATCCTCAACTTCAAAGTTGGCCGCTTCACGATGGTATTTCGGGTTTGTTCCAAAATGATTTGATGTATAAGCCGATACAGTAAGCGGCTTAGGATAGCCGAGCGCATTAAGCGCCATATCAAGCGAATAGCAGCCGATATCAGCCATTGCGCCAGCACCTGCAAGCTCTTTGGAAATAAAAGTGCCGCCAGGCATACCGCGCCGTCTGCCGCCGCCTGTTTCAACAAAGTAAACGTTACCAAGTTTTCCCGATTGAACAATTTCTTGAATCAACGACATATTGGGATCATATCTCGGCTGGAAGCCTACCGTCAATATTTTCCCACTGCGTTCAGCGGCTTCGACCATATCGATGGACTGCTGGAGTGTGACAGACATCGGCTTCTCTACGAGCACGTGCTTGCYTGCATTCAAAGCGTTTATTGAAGTTTCAGAATGTGCAAAGTTTGGTGTGCAAATGCTGACGCCGTCTAGGTCAAGCTCTAATAGTTTCTTATGATCATCAAAAGCAACGGCTTTTACGAGTTCCTCTTGATCAATAAAAGCTTGTGCTTTTCCTGCTATGCTGTCTRCCACCGCCACGATTTCCACGTGAAGAGGCATTTTTTTATAAGCTGAAGCATGGGCTCTTGCAATACCGCCGCTTCCTATAATTCCGATTCGGATCGTTCTTGTCATTTCAATATCCCTCTTTTCATTGTAGTGATTCTACTTTAGCACAGCTGTATTAGGCATGAAATGGTGAGAAAAGGACATGACATCTACAAAATCATGACATCTGTCCGGATGATGTTGCTTCATTTTGTACAAAAAAATGATCACATTTGTCCATTGCCTCCCCTTGCCCTTTTGTTCTACGATAGATTAGCCACAAATGATAATGGTTATCATTGAATGTGTCATAAAATAGATTAGGAAGGAAGCTGGATATGCTGCGTCGTTTTTTTGCTTATTACAAGCCCTACAAGAAGCTGTTTATTTTAGATTTTTCATGTGCCATTTTGGCTGCATTGCTTGAGCTTGCTTTTCCACTTGCCGTTAACCGGGTTGTGGATGATCTTTTGCCGAGCGGCAACTGGAAATGGATTTTGTATGCTTGTATCGGACTATTAGTCATTTATGTGTTCAGCTCTGCACTGCATTATGTCGTTACCTATTGGGGACATAAGCTCGGAATCAACATCGAGTCCGATATGCGCAAGCAGCTGTTTGATCGTGTACAGAAGCTGAGCTTCCGTTTCTTCGACAATAACAAGACAGGACATCTGGTATCCCGGATGACAAATGACTTGATGGATATTGGAGAGATCGCCCATCATGGGCCGGAGGATTTGTTTATTGCTTTAATGACGCTGACTGGTGCGTTCGGTATTATGCTGAGCATTAACTATCAGCTTGCGTTAATGACCTTTATTATTATTCCGCTGATGATTTATTTGTCGCTGTATTTCAGCCGTAAAATGTCAGCAGCCTTTAATCGGATGTTTTCTGATATCGCTGACTACAATGCACGCGTTGAAAATAACGTGAGCGGCATTCGTGTCGTTCAAGCGTTTGCGAACGAAAAGCATGAAATGGCACGTTTTGCTGAAAATAACGGTCGTTTCCGTTTGACGAAGCTCATTGCATATCGCGTAATGGCATGGAACTCGTCAATCAGCTTTATTCTAATGAAGCTCATTTCTTTGTTTGTACTCGTATGCGGAACTTGGTTCGTTATTCAAGGCGATATGAGCTATGGTGAGTTTATCGCATTTGTTATGCTCTCGAACGTATTTTTAGGTCCGATTAAACAGATTAATTCTGTCATTGAGACGTATCCAAAAGGAATAGCAGGATTCAAACGTTATTTGGAACTACTTGAAACGGAACCTGATATTGCCGATGCGCCGAATGCACAAGTGGTAAGCCATCTCAAGGGTGATATTCGGTTTAACAAAGTGACGTTTGGTTATGAGAATAAAGACAAGGTGCTGCAAGGTCTCAGCCTATCGATCCGCGCAGGAGAGACGGTAGCTCTAGTAGGTCCATCGGGAGCGGGGAAAACAACGTTATGCAGCTTGCTTCCGCGTTTCTACGATGTCGAAGAAGGCTCGATTACGATCGACAACATTGATTTGCGGGATATGACGCTTGAATCACTGCGCTCCAACATTGGGATTGTGCAGCAGGATGTGTTCCTCTTTGATGGATCGATTCGAGAAAATATTGCTTACGGCAAACTCGGAGCGTCGGAGGTAGAAATTATGCAAGCCGCTCGTCAGGCGCAGCTGGAGGAGCTCATCTTGTCGCAGCCTGAGGGATTGAATACAATGATCGGCGAGAGAGGGGTTAAGCTGTCGGGAGGACAGAAGCAGAGGCTCTCCATTGCACGAATGTTTCTGAAGAACCCGCCGATCCTTATTTTGGATGAGGCGACATCCGCGCTGGATACCGAGACGGAAGCGGCGATTCAGCTAGCGCTTGCTGAGCTGTCCCGCGGCAGAACGACGCTTGTTATCGCTCATCGTCTTGCCACGATCAAAAATGCTGACCGCATCGTAGTTGTAGCTGAGCAAGGGATTGCCGAGCAAGGCAATCATGATGAATTGCTCGACGCGCGTGGTGCTTACAGCAGGCTTCACCAGGCTCAATTCGGCGCATAAGGGGGAATTATGAGGTTTGGTTCAGCAGCTCGGGGAGAAGCAATAGCAGCTTATCCCTTGCTGAAGCATCCTCCTGATTCCAGTCGCGTTCGTCGAGCACGTAACTGAAGCCATTTTTGACAGCAGGAAGGTTTCTCCAGATTGGGCTGTTCACTAATTTCTCCATGGCTGCTTTGGACTCCTCATTTTCGGGCAGCATCATGAATACGCGGTCGCCTGCATATTGTTGGATCGTTTTTTCTGTGATTTCCTTATAGGGTCTGCCAGATTTCAGAATGTCTTGAACTTTCCCTGTAGGCCGGAAACCGTCTGGATGGTACAGTATAGAGGATAAACCGATATTGCCCATGACAAATAAACGTTCTCCCCGATGATAGATAAAGACAGAAGCTGTTTCGTTAGGCCGAATGCGCGCCTGAAGCTGCTGCCACATCAATAACGTACTGCTATTATAATGAAGAAGCCATTGCTGGGCTTCTTTTTTTTTGCCCAGCCACTCTCCAAGCATGAGCAGTCTCTCATCAAGTGACCCGCGTGAATTATAGGTAAGCGTAGGGGCAAGCTCTGACATTTGTGCGTACAAGCTTTCATCAGAATGGTCGAATATTATTAAGTCAGGCGCTAGTGCAGAAGCCTGTTCCGAATGAAAAGGCTCGCCTTTGCTGATCATATGGCTTCCTACTAGCTGAATGCCAAGCGTATTCATATCTCCAATACTTTCACCACAATAAAAGATGCGATTGGGCTGAGCGGGAATGCTAACCTCGTGACCGTCCCAATCCTTAACGAGTATATTTTGGCGCATCGATAGGGCATATTGCCTTGGAGAAAAGCCGGTTATAAGACGGAAGCGGCGGCTGAAATAATACTCATCGGTAAAGCCGACACGATCTGCGATATCGCGCAAAGTATTGTCGGTATGGATCAGCCAATCCTTGGACCGACTGATACGAAGCTCATTCAAATAATCAAGTGGTTTCTTGCCAGTCAGCTCCTTGAATATTGAAGTGAACTGCCAAGCAGGTACGTTGGCCATATCGACGAGCTGCTTGACCGTTATTCGGTTCTGAAAATGATTTTGCATATATTGAATGGTTTGTTCAACCGTTTGCGTGGAGCTGCTCATCGAGTCGAATTGCAGGTTATGTTCAAGAACAAATCCGATAAGCTTCTGAAAATGCGTTTGCTGACGATGCGCTTCAATGTTATCGCAGTCCGTAGTTCCGGTATAAAGCTGGCTCAGCAAATCCATCCATTGTGCGAGCGGATAAACGCGCAGCTCTTGACGGTTCGGAAATAGCTGCTCCGTATAAAGCACAGGACCTTGGCTTAGCAAATGAAGGATGTGGAAAGAGATGAGGTAATATTCCAATTTGCCGTCGCCTATATTTTCAAATTGATATGCGGTGTTCGGGGATAGAAGGAAAGAACTGTATGACGAGAAAAGGGAACTTTCATTACCCATAAACAGTCTGCCTCTGCCGCTCTTGGATATAAGCATCGTATAGCAGGAAGTCACTTTCTCCGCTAATACTTCGCCCTCTGTATGGCTGTACAGCTTCATATCTACAAAATGGAAGCTTAAGGAGCGCAGAGGTAAAGTCTGATGCGTTAAGTTAGACATGGCTGTAGCCTCATTTCAGTATTGAGAATCGTTATCAATTAATTTCATTATAAACAAATAGAAGAAGCTTATCAACCGTAGTTGAAGAGCTTCTTCTATTTCAACAGACGTTAAGCAGCATTTATTTTTTAATAAGTGCTTTTGGCAGCTCTTCTAACAACCATTCTCTAGAAAGTGCGTCGCTGGAAGCTTTGAGCAAATCAAAATTGTACACTTGTCCATTTTTCACGGCAGGGAGCTTGAGCCATAAATCGCTTTTCATAAGCTCGTTCGTTGATTGCTGCGCCTCAGGAGCGACTGGATTCAGAATGAAGATGCGGTCAGCCGCATACTCTGGCAGCAGCTCAGAAGATATTTCTGCAAAACCTTGTTCTTTATCAATAAGATCCTGGATGATTGGTGTTGGCTTTAAACCGCCTTTCTCGTATAAGAATTGCGGTAGCCCAGTACCAGCCATAATAAAGAGGCGGTTGCCAGGATACATTGTAAATACGGCTGCTGTTTCACTTTCTTTAATACCGCTATCGTGAATTTGTTTCCACATATCTGCTGTTTTGACCGCGTGCTCTGCAAGCCAATCCTCAGCTTCTTGCTTCTTATTTAACAAATCCCCTAGCGTACGCATTCTGTCCTCCAGCGTGGCGAAGGAGTTGAATGTTACCGTTGGAGCAACCTTTGAAATAACCTCATACTGCTGTTCGTCCGAATTCGAGAAAATAATAAGATCAGGCTGCAGTGTTAATGATTTCTCGACGCTTAGCGGAAAACCTACGTCCTCGACACCAGTGAGCTGCTGCTCAAATACCGTCCCTTTAATCATATCCTGTATGACGCCGATCGGCTTAACGCCTAGCGCAAGTAAATCACCTGTAGTTTCACCATGAAAGATAACACGCTGCGGAGTAACAGGCACTTCTACCTCATGCTTCGACCAATCGGTGAAGGAGCGGGTGGTATCGGCTGCTTGTTCCGTTGCTGCAGGTGCTTTTGTTGCTTCAGCAGCGGGACTCGCTGTATTGCCCGAATTTGCTGAATTGCTGCCACAGGCTAGCAATAGGGTTCCCATTAGTGCGAATGTAGCCAAAAGTGCGGCTGATTTTGTTCCTTGATACATGTTAATTCTCCCCCAATAGATATTATAAGATAATGATAATCATTATCGATATACATTATCGTAATAGATACACGAGCTGTACTCAATGGACAAAGCAAAGAAGTGTTTTTTAGTTTGTCCAAACATGAAGAAAAGTTAAAAGCCGAACACCACTGTAGGTATTCGGCTTTCATTAGATAGAGCTCATTTTTTATAAAATTTTGGACAATTTCCGATATTCTCGCGGAGATATTCCTTCATGACGGCGGAATATCCGGCTGAAGTAGTGGATATCGGAATAGCCGACGATGCTGCCGACGTTTTCGATTGAAAGCTCGGATTCCCGAAGTAGCCTTCTAGCTTCTCGGTGACGTATCGATTGAACATATTCGCTAGGAGGCATGCCGGCGATTTGCTTAAACAGCTTCGCGGTATGGTCGATGCTCAAATTCAGCTTTGCGGCGATCGTTGTGTTTGTCCAATTGGCAGCAGGTGATGCCTCTATTTCCTCCATTAACTCGGCAATCCTGCCGCCGTGAAGTGAGGATTGTCCAGCGGATCGAGATGAGGGCAAACGCAGCAAATGGGCCAATATATGTAGCATTAGACCTTTGCAAACCAGCTCATACCCAATAGGACGCATAGTGAATTCATGAACAAGCTGCTCCATTAATTGTACGCATACGAGAGGCGGCGTGTAGACTGGATGGTCGGATAAGGGAGCCAACCCTTCCACATAAGGCTCATAAATGAATTTATGCGGCAAAACAGCAGCTTCGTTCACAACCATGTCAGCCTCTGTCTGAATATCGAGCTCGTCAAAAAAATCAAAATGAATGCCGAGAAATCGAGCGTTTGGGCTGGAAACGACTTCATTTTGGTGATAGACGCCAGAGGGCAAAAAGATAAGCTGACCAGCTTCAATTTTATAGCGCTGCCCATGCATGGTCGTCGCTGCTTCGCCATGGTACACGTACAGGAGCTCGTAATCATACAATCTACGTCTTGGCAGAGCACCCGTTGGCAAGCGCTGGAACTGCGCATAATGGACGCTGGGCGACCACTCACGAAATGGAGTTGAACGAATGCGTGGAAAGGGAGATTCAGACTTTTCCAAGCGGTAGGCTCCTTTCATTAAGAAAATAAAAAAGAGAACGGAATTGTCCAAAAAATCGCTATTCTAGCTAAATAAATTTCAAGAATAATCGTTTATTATAAACGTATTATCACATGTTGTTGCAGCAAATTCAATATAACGTAATTATCTAAAAAGGAGTTTGAACAAATGGAGGTTCCTGCGTTTCAAGAGAGTAAAACCTATCTTTGCAGGCAAGTGCCGATCAGCATCGAAGACGCCGGTTTTGGCGCTATCCATTGGGATAGCTTCGATGCGATTGAACTGGTTGATACGGTCACTGCCATGCAGCCTAAGGAGCGTACGGAAGTAAGAGCATGCTGGAGCCAGAACTATTTGCATATTCGCTATTTATGCAAGGATTCACATGTTGTATCTGATTTTACCATACGCGATGAGCCGCTTTATGAGCAGGATGTCGTTGAGCTGTTTATCGATGAGGATGGAACTGGGCATCGTTATCTAGAGCTAGAAGTTAGTCCGAACAATGTTGTTTTTGATGCTCTGATTGCGAATGATGGTGAAGCTGAGATCACTTCGACGGACTTAGCATGGAGGTTTGAGGGTATCCAGACGACTGTTGAAACGAGTGGCGATGCTGAACGGATTTATTTTGTGCATATTCCGGTGGAGAATTTCAAGAAGCCTCTCGAGCAAGGATTAAGCTGGAGAGTGAATTTTTACCGGATTGATGAGGATAAACACGGCAACCGTGAATTCCAGGCTTGGCAGGCTACCAAAGCGATAAACTTTCATCTTCCCCGTAAATTTGGCAGGCTGTTATTTATTTAAAACATAAATATAGGAGGGCTTAACATGAAAAAAGGGATTAATATTTGGTCTTTCAAAGGTGATTCAACCATTGCAGAAAACATTCGTACAGCAAAAAAAGCAGGTTTTGACGGAATCGAGCTGTCATTGAACGAGACGGGTGAGCTTAGCCTAGCAGCATCCGACAAAGAGATTCAAGAAATCAAAAACGAACTGCAGCAAAATGAACTGGAAATTGCAGGTTTAGCAACAGGCTTGTACTGGTCCTATCCAATGACGAGTGAAAACGTGGCTACACGCGAGAAAGCAATCGATGTGTGCAAGAAACAGCTGGAGCTTGCTGCGGCTCTCGGCGTGGATACCATTTTGGTCATTCCAGGCGCTGTAGGCGTTGACTTTATACCAGGCAGTGAAGTTGCTGACTACGAATATGCATATGACCGGGCGCTGGAAGCGATCGGGAAGCTTGTTCCGTTTGCTGAGAGCGCGGGGGTCTCGATTGGCATTGAGAATGTTTGGAACAAGTTCTTATTATCGCCGCTTGAGATGCGTTCCTTCATTGATGCGCATAACTCGAGTTTTGTAGGCTCGTATTTCGACGTTGGCAATGCGCTGCATAATGGTTATCCTGAGCAATGGATTCGTATTTTGGGTCATCGCATCAAGAAAGTGCACTTCAAGGATTACCGCCGTCAAGCAGGCGGATTGCATGGCTTTGTTGATCTATTAGCAGGTGATGTTGATTACCCAGCTGTCATGCAGGCGCTTCATGCGATTGGTTATGACAATTATGTAACTGGAGAAATGATTCCGCCATACAATCATCATTCCGAACAAATCATTTTCAACACTTCAAAAGCGATGGATGCCATATTAGGACGTTAGAATTCATCTACTCAAAAACTATTAGGAGGTTTTTAATATGTTAAAGGTTGGTTTAATCGGTTTTGGATTTATGGGTCGGATGCACTTTGACAATTATGTCCGTCTTGCTAAGGAAGGAGCTCCTGTGCAGCTCGTAGCGATTTGCGATTTGCTGATCGAGGAGTTGAAGGAAGGAAAAGCGTCAGGCAACATCGCGACAGAGCAGGACGTCTATGATCTTGCRCCTTACCGTTTGTACGATAATATTGCTGCAATGCTAGAGAATGAGGAACTAGATATCGTCGATATTACGCTGCCTACTAATCTGCATGCTGATTTAACCTGCTCGATGCTTGAGAGAGGGTTGCATGTATTATGCGAGAAACCTGTGGCAGGAAGCTCAGAGGATGGCTGGCGCATGGCACATGCAGCAGAGCGCACAGGAAAAACGTTGATGATCGGCCAATGCCTGCGCTTCTGGCCAGCTTATGAATACTTGAAGGCTTGCGTAGAGGATGGTCGTTATGGAGCTGTTACGGGCGGTTATTTCTTCAGAGGTTCTGCCGCGCCAAAGGGTTGGTTTCTGGATGGCAGCAAAAGTGGAGGCTGTTTACTGGACATGCACATTCATGATGCAGACATGGTTCACTGGTTATTCGGCAAGCCTGAGAAGGTATCAACGATTGCACGCAATGTCATTCCAGGCAGCGGCTATGATGTCGTGTCTACTCATTATATTTATCCAGATGGCAAGGTGCTGAATGCTCAGGCAGATTGGACGCTGGAAGGCGACTTTGGCTTCGCCATGACGTATCGCGTTAATTTTGAAGGCGGAAATCTCATTTTTGAAAATGGGCAAGTGAAAGTTAATCCAAATGATGCGCCGGGCTTTATCGCTGAATTGTCTGAGGATATGGGTTATTATCGTGAAATCAAATATTTTATTGAATCCATTCATGCGGGGCAGCCAGTTTCGATCTGCGCACCTGAGAGCGCGGTAGGCACGCTTGAAATTATTGAAGCAGAGCTGCGCTCTGCAAATGAAGGCGGGACGCTAGTATCCTTGTAAAAGGCCTAGCATTCACTTAGCAACCGGATAGGCTCGTTAAAATGAACAGACAAAAGCAAGACAGCCGCCGCCTCGTTTAGAGGAGGAATGGCAGTCTTGCTTGTTTGTTAAGAAGGAATTTATTGGGCAAGCCTTTCATCGCTGCGTTCCACGGGAGGGAGCGGAGTACGCTTGACTTTGACTTCCTGAAACATAATTTTGTTAGATAGAATGTATTCCGGCGTTTTACGGTGGGAATGAGATTCACGAAACGCCTCGCTTTTTGTCCATTTGTTAAAATCATCTCTCGATTGCCACCTTGTAACGATGGAAACCTCGTCATAGTCCTTTAGGTTTTGCGTGAGAAGCACCTCAAGCCCAAGAAACCCTTCCATTTCCTCGACTTTGCCTACCCGATCAAAACGTTCAACAAGCTTTTCTCCTTCGCCCTTCGTAATTTGCGATACATTCGTCACAATGATCATCGTTTCTTCCTCCTCATCGGTTTTGGGTATAGGAATGATTATGGGATAACGTTCAGCAAAGCTAATTCTCGCATCCAAATCAAATACGGAGCGCATGAAACGAGGCGTAATGATGGTTCGTGGTTCTCCAGCGTCAGCAAGCTCCCCTTCTTTCATGGCAATCATATAATGGCAATAAGAGGCTGCCTGCTGCAGATCGTGCAGAACCATAACGATCGTCGTTCCATATTCCCGATTTATTTTGGCGAGTGTCTCCAGCACCTCGAGCTGATGACACATGTCCAGATAGGTAGTTGGCTCATCTAATAAAAGAATTTCGGTCTGCTGCGCTAAAGCCATGGCGATTCGCGCCTTCTGCTGCTCGCCTCCGGAGAGGGTGTGAAACATTCGGTCTTCGTGCCGCCGAATGCGCATTGCCCGCAATGCCCAATCAATGATACGTTCATCCTCCGTAGTTAGCCGCTGACGGAAGCTTTTTTGGTAGGGAGCACGCCCATAAGCGACCAGCTCGCGAACGGTCAGCGAAGGAAGCATATCTTTGGCTTGCGTCAGCATGGAAAGACTTTTGGCATATTCGGATCTTTTATAATCGCTCGTACTCTTCTCATTAATGAGAATGCTGCCGCTATCTGGAGTCAATAGACCCGAGATTAATCTAAGCATCGTTGATTTGCCTGAGCCGTTTGGCCCGATTATCGCAGTTATTTTACCTTTAGGGATTTCTATATTAACATCGGACAGCTTGAACATGCCTGCTTCAAGCATTAACGAATGGGTTTGAATCGCCTTCATCGCCAGTTACTCCTCCTCAGCAAATACAAAAAGAACGGTGCGCCGATGCAAGCTAATAAGATGCCAACCGGCAGCTCAACAGGGTCGAATAAGGAACGAGCCGCGGCATCGGCAATGACGACCAGAGCAGCACCGGTTATTATGGATACTGGCAGCAAATAACGGTAATCGTCTCCAATTAGAAGGCGGACCATATGAGGCACAACCAGCCCAACGAAGCCGACAAGACCTGCGGCGCTTACTGCAATTCCTGCAAGCAGAGCAGATAAGAGAATAAGCAGAAGCCGCTGCAACTCCACTTTTTGTCCCAGCAAGCGAGCAGAATCGTCGCTGAGCAGCAGCAGATTGGCTGATTTGATCGCTGGTATCGTAAGAAGGAGGCCAACGAGCGCGTAAGGCAGCATAAAGCTGAAATGATGCCAGCTTCGTCCATTTAATCCGCCGGAAAGCCAAGGAAGCACAGCTTGAACCCGGTCGCTGTAAACGACCATCACACCATTCATAACGGCCCCCACGAGCGCGTTTACTGCAACACCGGCTAATACAATCTTAATAGGCGAAGCACCTTTATCCCATGAAAGAAAATAAATAATTAGACTTGCAGAGAGGGCGCCAACAAAAGCAGCAGCTGGCAATAAAAAGCTGAATTGCGGCAGCATCACCATCGTGATGACAGCAGCGAGACCGCCACCTGCCGAAACGCCAATAATGCCGGGATCGGCAAGTGGATTGCGCATGACACTTTGCAGAATTGCTCCGGATGCAGCAAGGCATGCGCCTGTCAATAAACCAATTAATACTCTAGGGAGCCTAAGATCAAGCAATATTACGGAGTGAGCCGATGAATCGCCTTTGATAAGAATGCTCCATATCTCGTGCAGTGGAATCGTGATTGATCCAGATATTAACCCGATAAGAACGCTTAAAAGCAGAAATATGGGTGAGATGATGAAGGCCAGCTTACGTCTTTTTGTACGTGTTTCTTTATTCATAATCCTTATTTAGCATCCTTTCAGTTAGGCACTTCTTTCAGCAAGCGATCCATAAGCTCAAGTGCTTCGATTACACGAGTTCCAGGGTTAGTACCGAACAGGTCCTGCGGCAGCACTTCAATACGCTGCTGCTTGACGGCGGATATGCTGCTCCATGCAGAATTAGTCTCCATTTCACGAATGAAGCTGTTCTTGATTTCCTCGGGATTGCCATGCGTCATGAAAAAAATGATGTCGGGGTCTGCTTCAACAACACGTTCTGCGTTTAGCTGCGCGTATTGCGGGAAGCTCTGCAGCCTCGGATAATCCGAAGCGATATTTACTCCGCCAGCGGTTTCGAGTATGTTGCCGCTCAAGGAATTAGGGAGTGCTGCCATGAATGTACCTGGTGCTCCATATACAAGCAGCGCTCGCGGCTTGTTGGCTTCATCGGTAGGTTTATAAACAGCAATCTTATCAACAATGTTGGCGATAATTGCTTGTGCCTGCTCTTCTTTGCGAAGAAGTTGGCCTATCAGCTCAATCTGGCGGTTAATGTCGTCGATGGAGTTGGCACCCGTCAACAGGAGCTGTACACCGATTCCTTGAAGAACGGGAATATCCTTCTCATTCATTGGATAATTGCCAAGCACGACATCAGGGCGAAGCAATGCTATTTTTTCCAAATCAACCTCGTGAGCATTTCCGATTTGTTCAGCTTTGAGGACTGCCCGATTAACGGGCTGAGCGGATGTTGTAGGCCGGCCGACTAGATTTCCTCCTAAAGCTGCCACAATATCAGCTTCGCCGCTGCCCAGTGCAACAATTTTGGCGGGAGGTTCCTTAAAGGCAATTTGGCGTCCTGCAAAGTCTTTTACTATCAGACTTCCATCGCTCATTTCTGAAGAGCTGCCTTTGCCGATACTGCATCCTGTAAAAACGAGTAACAGAAGCACAGCAAATAGGGGGAGACAAGTTCTCATAACAATTGCAGTACCTCCAAGCTAAATGCTATTGATAATCAGTCTCAATGATCTCTTCGAGAGTATAATGCTTAAAAACAGAGGACGTCAATACCTAAAAAGGAATTATATAGAAAATAACTAATTTTCTTTTTTTGTGTTGACAAAATGTGGGCATGCATGATAGTTTCATTCCTGAGAATGGCGTTTCCAGAAATGGGGATGCATTCTGCAGCAGATTGCTTTTTTTTTAATTGTACAATGATAATGATTATCATAATCAAAATAACTTTTTATTGATAATGATTATCATATTCATGATGTGAGAGAGAGCCATTCGGATAATCTGCTGCGAGCTTGGATGTCAGGAGTAAAGGAGGAGAAGAGAATTATTCGCAAGTTTGGAGTGCTGGCTTTCTTCATCATGATTACTTTACTCGTTGTTCCGTTTGCACCTGAAGCACATGCGGCTGAACTGGCTGATGGTACGTACTCGATAGACTATGTTGTCAAGAAAGCCGAAGATGAATCGGTATCGATGGCAAATGACTATTGGGAAAAACCAGCCAAGCTGATTGTGACCAAAGGAGCTTTGCAGGTACAACTGCAAATAAACCATAGCTCATGGGTAACGGAATATAAAGTTCCGAGTGACGGCGGGTACATAGATACGGCTATTGTATCTAGCAACGAAGCTGACAATACGAGAATTGTTAAGTTCGGAATTGCTGATCTTACAACGCCGTTAGAGTCCAAGATCCACGTAACGGTAGAGGATATTGATTACGATCACAGCTACACGATTCGTCTAGTTTTCGATTCTAGCAGTCTGAAGCAGATCAGCAAAGCGGAGGCCCCTGTCAAAGAAGAAAAGAAACCAGCAACAACCACGAAAGAACCAAAAAAAGAGACCGATGCAAAGACAGGTACAACAGCTCCTCAAACCACAAATAAGGTGACAGAAAAACCAAAGGTTGAGGTAGATAAGCCGAGCTCTGAAACGGTCGATTCTAAAAAAGAAGATTCTAAGAAAGAGATACAGGTCGAAGCTTCGCCTGCTCCAACCGTTAGTCCGATAGCGGCTGAAGCTGAAGGGCAATCATTGCCTAAGGAGACTTTAACCCCATCTACACAAGAGTCAAGCTCTTCAGAGGATACCCTAGCAGTGGACTCTGCGGAGACAGCTGTTCACGAAGAGCCGAAGGCCGATGTTCAGCTTATTGGGGCTGATATGGATACACCTGCACCAGGTGAAGCTGCGCAGCAGTTGTCAGATGCGGCTTCTTCTAAGCGCGTGTTGTCACCGCTTGTTATTTCCCTAATCATTATTGTTGTCGGAGTAGCCTTTATCTTATTGAGCAAAACCAAATTCGCTAAAAAATAAGGAGTGTTCTAAATGGTAAAATCGATGAAAAAAACAAGTTTCGTTATGTTAATGCTCGTAATGGCTTTAGCTCTAGTTGTTCCATCTGCTTTCGCAAGTACTGGTGTAAGCTATGTCGTTCGCAACGCGGGAGATACAGCCAATTCTTATGCTGATGCCTATAAAGTAGGCGATGCAGTTGTAGCAAGCAATGGCACAACGACAACGGTTACATTCTCTGGTTCAAGCTTCATTCAATACTTGCAAGTGCAAGACCCTGCTACTGGAACATACAGCTATGCAGCTGCTAATTATACAGGCGGCAACGTTGAATTTACATTTGAAGTGGCTGATTTCACACCGAACCAAGTTGCCAAAATCCACGTTGTCGTTCCGCCATCACCAGGATTTGAAGGCTACAATACGGTTCATACAATCCAATTCAATTGGAGCGTTTAAGCATCAGCGAGCTCTACGGTTAGAATAGCGCTTTAAAAATAACAGGAGAGCAATGCTGCGGCATGTTTCGCTCTCCTGTTCAAAATGCAAGGGTACATAAGCGATAGCAGTTAAATGACGAAGGAGTGTTTTTTGAAATGCAAATGAAATTTCGCCGATTGACGGCGCTGCTCATGGCGCTCGTATTGTTGCTGTCGGCCTTTCCTGTGAGTGCAGCGGCGGGAGTAACGCCAAATGGGGAGTATAGTGTTCCTTATCTTTATGTGAAGGATGGGAGCAATGAACGATCAATCATTAACGATTATCTAAATCCAAGCACAGGCAAATTGATTATTACTAATGGCAGTGCAAAGTTTCAGCATGAGGTTACGCAGTATACTTCCTTTCATCATTTTTCTGCTAAGTTACCAGGTAAAGACAAAGCAGTAATCAATGGGAACACAATCAACGGCATAGAAGTGTATCAAGTCGTTGCTGCTCAGCCAGCAGGGGACGGCTTAGATCCGGATCACGTCGTTGTTAGCTATGATATTGAGAACATGCAAGAGAAACAAGAAATTTTGATTCATATCGTCATTCCTTCAGTAAATTATGACAATTGGTATAATGTTCAGCTTCAGCTGGATATCTCAGGTCTACCCGTTGATGGAGGCGGCAATGGGGGCGGAGGCGAGACGGGTGCTGTAACATTAGAGCAGCTTGAAGCTTTATTTACAACCTCGAATGAGCTGCTGAATACAACGACGGAGGGAACTGGCGATGGCTTCTATTTGCTAGGCTCCAAGGCTACTTTTCAAAATACGATCACTCAGGCAAGAAGCATTGCCGATAGCGCTGGCGTTTCCAATCAAGAGCTGATCAAGGCTGCTTACCTTGTTCTGCAAGAGGGAAAAAAGAAGTACGAGGCTGCTCGGCTTGTCGTGAATAAAGCGAATTTAGTACGTGCGTTAGAAGAGATTTCAGCTTTTGCGACAACGGTAAAAAATATAGGGACAGCAAATGGAGCTTCAGTCGCTCATGGGGTATTAACGGATGGTGAGTATTCGGTTGGAGCGAGCGTAAGGCTTGGGCAATGGATTGTGGACGCTCAGACTGTTGCTGCTGATCCGCAAGCATCTCAAACAGCCGTCAATAATGCTTTAAATGTTTTGACTGCGAATGTGGAGGATTTGAAAAAGCAGCAGTACAAGAAGGAGATATTACCGCTGCTTGTGCTGGACCCTGAAACAGGAGAAATATCCAAACACAATAAAGATTTCAAAACAGAAGTAAGTATGTTTACTCAATCGGCAGCGCCTTATTTTCAAGCGTATGCTCACGTTGTTTTTGCAGAGCCGATGGAAATTGCACCTGAATTAACGTTATATGGACAAAGCGCAAACGGCGAGATTTCCTCTAGTACGCTGACAGGTTATAAAACGCTTATTCAAAAGGGCTATGAAGGACTGATACAGGCCTATCAGTTTGCCGCAAGACATCAAAAGGCAGACGATTCTATTTATCAAGGCTTATCAAAACTAGAGTACACAATTGGAACAGAGAAGAGAACAGTACTATTCAGCTATAATGCCAATCATCTTAATGCCTTAAACGCTTCGATCACTACAGCGCGTCAACTACATGATTCCGCTGTTGTTGGAACGGCTTCTGGGCAATATGAGGAGGCGGCAAAAGAATCATTGCTTTCTGCTATTCAATTAGCTGAACAAACAGGGAAGAAACTCAATTCTACACGTCCAGAAATTGCTAATGCGGCAAAGATTTTAGAGAAATCTGTTCAAGTTTTCAAAGGAAGCCAGATTCGCAATATTTCTTTCGCAGCCCTGCATGCAACAAATGCAGCGTTATCGAGCATGGACAGTTACTTCCTCAAGCCGGCTTCTGTTACGTCCAATAACGGTGAGACTTATGTATCTTTTTCAATAAAGGACAGCAGCGTCGTTACAGAGTTTAAAGTTGCTCAGAACAGCATACTCACAGATGTGACCGTTGTCAGTGAAAACAAGACAGAAAATACGAGGGTTATCAAATTTAAAGTGGATGATTTAACGGCAATTGTGCCAGGGCAAGTTCGAATCATTATGCCAAACGTAATTGACCCGCGTACAGGCAAAYCTTATGATGCGACTCATAACATTCGTCTGTTGTTTGACAATGGCGATCCTGCAGTATTGAAGGCAGCTATTGCGGCAGCGAAGGCGGCTCATGATGGAGCAGCCGCAGGTACAGGTGTTGGGCAATATCCGCAATCAGCGAAAGACGCACTGCTTAGTGCAATTACAGCAGCGAACGCTGTCGCAAACAGCATATTGTCTACAAAGCAGCAGCTCATTGATGCAGAAGGCACGCTGGATCAAGCGCTTCGTGCTTTCCAAGCGACAAAAATTGTCGTTGTTGATCCGGTCAAACCGACAGAACCGGGAGCACTTGCGGACGGCAAGTATTTGATTGATATTCAGTTTTTAAAACAAGGTACTACACAAACATCGGTGATGGATGAATATGTAGCACATCCTGCTCGTTTGCTCGTGCAAAATGGTGTGAAGCTTGTACAAGTGAATCTAAAGCAAAGCAAGGAAATTACCGGATTTACGATTGGCGGCTCTACGCCAACAACGATCGAATCCGATGCTTCCGCTAACACAAGACGAGTACAATTTACAGTAGCCGATCTACCGGCTAAGCTGGATGGCTGGGTGAAAATAGATTGGCCAGAAGTGAAGTACCATCATGAATACAGCATTCAAATTCAGCTTGGGGCAATAACGCCAGTAGCAAGCTGGGACTCTGATTCATTTGGCTCTGTGGTGCCAAGAGAGACGTCAGAAGAAATTGAGAAAAAGAAAAAGGAACAAGAGGAAAAAGATAAGCTGGCTGGCAAAGATGCAACGGCTGCATTTAAAGATTTAGCAAACAACTGGGCGAAAGATGCCATTAATCGCGCATTGAAGCTAAACATCGTTCAGGGTTATCCGGATGGAAGCTTTAAACCGAATGCAACGGTCAATCGTGCAGAGTGGACGGTTATTCTCGGCAGAGCTCTGAAGCTGGAAGGCAAGAACGCTTCAACAGCTTTTGCAGATATGAAAAACATTCCTACTTGGGCACAGTCCTTTATCGAGCAAGCGGTAGCAGCAGGCATTATTAATGGCTATGAGGATCAGACATTCCGTCCAACGCAAAATGTAAACCGTACGGAAATTGCAGTCATGATCGTAAGAGCACTTCATTTGCCGCTGGAAGCAGCGGATTCGCTTAATTTTGCGGATGTAGCGGAAATTCCTTCCTACGCTAAGGCTTACATTGCTACGGCAGTGAAGTACGGATTAATTAAGGGACTGGATCAAAATCAGTTTGGAGCAACGAAGTCCGCAACAAGAGCTGAGGCGATTACTCTCGTTTTGCGTGCTGTCGATTATTTGGAAACGAAAGCAGCAGAACAAGAAGAGGCTAAAACGGCATAAGCAGCAGAAAGAAAGGAAGGACAA
This sequence comes from Paenibacillus sp. 01T424, assembly GCF_056398745.1. NCBI lineage: Bacteria > Bacillati > Bacillota > Bacilli > Caryophanales > Paenibacillaceae > Paenibacillus > Paenibacillus sp. 01T424. The sequence goes on along the minus strand of NZ_JBFTPZ010000021.1, from coordinate 8,410 downwards.
AGTTTGAAGCGGGTGATTTAAACAGATGGCATAGGAGGACCCTGATTAGCGGGTGTCCTCTGTGCTGTTTTTTTAAGGAGGTAAGAATGAAATGCGCTATCGATTTATGAAGGGGTTATCTCTGCTGTTACTTGCTGCGATGATGGCAGGCTGCGGAACGATTGGAGCGGGAAGCGGCTCGACAGCAGCGCCAACTGCTGCGCCGTCTACAAACTCTTTGGCAAAAGTAGCGGCTTCGGGCTCTGTATCCGAGGAGTCTAGCCAACGCATCGTGTCAACAACCGTAGCGATTACACAAATTATGGATGCGCTTGAGCTTGATTTAGTTGGTATACCGAAAAGTGTGAAAACGCTACCGGAGCGTTACACCAATATTACTAAAGTCGGAAATCCAATGAGTCCTGATATGGAAATGGTTAAATCCCTGAAGCCGACGGAGGTGCTGTCTGTCTCGACGCTGCAATATGAGCTGGAGCCTGTATTTGAGAGTGCAGGGTTAAAGGCTGATTTTCTGAATTTAACGAGTATCTCTAGCATGCAAGCTGAAATTACAGCGCTCGGAGAACGGTATGGGCGGGAAACTCAGGCTGCTGCAATCGTAAATGAACAGCAGGAAATGCTGGCTGCCATCACTCGGAATACAGAAGGAAGAGAAAAACCGACTGTGCTGATCCTGCTTGGTGTGCCCGGCAGTTATTTGGTTGCGACGGAGCACTCTTACATTGGAGATCTTGTTCGTTTGCTTGGGGGATTAAATATCGTGCAGGGCGAGCAGGTTGAATTTTTGGCTTCCAATACGGAATATTTGCAGAAGGCGAATCCGGATGTCATTTTGCGAGCAGCGCATGGCATGCCGGCTGAGGTAGTGAAAATGTTCGATGAAGAATTCAAAAAAAATGATATCTGGAAGCATTTTGAAGCGGTAAAGACGAGGCGTGTATATGATCTGGAAGAAACTTTATTTGGCACGACGGGCAATTTGGCTGTTGTCAAAGCACTAACCGCGCTCGCTCCAATGCTTTATCAGGATTATAAATAAGGATGTTTTTTCATGCCAAAAACAATATTCAGCTTCATCGCAATTACGCTGCTCCTTTTGGCAACCATCGTATACTCCATGACAACTGGAAGCATCAGCGTAGGATTTGTTGAACTCATGAAAGGGTTGCTTGGCTCGCCAAGTGAACAGGTGGAGGTTGTTCGCGACCTGCGGCTACCGCGTATAATCGTTGCTTTACTGACAGGGGCTGCGCTAGCCGTGTCTGGTGTACTGCTGCAAGCCGTAATGCGCAATCCGCTGGCGGACGCAGGTGTTATCGGCATTTCATCAGGAGCAGGCTTGGTTTCTTTGCTGCTCGTAACAATATTCCCGACATTGTTTTTTTGGATGCCGCTGTTTTCATTTGTTGGAGGAGCAATAGCTTGTCTATTGGTCTATTCGCTTTCGTGGCGCTCTGGACTCAGTCCGCTTCGGCTTATTCTGGTCGGTGTTGCAGTTAATGCTACATTTACAGGTTTGGGGCAGTCTTTTAATTATCGCGGCAGCTATGCGGTAACTAGCGTGAATCAAGCGATTTCCTCTATTTTTACAATGAAAACCTGGGATGATGTACATATATTGGCGCTGTATGGCGGTGTAGGCTTGTTACTCTCGATGCTGCTTGGCTCATGGTGCAATACGCTTGTTTTGCAGGATCGAACCGCTCAAAATCTTGGTATGTCTGTTATGAAAGTAAGGCTGCTCGTTTCGGTTGTTGCCGTGCTTTTGGCTTCTGTTGCAACAGCTATTGGCGGGTTAATCGTGTTTGTCGGCTTGCTCGTCCCACATATCGCGAGGCTGCTCATTGGCTCAGACCATAAAGTGCTGCTGCCTTTCTCTGCGATTGGCGGAGCATGGCTCATTTTGACTGCGGATACGCTTGGCCGTACTCTTTTAGCCCCGACAGAAATTCCAGCTTCGATTGTCATGACAGTTATCGGCGGTCCTTTTCTCATCTTTTTGCTGCGAAGGAGCGAACGCGTCCATGGACATTAATGAAATAAGATTTTCATATGACAAAAAAACTTTCCATTTGAACGGAATAACCAGCCGTATCGCGGAAGGTCGGATTACGACGATCATTGGTCCAAATGGCTGCGGCAAGTCAACTCTGCTTGGTGTAATGGCGAAAAATCTTCGGCCAAGCGAAGGTGAGGTGCTGCTGAATGGGAAGAAGCTCGCACAATTTAAGCCGAAGGAGCTTGGCAAGAAGCTGGCCGTGGTGCATCAGCAGCAGGAAGCACCTGCAGATTTGACTGTAGAGAAATTGGTTCGCTTCGGTAGATTGCCGCATCGGGGGCGGTGGGGACAAGAGAGCGAATTAGATGATGAAGCCGTGGATTGGGCGCTTAGCTGCACGAATCTGCTGAACAAGCGAAAGCAAAGTCTAGCTCATTTATCTGGCGGCGAACGACAGAGAGCTTGGATCGCAATGGCGCTGGCACAGCAAACCTCGCTGTTATTTTTGGATGAGCCAACGACGTATTTGGATATCTATCATCAAATCGAAATATTAGAGTTAGTAAAGACGCTGAACCGCAAGCATGGAATTACGATAGTAATGGTCCTGCATGATATGAATCAGGCCATTCGATACAGCGACCATATTATTGTGATGAAATTAGGATGCATCGTAGGAGAAGGTGCGCCTGAGACAGTCGTGACAGCGGAAACGATTAAGCAAACGTATGGCGTTGATGTTGTGATAAGAAATGACGGAGATACCGGACTATATATGGTTCCATTAGGAATTTAAGCGTGTGTATAGTACTTCTTATTTTCATGAAAGAGAGCATTAAGTGCATATGTGTTCTTACAGAGCAAAAAGTAACAATAGTAGGTGTCTGTAAGAACCAATAGGTTCTTACAGAGCATGGGTGCAGCCGGGTTACTCACAAAAGAGTGCATTAAGCGCATATGTGTTCTTACAGAGCAAAAAGTAACATTCATAAGTGTCTGTAAGAACCAATAGGTTCTTACAGAGCCCAAGTGAAGGGTGGTTGCCCGCGAAAGAGAGCATTAAGCGCATATGTGTTCTTACAGAGCAAAAAGTAACATTCATAATGTCTGTAAGAACCAATAGGTTCTTACAGAGCCCAAGTGAAGGGTGGTTACTCGCTAAAGAGTGCATTAAGCGCATATATGTTCTTACAGAGCAAAAAGTAACATTCATAAGTGTCTGTAAGAACCAATAGGTTCTTACAGAGCTCGAGTGAAGGGTGGTTACTCACAAAAGAGTGCATTAAGCGCATATGTGTTCTTACAGAGCAAAAAGTAACATTCATAATGTCTGTAAGAACCAATAGGTTCTTACAGAGCTCGAGTGCAGCCGGGTTACTCACAAAAGAGAGCATTAAGCGCATATGTGTTCTTACAGAGCAAAAAGTAACATTCATAAGTGTCTGTAAGAACCAATAGGTTCTTACAGAGCTCGAGTGCAGCCGGGTTACTCACAAAAGAGTGCATTAAGCGCATATGTGTTCTTACAGAGCAAAAAGTAACATTCATAAGTGTCTGTAAGAATCAATAGGTTCTTACAGAGCTCGAGTGCAGCCGGGTTACTCACAAAAGAGTGCATTAAGCGCATATGTGTTCTTACAGATCAAAAAGTAACATTCGTATTACACCCCGTAAAGCTGACGATATACCGTAGGTGTCATCCCCTCATGGGCCATAAATCTTTTGTTGAAGTAGCTGACGCTAGGATAGCCGGCATCACTAGCAATTTGTCCGATATTAACATCCTTGCGCTCCAGAAGCCATTGCTTCGCCATTTGAAGCCGGCAGCGTGTAATAAAGTCCATCGGTGTCATCTCCATCACATTTCGGAACAATTTGCAAAAATAGTAGGGGCTAACTCCTGCTTTTTCAGCCCATTGCTCGAGTATGAACGGCTCAGCCGCTTCCTGCTGCATTAAAGGGAGCAGCTTTAAGATGCGGTTGCCGGACGTACTAGCTTTGCTGCCGGATATCGGCACAGCTTGCTCGATGAACACGGCGAGTATGGCATACATGAGAGCAGAAAGCTTGGTCGGATGCAGCATGCGAGACTTTTCTGCCTCGACGAGCAAATCCTCATGCACCTGTTCCCAAGCGGTTGGCTGACGGATTGTCCAGAGCTGGCTTTTGTGAAAACCTCGTTCGATCATATAGTCTTGAAGCCCACTCCCATAAAAATGAACCCATCTTATATCCCACGGATCATCCTTGCTGCTATAGTAATGCTGTCTCTGCAAAGGAAAATACAGAACAGCTTCACCAGCCTCAAGGGTGTGCACCTCGCCATCCCATTCCACATAACCTTTCCCAGAAACGACGTAATGAATATTAAAGTTATTGAGCGCTCCCGCCATACGAAGCGTGTAATGATCAGGCTCATTCCAGTAATTCCCGACAGATTCAGGTAAACAGAAAAAAGGATTATTTGGCAGCGTAAGCAGATGTATTTGTCTTTGTATGTTGCTCACCTCAATGACAATATTGTTTTAACTTATAACAAAATAATATCATTTTATTTTTTGGTTATCTACTTTAAACTAGAGGCAAGCACAATGAAATCGTTTGATACTAATTTGTACCTCACGATTTAGGTGCAGCGCTCTGAACTGATGGTGTAGCTAGTTTCAGCTTGTAATCGCAATATAATAATAAAATAATGGTTGAGGTGACGATGGAGTGACGACGAAGAAACTAAAATGGGGCATCATGGGCTGCGCTGGAATTGCGAAAGGCGCAGTAATACCTGGCCTTCATCTTTCGGAATTAAATGAGGTAGCGGCTATTGCTAGCCGTGACGTGGACAAGGCAAAGAAGACGGCAGAAGAGCTGAATATCCCGACTGCTTACGGCAGTTATGAAGAATTGCTTGCGGATGCTTCTATTGACGTTATATACATTCCACTCCCAAATCATTTGCATAGAGAGTGGACGATCCGGGCTGCTGAAGCAGGAAAACATATTTTGTGCGAGAAGCCGCTTGCTTTGACTGCACAAGAAGCAGCTGAAATGTCTGAAGCTGCTGCGAAAGCAGGCGTGTTATTGTCCGAAGCTTTTATGTATCGCTATCACCCTCGATACGACATGATCAAGAAAGTGATCGCAGATGGGGAAATTGGCGACATTCGCGGCATTCGCAGCGCGTTTACCTTCAACAATGCAGGACACAAAGAAAACGTGAGATACCGCAAGGAGTGGGGAGGCGGCTCGATTTACGATGTAGGCTGTTATCCAATTAATGCTGCTCGCTTGCTGCTTGGCAAAGAACCTGAAGCCGTTACCGTTCAGGCTTTGTTCTCACCAGAGCATGATCATGTCGATATGATGGCCTCTGGATTAATCGAGTTTGAAGGTGCGGTTTCACTGACGTTTGATTGCGGCATGTGGGCAGCATTCCGCAACCCGCTTGAGGTGCTAGGTACAGAGGGTATTATCGAAGTGCCTTCCGCATTTGTGACTGGCGCGCCGGGCAGCGGTAATTTCTTCGTCGATGCAAAAGGAGAGCGCCGTGAAGTTGAGGTGCCGCATGTAAACGCCTACACTTTGCAGGCCGATCATATGGCAAATGCCATTAACGGTGTATCAGAGCTTCAGTTCGGCAGCGCTGATGGGGTTAACAACATGAAAGTAATCGATGCTTGCCTGCTTTCTGCTCATGAGCATACACGAATTAAAATATAACGAACCCATAATTAAGGAGGCAAAACAACGATGGAATATATTCAAATTGAAGGTTCACCCAAGCAGGTATCTCGCTTAATGAAGGGGTCGGATTATTTCTATAACGATTCCTACGAGAAAGCAGCAACTAATCTGGACGCTTTTCTAGCAATTGGAGGCAATTCAATTGACACAGCCCATATTTATTGCGGCGGGGAAAGCGAGGAAGTGATTGGCCGCTACATGCAGGAACGCGGCAATCGGGAGCAATTGGTTATTTTGACAAAGGGCGCACATCATGATCATACGGGTTCGCGTGTGAGCAAAGAGGCTATTGCTCATGATTTGGAGATTAGCTTAAAGCGTCTTCAGACCGACTATATCGACCTTTATGCACTGCATAGGGATGATCCGGCAGTACCAGCAGCAGAGGTTATCGATATTCTTAATGAGCATGTCAAAGCAGGAACTGTTCGAGCGATTGGCGTATCAAACTGGACATGGCAGCGTATTAAGGAAGCGAATGAATACGCAGCTGCAAATGGACTTGTCGGTTTTTCATTCAGCAGTCCGAACCTTAGCCTTGCGAAAGCTAATGAACCGTTCTGGCATGGCTGCGTATCTGCTGATGAGGAAACGTGCGCATGGCATGAGGAAGAGCAATTCCCGCTGCTTTCGTGGTCATCGCAGGCAAGAGGATTTTTCACAGGTAGATTTACTCCCGAAGTGAGAGATAATGAGGATCTTGTACGTGTGTTCTATAGCGATGAGAATTGGGAGCGTCTGGCACGTGCAAAGCAGCTGGCAGCTGAGAAAAACGTTACTGCTATCCAGATCGCGCTAGCATACGTGCTAAACCAACCGTTTCCGACTTGTGCCTTGATTGGCGCACAATCAGCGGAAGAGCTTCATTCCTGTGATGCAGGGTCGCTCATTTCGCTCACCAAGGAAGAGATGGATTGGCTTGATTTAGCCGTACAAAAGGTATAATGATCACTTCCTAATTAAATGGATGGAACCTTAAGGACAAAGCTACTCGTTAGGAGCGGCTTTGTCCTTTTTGTATGTTCGTGGGCTTACGCCATAACTTTTGCGAAACAAAGCAGCAAAATGATTGTAATTGTTAAAGCCGACATCAAGCGCAGCTTCGGTTGCCGAACGGCCCATATGCTCCATGAGAAGAGCCGCTTGCTGAAGCCGCAGATGATTCAGATGCTCGACCACGCTCGTTCCAGTCTCCTGCTTGAATAGATGGGATAGCCGCGAGAGAGATAAACCAACCGACCGAGCCAACTCTTCAATGCGTATCGGCTGCTCCATATGCTGTGATAAATACTGCAGGGCAAGCTCGATGCGAGGATCCAGTCGTTTATCTAGCTGCTGCGCTGTGAGCAATATCACTTGGCGCAGTGCATTCTCGCATAACATTTGCCAGAAGCTTGCCCGCTCTCTCGAATCACTCAATATATGATCGAAGGTGAGTTGTACTCTACTTCTCATATTGCCGTCTGGAATCGTGATGACGATGCTTTCATCCTTTGGCAAATAGTCGATTTCAGGTAGTTTCTGAAAATGTGCCCAATAAAAGTGCCAGCTGCTTCCCGCAATCGTCCCATACTCGTGGGGAATGCCAGCGCGCAGCAGCCCGATTTGTCCTTTGCGGCAGTGCCTCTCTCCAGCGGGTGTGCGTAAATAGCCTTCACCCTCTAAGGTATAAAAGATAAGCCAATCGCTTATTCCGTTTGGCCTGCGATAACGATAGGAGTCGGATTCATCAAATAGACCACTTAGAAACACACCGCCATGTGCTTCTGTTTCAGCTTCTTTTCTATGATTTGGAAGCATGCCAAACTCCTCCTTCATTTTCAAAATAGCATAATACAAGTAGTTTTCAGCAGTAATCATTCTTCCTTAAAAATAGCGAAACCACTATGATTATGTCAAGAACAATGATTAATTCAGTGAAGGAGCGTTATGCGATGACAGAAGCATTGATTGCACTAACAGAAGAGCAGGTTAATCAATTTCGTACTGAGGGCTACATTGTGATAAAAGGTCTTTTCTCTCAGGAAGACATTCGCATGATAGAGGATACTTTCGAGGAAATGAGTCATAAAGCAGTGCCGGGTTATTTTGAGCCAGATCTGACAGGAGAGACAGATGATCCGTTAAAGCGTTATCCGCGGGTCATGCATCCGCATCGCTTTAATGAGACGTCCAAAAAATATTTGCTCCATAAGCCGGTCATGGACGTATTAGCCGATCTTTATGGAGAAGAAGCGCTAGCAGCCCAAAGCATGTTTTATTACAAGCCGCCGGGCTCACGCGGTCAAGCGCTGCATCAGGATAATTTTTATTTGCAGGTGGAGCCAGGCAATTGTATCGCAGCTTGGACGGCGATCGATGCTGCAAATGAGGAGAACGGCAGCTTGCTTGTCGTTCCGAAGACGAGCGAGCATGAAATTAGCTGTCCTGAAATTGCGGATTCAACGGAATCGTTCACTTCCCATTTCGTTAAGCCGCCTAAGGATCACAAGGCGATGCCGGTAATTATGGATAAAGGCGACGTGCTATTTTTCAACGGGAACTTGATTCATGGATCATATAGAAACAAAACAAAGGATCAATTCCGCAGAGCCTTCATCTGCCATTATGCGAATGCATCAGCAACTCATATTAGCGATCATTATCGCCCTTTGTTTAGACAGGATGGAA
>NZ_JBFTPZ010000020.1:0-118519 GCF_056398745.1 Paenibacillus sp. 01T424 | reverse complement strand
GAATGTGTTATTGCGCTGGATTTGGTTTACAAAAGTGACTATTTGAAATGGCCGCTTTAGGAGGGAATTAAATGAACGAAAGAATTAAGATACCACGAATTGTCCATTATTGCTGGTTCGGGCGAGGAGAGAAACCAAAGAAGATTGTAAAGTGCATGAGAAGCTGGCAGAAACATTTAGCTGATTATCAAGTGATGGAATGGAATGAAGACAATTTTGATATTTCTACTAATCGATATGTAAAGGAAGCTTACGAGGCAAAAAAATATGCTTTTGTAAGTGACTATGTTCGCCTGTATGCTCTTCATAAGTACGGCGGCATTTACTTGGATACGGATGTGGAAGTTATAAAACCCTTAAATACTTTTCTGTATCACGAGGCCTTCTCTGGATTCGAAGATGAGAAATTTCTACAATCCGGTACGATGGGTGCTGAGAAAGGACATATTTGGATTCATGAGTTGCTGAAAAATTACGATAGTCGAAGCTTTTTGCTTCCAGATGGTTCGTTAGATTTGACTACCAATACAGCAGTCATTTCTGAAATTTGCAGAAAGCATGATTTGAAGTTAAATGGTGAGTATCAGGTGTTGAGCAACGGCGTTACCTTTTATCCGCGTACATACTTTAGCCCGTATGATTATATTAACGGTGGGAATTACATAACAAATGACAGTCATACCATCCATCACTTTGCACAATCATGGCTTCCTGCTCATGTTCGTATGAGAGGAGAAGTTAAAAGAATTGTGAGCCGATTTGTTGGCCCAAAAATGATTTCAAAAATGAGACAGCTGCTATCATCGCGGTAACGAGTATTTAGAATGAAATACAGGAGTCCATACATATGCCAAAACGATTGTTTGATTTAATTATTTCTTGTCTTTTATTAATTGCTTTATCGCCTATTATTGCTATAACTGCGGTGTTGGTACGATTTAAGCTTGGTTCACCAATTTTATTCAAGCAGCAGCGTCCAGGTCTGCATGGCGTTCCTTTTTTAGTATATAAATTTCGAACAATGACATCGGAGAAAGACAGTTTAGGCCAGCTGTTGCCTGATCATTTAAGGCTGACGGCTTTTGGGGTTTTTATGCGCAAGTTTAGTCTTGACGAGCTTCTGCAGCTTATTAATGTAATCAAAGGAGATTTGAGCTTGATTGGGCCGCGTCCGCTGCTTATGGAGTACTTGCCTCTATATAACGAAAAGCAAGCTAAGCGCCATCTTGTCAGGCCTGGAATTACAGGCTGGGCTCAAATTCATGGTAGAAATGCGGTCTCGTGGGAAGAGAGATTTGAGTATGATGTGTGGTATGTGGAAAACCAAAGTTTAAAATTAGACTTAAAGATACTGCTGCTTACAGTTAAGAAGGTTATTAAATCTGAAGGTGTATCAAATGGTAATTATGTGACCATGCCTGTTTTTCAAGGAACGACAACAAATAGTGAAGGATAAAACCATTTCTCAAGCTTTATACACTCGAGAGGTGGTTTTTTATTTTGAAATACTAAAAAAGGATGTGTGGCAACGTGTCAGCGAATGAATTGAAAAAGATTTATTTATCCCCTCCTCATATGAGTGGTAAGGAGAAAAGTTATATCGACGATGCATTTGAGTCGAATTGGATTGCTCCACTTGGCCCCAATATTGATGCTTTTGAGAAGCAGATAGCAGCTTACGCAGGTACTGCAGACGCGGTAGCAGTGAGTTCAGGCACGGCGGCAATACATCTATCATTACAACTACTTGGAGTAGGTGCAGGAGACTTTGTATTTTGTTCAAGTTTCACGTTTGTCGCAAGTGCTAATCCGATTCGTTATTGCGGAGCTGAGCCCATATTCATTGATTCTGAGCCAGATACTTGGAACATGTCACCAGTAGCGTTGGAATATGCATTTAAAGATGCAAATCGTAAAGGTAAGCTGCCGAAAGCAGTTATTGTTGTTCACTTATACGGTCAAGTATCAAAGATGGATGAGATTATTTCATTATGTGAACAGTATGAAGTTCCTCTAATTGAGGACGCTGCGGAATCGCTAGGCTCCACATATAAAGGCAAGCAAAGCGGCTCCTTTGGAAAGTTTGGCATCTATTCATTTAATGGAAATAAAATTATAACGACATCGGGCGGCGGCATGCTCGTATCAGACGATGTGGAGCTTTTAAAAAAGGCTCGTTTTCTAGCTACGCAAGCAAGGGATACTGCCGCACATTATCAACATAGCAGCATGGGTTTTAACTATCGAATGAGTAATTTATTGGCAGGTGTAGGCAGAGCTCAATTAGAGGTACTGGATGATCGAGTAGCAGCGAGAAGAACGGTATTCGAGAACTATGTGGGTGCATTCTCGGACCGTAGCGGCATCAGCTTTATGCCTGAATTAATGAATACCAAATCCAATCGCTGGCTTACTACTTTAGTACTGGATGAAATGGAGACAAACACGACAATTTCTGAGCTTCTGTATGCACTTACAGCAGCTAATATAGAAGCGCGTCCGCTATGGAAACCTCTGCATTTGCAACCGCTGTTTGAAAACTGCCGATTTTATGCTCACGCAGGCGATGAATCTATTTGTGAACAGTTATTTATGCGTGGTATTTGTTTGCCCTCCGGTTCGAGCATGACACTAATTGATCAAGTAAGAGTAATTGATTGCATGAATGATGTTTTCGATAGAGCGGAGGAAAAGAGCATTCAATCGGCTTAAACAAATAATTAAAGATAACGTTCACCAGTTTCTCTTGATCGAATCGATTTGGCAGGCGTTCCGTATGCGACCTTATAGGAGGGGATATCGGTCAATACGGTCGACCCGGCTCCAATAACGGTATGCTCACCGATCGTAATACTATGCACAATATTTGCACCTAAAGAAATGACGGAGTAATCGCCAATGTTTACATTTCCACCAGTACCTGCTTTAGGGGCTAAGGTCACGCAGTTGCCGAGAGTTGAATCATGGTCTACCGACGATTGAGAATATAATACGCAATGTTCTCCTATTGTTGTATCGCTATTAACAACGCAGCCAGCCATAACGATTGTTCCATCTCCAATCTTAACGCCTCTTGCAATAGAGGCAGCCGGGTGAATAGCTTTAATAAATTTAAATTGAGGATGAATATGTGAGATGTTTTTTGCAATAGTAGAACGCAGCCAACTATCTCCAATAGCAACGAAACCACAGCTTATGATATCAAGGTTTGCTGCTAGCCAGTTTTCATCTCCTAAAACTTCATAACCGTAAACAATTGAACCAACTGGCTTGAATCCATCCAGTAAGCCAACAATTTGATACAGACCTTCTCTCTCAATTGTATCGATTACGGCTTTTGCATGACCGCCAGCACCATACACGATAATATTTTGCACGAGCTTTCAACCTCCCTATTTGTTAAGTCCAAACATTTAACTCTTCCATTCTAGCAGATTAAGTCGTTATTTTCTAAAAGAATAGTGAATGTATGGAATGTTTATTGACAGATATTAGGCTAGGTGATAATCTGTATCTATGTTCGTTTTATAGAACAATATTTAAGTTATTGTTCGTTATTGGCTAATCAGTTAGAAGGAGATATTCATGAATAACAACGTTACTCTCCATAATGAAGAACTGTCTGACGAATTACGATTAATGCTCGCTTTTCTTTCGTCAGACGATGAAGCGGATCAGTCCTTCGATTATCAGGAGCTGCTGCAAAATGCGGATTGGGACCGGTTTATCGAGCTTGTAAGGCATCATCGGGTGTTTCCAACTATCAATCGCAAGCTTCAGCAACTGAAATCAGCAGAAATCCCGGTGTTTGTTACCCAAATGTTTCAGCGTGACTATTATCGGAATACCTTGCAGATGCTTACGCTCAGTGGAGAGATGGAACAACTCGCAAAGGAATTTTCTGAACGTGGCCTACGTTCGCTGTTTTTAAAGGGGCCGGTTATTGCTGCTGATTTATATGGAGACGTATCGCTGCGTACCTCTTGTGACCTCGATCTCCTTATACCCCTCAAAGAACTTGATCAGGCGGAARCACTTCTGGTGTTCCTTGGGTATGAGAAGGATGAATATATTGTTTCGGTGCTAAATGATTGGAAATGGAGACATCATCATACTACTTTCGTGCATCCCGAAAAAGGTATAAAGGTAGAATTGCACTGGAGATTGAACCCAGCTCCTTCTAAGGAGCCAAGTTTTAATGATCTATGGAGCCGTAAGCGAAAAAGCGCTTTAATTAGCCGTCCGATTTATTATTTAGGAAGAGAAGACCTATTTATGTTTCTTGTTTCTCATGGTGCTCGTCATGGTTGGTCTAGACTTCGCTGGCTGTTGGATATTAAACAGCTAGTTAATCAGAAGCTTGATTGGCCAAAGTTGAACCGGCTGCTTTCCAAGCATAACTATTCCCATATTGGTGGGCAGGCAATATTACTCGCAGCACGTTTATTATCTTCTCCTCTTCGCGATGAAATGAAGCCGCTTCTTGCAGGAAGGAAGGCATATTGGCTCGCGGAGGATGCTATGTTTTATATTAATCGGCTGGTTAATCTACATTCCCCGCCGGTTCCAGAAGAAATTAGAAGCTATCATGAACGATATCTTTTTGCCTTACTGACAATTCCGCAAAAAATACAGTTTATTGCAAGTTTTCTATTTCCTTATCCGGAAGACGTCGAGACGTTACCTCTTCCAAAGAAACTTCATTTCTTGTACTTTCCTCTTCGTCCTTTTTTGTGGATATGGAGGAAAACTAAAAAAAAATCTACAACGTATAAAATGTGATTTTTTAAGTTAGGGGATAACGATGAAAAACGTGCTAATTGCTTCCTATGATATGGAGGTTGGGGGGGTAGAACGAAGCCTTGCCGGTATGCTGGATGAGTTTCAATATGACTATTTTAATGTCGAGTTGATGCTGTATCGGCATAAAGGAGATTTTATGTCGCTTCTAAATGATAGAGCAAATCTTCTTGAAGAGATTCCGCAATATGCTTCTTTCCGAAAAGGTATTGGAAGCCTATTGAAATCGAAACAGCTGCATTTAGGAATTGCTCGCCTCCTATCAAAAATTCATGCGCGCATAATTGGAAGTTTAAAGGGAATACCCGAATCGGGATATATTCAGCAACAGCTAATGTGGAAGTATGCCCTGCCGTTTCTTCCTAAGCTGACACCTGAATATGATATAGCGATTAGCTATTTATGGCCGCACTATTTTGTAGCAGAAAAAGTTAAAGCCAACAGAAAATTTGCATGGATACATACTGATTTTTCTACTGTCCATACCATAAGCAATATGGATTTGAAAATGTGGAATAAATTTGACCACATTATCGCAGTTTCCGATGCGTGCAGAGATTCATTTTTAGAGAAGTACCCTACTTTAAAAAATAAAACGATAGTTATCGAGAATATCATGTCGCCTGAATTCATCAGAAGCATGGCATTAGAGAGACTGCCAAGTAATCCAATGATTTCGGATAAACGATTTAAGCTTCTCACAGTAGGCAGATTGTCTCACGCCAAAGGAATTGATAATGCAGTAAAAGCCTTCAAGCTTCTTACCGACCAAGGATATGATGATATTGTTTGGTATATTGTTGGCTACGGCGGAGATGAAGTGATTATTCAAAACTTGATAGCGGAATATAAACTGGAAGATCGTTTTATTCTGCTAGGTAAGCAAATAAATCCATATCCTTTTATCGAAGCTTGCGACATATATGTTCAGCCTTCCAGATACGAAGGGAAAGCAGTCACAGTTACGGAAGCAAAGATATTGGGAAAACCAATCATCATAACGAATTACGCTACTGCAAACAGCCAAGTAAGCCATGAGGTTGATGGAGTTATTTCCGAATTATCCGTCGATGGGATTGCGAATGGAATACTAAGACTTTATCGAGATCAAGAGCTCAGGGAGCGCTTGTCAAAGAAATGTGCAGAAGTCGACTATGGAAATCGTCATGAGCTTGATAAGCTTTATAGCTTGTTTCAACCGAAAGAGAGGAGTATCGCGAGGTGAGTATAAAGCTAAGTGTGATCATTCCAGTCTATAATGCTGAGCCTTATATTAAACGCTGCATGGAGTCTCTTTTAAACCAGACTATACAAGATTATGAGCTTATTTTTGTAAATGATGGCTCTACGGATAATAGCAAGGAAATCATTGAAGAGTATCAGAAACATAATCGACAGATTATTCTTATTAATCAGGATAATAAGGGTGTCAGCATTGCTAGGAATGAAGGGCTAGCTGCTGCAGTAGGGGAGTATGTTGGTTTTGTTGATGCAGACGATGATGTTGAGCCGGAAATGTATCAGATTCTCTATGCAGCAGCAGTATCAGGGGATTGTGATGTTGTAATTTCAAACTATGAAAGTGAGCTTGATGGTCATTATATTATTACGAGGTATCCTTTCCCTAGTGAAGTTGTCCTAACCGAGGGCGAGATTCAAAAACAAATATTACCCTTCTTCTTGAAGAGTGATCAATTAAATACAGCATGCAACAAAATTTATCGAAAATTTCTCATTCAGGAGCATGAAATTGTTTTCCCTGCCAACGTTGCTCTTGGAGAGGACGGAATGTTTAATATTTTTTTCTTTAGTCATGCAAAGAAACTGAAATATATTGATTACACCGGATACCATTATCGTGAGACAAAAGAGAGTGCAACTAGAAATGTATCCAAAAAGGATTATTTTCAGCGTGCTATTGAGGTATATAAATCTGAGCTTCCTTTATGTTATTCGAATTTAATTAGTGAAGTAAATATTCAACAATTTAAAGCCATTAAACTAATCCATAGCGTATTGGCCTACATACATATTTATCTTGAACCCTCGGCGAATATGCCATTTAAAGACAAGACACATTATGTTAAAAGGATGATATTGCACCATGATGTCAGGGAAGCTTTGCCGATCTACTCCAAAGAAATGAGCGAAGAATTAGGGAAATATCAAAAAGCATTATTGTATCTTATTGATCAAAAGTCATTGCTAGGCATTTATTTGATAACGGCGTACAGCAGATACCGAAATAGAAAAGTAAGGGGGATAACAATATGAAGATAATGATGTTTGCTCATGATGGCAGTCTTAATCGAGGATGTGAAGCTATCGTACGATCTTCAACAGCTATTTTAAAGGAGAGGATAAAGGACGCTAAGGTGTATCTAGCATCTAATAATCCGGAAACCGATCAAATTATAGCCAAGTTGGATGGTATTTATGATGGTTCTAAACTTGAAATAAAAAAATACTCGTATGATTGGTTCCTATCTTCACTAAAGGTAAAACTTTATCAGGATGAATCTTATGCGCTCGGGAAAATCCATAACAATATTATAAAAAATATTGAAAATATGGATGTTTGCATGTCTATAGGTGGAGACAATTATTGCTATGGAGAGCAGCCAGGATGGTATGAAATTGACAGGAGAGTAAAACAACAAGGGAAAAAACTTGTATTGTGGGGATGTTCGATCGGAGAAGAAGATATGTCGGAAAGAAAGCTGGAGGATTTAAAGCTCTTTGATCTAATCTTATCTCGTGAGTCATTGACCTACAATATGCTTATCGGTAAAGGCCTTAAGAACGTAAAGCTTTGTGCAGATCCTGCATTCACTATGGAAAAAGAAGAGTTGGATTTGCCAAAAGGGTGGCAGGAAGGAAACACAGTTGGAATTAATTTTAGTCCGTTGGTATGGAAACGGAATAAACAATCGCAGGCTGCGATCGACGAGCTGATACGGCATATATTGAGTAAAACGGATATGACGATTGCCTTAACTCCGCACGTTATTATAAATGGGAACAATGATTATGAGGTGTTAAAAGGCTATTATGAAACTTACAAGCATACAGGTAGAATTATTCTTTTGCCGGATCATTTAACAGCGATTCAATATAARGGTTATATCGCTAGAATGAGATTTTTTGTTGGTGCACGTACACATGCTACTATTGCTGCTTACTCCAACTACGTTCCGACGATGGTACTTGGATACAGTGTGAAGTCCAAAGGAATAGCAAGAGATATTTTTGGCGAAGAAAAGCTGGTGCTTGGTATCGAAGAATTATCAAATAGTGTCCTATTAATTGAGAAATTCGATGAAATGGTCCAAGAAGAGGCAGAGCTGATACAGAAGCTCAAGCAGGTAATTCCAAACATTCAGAAAATGTCTTATAAAGCGGTGGATTATTTATGTGGTCTAACATGAGGTGGGTATGAAAAAAAATATATTGTTTGTCATTCCAAGTCTTTCAGCTGGTGGTGCGGAACGAAGCTTAATTAATTTAATTACTCAAATTGACTTCAATCAATATAACGTCGATTTATTTTTGTTTAGTCATAAAGGCATATTTATGGATTTAGTGCCTGAGAATGTTCACATTCTGCCGATGTCTGAAAGTTATTATCGTTTTATTAAGCCTCTTTTCCCTTCGGTATCCCAGTTTTTGGTTAGGAGAAATGCAAAGCTGGCCTATAGTCGATTCATGTTCAGTTACAAAAGTAGGATGTCTAAAAGCGTTAGTATTAACGAGCAAGAAGGATGGAAGTATATTGCTCGTTCCATTGATTTAGTAGAGAAGAAATATGATGTAGCTATTGGGTTTTTAGAAAAAACCTCTATTTATTTTTGTGCGGAGAAGGTTAATGCCGCCAAAAAGATAGGATGGGTCCATAATGATTACGACAAGCTGGGGATGAATCCTTATTTTGATCAGGGGTATTTCGCAAAGATGGATCATATTGTAACCGTTTCTGAAGAATGCGGCCATATTTTAAAACAAAGATTTCCCGATCAACATTCAAAAATTGAAGTTATTCATAATATTGTCTCTCCGAAGATCATTAATCAGCTCGCTGATTTGGTTGAGAAGGATGTTTATGATCGTAAGAGTGATGAGCTAGTTATTTTATCTATTGGTCGTTTGCATGCTCAGAAAGGATTTGAGTTGTCGATTAAAGCCTGCAGAATTCTATTGGACAAGGGTTATAAATTCCAGTGGAATATAATCGGCGAAGGTGAAGAAAGGGAAAAACTATCCGCCCTTATTACAAGTGAAGGATTGGATAAAAATATTAAACTGCTTGGTCTGAAGGTAAACCCATACCCTTATATTAAACAGGCGGATATATATGTACAAACCTCATGGTTTGAAGGAAAAGCAATTGCAATCGATGAGGCGAAAATATTGAATAAACCTATCGTCATAACTAATTTCAGTACAGCTAAGGACCAAATTAAAGATGGCGTTGAGGGATTAATCGTTGATTTGGATGTCGATGCCATAGCAGTTGGGATTTCTAAGTTGATAGAGGATCAAGAGACTCGTACAAGGATGACAAAATATTTATCGAGTCTTCATTTAGGGACGGAAGATGAAATTCATAAATTGTATAAAATTCTCGAATAGGTGGATATGCCTTGAAAATTAAAATTCTATTTGTAATGAATAATTTAAATTGCGGCGGTGCCGAGAAGTCGCTTCTCTCGTTATTACAAACAATCGATTATTCGAGATTTGATGTGGATCTCTATTTGTTCAAGCACGAAGGAATATTTTTAAATAAGATTCCAAGCTCTGTGAAATTGTTAGAAGAGCCTGTTCAGTACCAATATTTTGATATGTCTATGAAACTGGCAGTCATTGATTGTTTGAAGAACGGAAAAATAGGGTTAGCGTTAGCAAGATTGAAAGCAGGATACATTTTTTATACAGAAAAGAATCCAGCAAAACTTGAGCAAAGAGTTTGGAAATATTTATCTAAAGCGCTGCCGGTGCTCCATAAAAGGTATGATGCTGCAATAGGTTTTCTTGAGAAGGATCCTATTTATTTCAGTATTGAGAAAGCAAACGCAGCAAAAAAAATTGGATTTATTCATAATGATTACGACAAGCTGCGGATGGATCCGTCTTTAGATGCCCCATACTTTGAGCAATTAGATCATCTAGTCACGGTCTCGGAAGGATGTGGAGAAGTATTGATACAACGCTTTCCACAGTTTATAGAAAAAATTAGAGTCGTTCATAACATCGTATCGCCTACACTGATTCATGAAATGTCAGAGGAAATGACCGAATTAAATCTGAACAAAGGAATTTCTATAGTTTCAATCGGACGATTGAATTACCAGAAAGGTTTTGAAATGGCAATAGATGCATGTAGGATTTTAGTGGCTAAAGGGTATAACGTAAACTGGTATGTAATAGGGGAAGGGGAAGAACGGGGTAAGTTGGAGCAACTGATAGATATGCATCAGCTCACTGACCACTTCCATTTAGTAGGGATTAAAGAAAATCCATATCCTTATATCAAAGAGGCAGATATTTACGTTCAACCATCACGGTTTGAGGGGAAATCCATAGCTATTGACGAAGCAAAGATTTTGCATAAACCAATTATTGTTACTAATTTCAGTACAGCAAAAGATCAAATTGTACATAACCAAAATGGATTAATTGTTGACATGAATTCAGAATCGCTATCTGAAGGGATTCAGCAGCTGATAGAAAATGAAAGTCTAAGACAATTCTTCTCAAACCAGCTTTCAAAGGAAAATTTCGGAACAGAGCTGGAAATTGAAAAGCTATATGCGTTGATATAATTGTTTGTGAAGGAGCGAATAAGATGCTAGAGATTCTAGCTGTTATTTTATTGGGGCTAATCGGTATTATAATATTTATTGATATTATGCCAATTAGCAGGGATTGGCTGAGCAGAATACATATCGGTAGATATAGAAATAAACAAGAATGGAATCAATCCATTACGCATATTGGCGTTAATTGGCTTAATCATACACCAAAAATTAAAGTAACTGATAATGTTAGACTGGTAGCAATCGACATGCTGAAAGGTAATTATTCTAAGAGTGTTATTCAGCATTGGCAGGAAGCATCTTTGTTATTAGGATTATCCGAGTGCTTGAAGAATGGTACAGATAAAGAGCTTGAAACAAATATCAAACAATTTCTTAAGACAAAATTCGACGAGAATGGTCAATGGAGGGAACTTCCTTCCTACATCGACTCTGCCATTCTTGCTTACGGAGTTATGAAGCTAGAAGGTATAGACACCCAAAAATTCAAACCGGCTTTTGACAGTACTTGGGAGCTTATACAGTCACATATCGGAGAAGATGGAACGGTTCAATATCGGAAATTTATGAAAAATTATCGATATGTCGATACGATAGGTTTTATCTGTCCGTTTCTGGTTACCTATGGAATAAGGTACAACAAACAGGAATGTGTACAGTTAGCAGTCAAGCAGTTGGAGCAATATGAAAGGTACGGTATGCTTGACGATCATTTCATACCAAGTCATGCATACCACATGGGAAATGCACTACCACTCGGTTTATTTGGCTGGGGACGCGGGCTAGGGTGGCTAGCAATTGGTCTTTGTGATGCTTGGAGTGAATTACCGGAAGCACATGATTCAAAGGCGAAACTAGAACGGTTTGTAAAAAAATTCGCGCGGGCCATTCTTGTTTTTCAAAGGCCAGAAGGAAATTGGAACTGGACGGTAACACGGAATGAAACAAGAGCAGATTCATCTACTACAGCAACATTAGGCTGGTTTTTGCTTCAGGCATCTCAGATTGAAGAACTTTCTGAAGAATGCTCAGCAGGAGCAGAGAGAGCAATCCAATACTTAATGAAGGTAACAAGAAGAAACGGTGCAGTTGATTTCTCACAAGGGGACACAAAGGATATTGGAGTGTACTCTATGTTATTTAATATCTTGCCTTTTACTCAAGGTTTCTGTATTCGAATTGTAAATTATAACAAGAGAGTAATATAGACTGAAGAGCAATGAGAACAGTAACAATGGGATTTGTCAGATAGGAGCTTCGCATGAGGGTAAAAAGTTCATTATTGAATATTTCAGTCGGRCTAGGTAACCAGCTCATTATAACGGTTTTGAGTTTTATATCCAGGACGGTTTTCATTAACAGCTTAGGCATGGAATACCTAGGGATTAATGGGTTGTTTACTAGTATTCTTGCCATGCTTACATTGGCAGAGGCTGGAATCGGCTCAAGTATTATATATAATCTCTATAAACCTGTTGCCGATAATGATAGGCCCAAAATATTAGCCTTAATGGAGTTATACAAAAAAGCATATCTGGTCATAGCAGGAGTAGTACTAGTTCTCGGTTTAGGGGTTATGCCTTTCTTGGATCTCTTCATCAAAGAAACGAGTGTTGAAAACCTCAATTTGATATATATACTTTTTCTTATCAATACAGCTGCTCCCTATTTGTTTGTTTACAAACACTCTTTTCTTAATGTAAATCAGAAAAACTACATCGTAACAGCTGTATTTTCAATTTCAGCGATTATCTCTACCTGCATGAAAATAGCAATTTTATACTACACGGAGAACTATATTTTATATCTTGCAGTAGAGAGCGCTCTTTCCATTATAACATCCATTATTCTGGTCTTAATTGTAGATAAATTATATCCATACTTAAAGGAAAAGGTAAAGAGCAAGCTGGATCCCGAAACGAAAGCCAATTTCATTAAAAATATGAAAGCGATCATTCTTCAAAATGTCGGGAATTACTTTATTTTTGGAGTAGACAGTATTCTTATCTCTTCTTTTGTCAGTATCGCAGCGGTAGGTCTGTATTCAAATTACAAAATGCTTATTGATATTTGTCGAACATTCCTTAATCAGATATTTGCCAATATGTATCACAGTTTGGGTAATTTGGTTGCGAAAGAAAGTCCCGATGCTGTTTATCGAATATTCAAGGTTACATATCTTCTTAACTTTTGGTTATATTCACTCTTATCAATTGGTTTATATTTATTAATTGAGCCGCTGATCGACATTTGGATAGGCGAAGAGTATAAAATGACGAAT
Source organism: Paenibacillus sp. 01T424 (assembly GCF_056398745.1). Taxonomy (NCBI): domain Bacteria; kingdom Bacillati; phylum Bacillota; class Bacilli; order Caryophanales; family Paenibacillaceae; genus Paenibacillus; species Paenibacillus sp. 01T424. The sequence goes on along the minus strand of NZ_JBFTPZ010000020.1, from coordinate 105,622 downwards.
GTAGTACTGCTGATATTGGTTCTATCCTTTTATGAAAGAGGCATGCGGAACTCTTTAAGCGCAGTGAAAACGACAGCCGGTATTTTTCATGAGGACCGATTTGCTCCTTTATTCCAGGCTGCGGTCAATCTTGGTTTATCACTGATCCTTGTACAATATTTAGGTATTGCCGGTATATTCATTGGAACATTAGTTAGCGGATTAGCGGTTCCTTTTTGGTATACGCCATTGCTTGTTTATCGTAAGGTATTTCGTCAGCCTGTAGTGCACTATTTTATGAGTTACATGCTCTACACTGCTATTGGAATTGTTGCATGTATCATTGTTGGTGGAATCAATTATTTTCTTCCGACATCCAACGTACTATGGCTACTGCTTAAAGGCATAATCTGCCTCATTCTAGTAAATGGGATTTATATTATCGTATTCCATAGAACGGAGCAATTCAAATATTTACTCGGTATTTTTAAAAATCTATTAATCAAACTACCAAACATAAGTGCAATATTCAGAAGGGCAGAAAAGCGACGTCATGGTATAGAAGCTGGTGGAAATAAGTAACCTTTTACGGATAAGCTACATAAGATAGTGTAAAAGGAAGGTGAGTTCTATGAGTCAACAAGGCTCTTACCGAATAGAACTAGACCGTTTTGCTATTAGCAACTTAGGCATAAATGCAGCTGAGACTACTAAAGGAATAAATGATGCTATTAGTTGGGCTAAATCGCAAGGATTTGTACATGTCATTCTACCAAGTGGAAATTATATTGTAAGAATGGATCCAAGTACTCTCGTAGCTATTAACATGTTGAGCGGTATTCATTTAGAGCTTGAGCAAGGCTGTGTAATAATGCTGGAGGGGAATTCATCTCCAAGTTATACGATTGTCGAAATGAGAGGAATTAATAATGCAAAGATATCAGGTGGTAAACTAGTAGGCGATAAGAAAAACCACGTATATGAGATTTTTGTAAAGTTTGTTAGGGGAGGTATAAACGCTGACGGAACGCTAAACAATGACCCCAACTGGATTCGCAGCGAGGTGATTGACCGTTACGCAAACCCCGGGCTTCTTGCAAGCTTTAGACTATGGAGCATTGCGGGTGTAAATGCTACAGGCTATCAATTCTATCAATATAAAGATACCGTATCTAAAACAACACTTACTGGCTCACGAACGAACGGTGTTTTTGCACCGGCCAGCTCAGGAGGAAGAGGCTGGTTTCTTAATGAGGATAAGGATTTAAGTAAAAATAATAAAATGATTTTTGCGATACCCATTACAGCTCCTCTAACAGATAGTCAAATTGCGGATATTCGGGCTAAGGTTGATAATTCATTTTATACGCATGAAAGCGGGTACGGGATCGGATCGTTTGGATCCAATAATATAGAAATAAGCAATATGGAGATTTCAAATTGTACCGGCGATGGAATTTTAACGGGTTATGAGAAATATCAGCTTGATCCTACCTTATATACGCAGGAACAGATGGGTCAAAATGTTCTTATTCATGACTGTCATATCCATCATTGCAGAAGACAAGGAATTTCTATCTGTGCTTCAAATGATACTCATATTTACAGAAATAAGATTCATCATATTGGCTATGATGACGATGGTGTAACAACTAATTTTAGAAACGGTACACCGCCCATGTTCGGAATCGATATCGAATCAATGTACAGTGAAACCAATATTCCGTATAAAACAGCAGATCGTCCTAATGGGTTTGAGCTTAATTATCGCATATTTATACAAGATAATTATATTTATAATAATGCACGTGGACATCTAGTTAATGCCGATGGTACAAATCTCTTGATAGAGGGAAATACCTTTGAAGGCGTTAATATTGGAGGTGTTAGCTCAAATCCGAATTTCGCAAATGTCAAATACATTAATAATTCATTTGATGGGTGTGAGTTATGGGTACAGGGAGATAACTTTGTTAACGGAGCTGTTATTCGAAACGGAAATTTAAGACTGCTGGATGTAAGGGGAGCAGTTGTTCAAAATTGTCAGGTTAAAAACGGCTTAGTATATGGTTCAAGCGTGTATGGTTATTTTGGATCACCTGCTGTTGATGTTGCTAAAGGCACATTCACATTTAAATCACCTCATCTTATGGGTAACGGAGCACAAGTATCGTTTGAGCAATGGTCCGGTAAGATTCCGACAGGCATAAGTACAGATAAGCTGTATTATACCGTAAATGTTACTTCACTAGGGTTTCAGGTATCTGAATCGCAAGGTGGAGTGCCAGTCATTTTTAAGGATGCGGGTGTTACGGGATTTAACTTGGGTAGATATAATTATGGCAGATGTTATCTATCCAATATAACCGTTGAACGAGATTGGCGTTCTGATAATTCGTTAACTCCGAACTTTAATTTATTAGCAGCCGGAGCTGTTATCAAGGATGTAACAGTGAAAAATTATGATGTATCTATATTAGTTCCGCAAGATTATGCAGGACGTCCAATAGTTGTAGAGGGCTTAACTCTTATTGAAGGCTCTGCAAGGTTTGAGGGTTGCCATATCAGCAATAGTGAATTTATTCGTGCAAAGACTCCTCTTTTAGGTAGTACTGATATTCAGCTAGGTTCAAGTGATACTAAATATATGAGACAGAATACACTAAGAAATGGATTGTTTCAAAATCTTGGACTCGTCATGGATGGAAATTCGCTTGTAACAGGAACTACTTTTATTAATGCTGTAGTTGGAAAAGCAGATAATAACAAAAAAGCAGTCATTTCTCATTCATTTTTTGATAATAGTAAAATCAACTTTAATTGGTTGAGACAAAATAAATCTGCAATTATTACGAAATCTGTATTTAGAGGAGTAACCGTGACAGGTACTGCGCCATATATCTGGCTAGATGATATCTCGGATTTGGGAAGTACTGTATAGCGTAAGTGAAAGAAGAAAATATATCCCTGTAGTTTTTCAAGATGCAGGGATTTTATTCCATATAGTGTTCTTAATAAAGAATAAATACTTTTCTTATAATGAAGGCTGAGAGGGGTCAATGAAATGGCTATCTTAATTACGGGTGGAGCAGGTTATATTGGAAGTCATACATGTGTGGAACTTCTTGAAGCAGGGTATGAGGTAGTTATTGTTGATAATTTGTCAAATAGCAGCTACATCTCATTAAACAGAGTTGCAGAAATTACAAACAAAGCCTTTACATTTTATCAAATGGATCTAATGGATCAAATCGGACTTGAAGGTGTTTTCACCAGACATACAATTGATGCAGTAATTCACTTTGCAGGATTGAAGGCAGTAGGTGAATCTGTGCAATTGCCACTGTCTTATTATCACACTAATATTACTAGCACTTTAATCCTGTGTGAGGTTATGAAGAAGTATGGTGTTCATAAGCTTGTATTCAGCTCCTCTGCAACGGTATATGGTCGACCGGAACATGTGCCGATTGAAGAAAGTTCTTCGCTTGGAGCAACGAATCCTTACGGAAGAACAAAGCTCATGCTAGAACAAATTTTACAGGATTTAGCGGAGTCTAACGAGCAATGGGGGATTTCAATTTTACGATACTTTAACCCAATTGGTGCACATAAAAGTGGAAGAATTGGCGAGAATCCTAATGGTATTCCTAATAACCTTATGCCATACATATCTCAGGTAGCTGTAGGCAGGCTTAAAAAAGTTAATATTTTTGGAGATGACTATCCAACCATAGACGGCACAGGCGTAAGGGATTATATTCATGTCGTGGATCTTGCGAGAGGACATCTATGTGCACTGGAAAAAATCATGAACAAATCAGGTGTGGATATATTTAATCTCGGAACTGGGCGCGGGTATAGTGTATTAGAGATGATTAATGCATTCGAGAAGGTATCGGGACGAAGTATTCCATATTCATTTACAGATCGTAGACCAGGAGATATTGCCATTTGTTATGCAAATACGATGCTTGCAAACGCGGAGTTGAATTGGGTTGCGACACTTGGGATAGAGGAGATGTGCGCTGACTCATGGCGCTGGCAATATTTGAATCCAAATGGTTATGAGGAAGAGACCACTAGAGATTCCATTAAAGAATTAACATCATAATTAAAAGCTGAGTAATAATTAAATACAATTAGGTCTGTTTTCTATGTCTGTTGATAGCTCTTACCTATTTCTCGTTCCGTTTAACATTACTTAAATAAATTCGACAAAAAATGTAATTATCTATCATTTTTGTGAGACATGAAGCGACAGTATGCGCACTTGTGGTGATTTATAATACATCTATAAACGAATGACAAGCATGGGAGACGTTGAAATGCGTTTAGTATCTGGGCACCTTAAACGCATGGAGTCAGTGGTGCAACCGTCCTGAAATGAATGGGGGACATGGGAAGATGGTACTAGCTAAAGCAGAAGATATTCAGGAATTGGATATGGAATGGGTAACATTAATCATGAAAGCACGTTCTTTGGGATTCAGCAAGGACGAAGTAAGGAAAGTATTGCTTTGTCTTGAAGAAAGTAAGGATAATGATGTGCAAGTAACGGCTGTATAAAAGTGGAAAAAGCGCTATTCGCGCTTAATTTTCCATTTATTAAATTCTAAAAACTCTTTAAATTGATCTTTGCTCACACCGGAAGCCATAGCTTCTCTTACTAAATCAGCCCACTCGTTGTCTAAATTGTCGGGTTTGCGATCATTTTTTTCATCGGTATTTAAAAAATCTTCAACCGTCACATTCAATACGGCGCCTACCTTTTCGAGGAATTGAATCGAAGGATTTTGCTGGAGCCCTCGTTCAATGGAGCTTAAATAAGATTTAGCGACGCCCGCCCGTTGGGATAACTCTGTAAGGGATAGGCCATTTCTCTTGCGCAGCAGTTGAATGCGTTCTCCAATCATAACAAATTCCTCCGTTATCACATCGTTGTAGACTATTTCTATTATAACGAATTATTCTTAATTACGAAAGGTTGTTAGCTATAACGCACTTATTTTTTTATTCAAACATTAAAACCACTTATTTTAATAATGAGTGGTTATTTTTTTATTTATAAGAGTACTATGTAGAGTTGAAAAAAATGTTTTTATTGTAAAATACTCAGGCGAAAAACTAATCGACATTTTGTTTTTAATAAAGAACAAAAACTATGAATTTTTTGCAGTTTATCGTAGAAAAGTCATTGACAAAGGTTTATTTCAGGTGTAATATTCAAATATGTTCTTTATAAAGAACTAAAAACAAATGCCTAATTTTTGAAACAAGTACGTTAATAAAACAAATTCGATGACCACCCGGAGGCCACGATGAGCGCCATCGCAGGAGTTTTTCATACCGGCAAGGAAAGTTTGGCATGGCAGCAGGGCGATGCTTTAATGGAGGCACTTTCTCAGTTTCCATGTAATACAGCTCAAGCTTGGCATGACGATAATATATTTTTAGGTTGTCATAATCAATGGATTACACCTGAGTCGATCAATGAACGTAATCCTTTTTTGGATGATGAACGAGGGCTTGTTATAACTGCAGATGCAATTATTGATAACCGCATAGAATTATTCAACCGACTCGGAGTAGAGCAGCAATTAAGAAGAAATATGACGGATAGCGAGCTAATTTTATTAGCTTATGATAAATGGGGGGATAGAACACCTATTTATTTAGCTGGTGATTACGCCTTCCTAATCTGGGATTGTAGAAGACAAAAGCTGTTTGGTGCTAGAGACTTCTCCGGAGGTCGCACGCTCTATTATCATCGAAATAATGAGCGTGTTGCCTTTTGTACAACAATTGAACCCTTACTTACATTGCTGGGTAAGGAGAGATTGTTAAATGAACAATGGCTTGCTGAGTTTCTGGCTATTTCTGGCATGGTTGACGTTGCGGATGCATCCAAGACGGCTTATCGGAATATTGAGCAGCTCCCTCCATCTCATACGATAACGATAACTGCAGGACGAATTACTCTTGCAAGATATCACCAACTGAGACCAGATGAAGTCGTACGCTTTAAATCAAATGATGAGTATGTTGAGGCATTTCAGGATGTGTTTCAACAAGCTGTTACTTCAAGGCTGCGGACACATCGTAATGTCGGAGCACAGCTTAGCGGCGGTTTGGATTCAGGCTCTATTGTTGGCTTTGCTTCAAAGGCATTGCGACCGCAAAATAAAAGTCTGCACACGTTCAGCTACGTACCTACAAGCGACTTTGTTGATTATACACCCAAATCAATGCTGACTAATGAAAGACCACTTATTGAATCGACTGTTGGGCATGTGGGAGGTATTGAAGAGCACTACCTAGATTTTCAAGGGAGAGATTCTTACTCCGAAATCGACGGGTTTCTAAATATTATGGAAATGCCTTATAAGTTTTTCGAGAATTCTTTCTGGATGAAAGGAATGTTTGAGAAAGCAGAGGAGCAAGGAGTTGGTGTGCTGCTTAATGGTGGCAGAGGCAATTTGTCAATCTCGTGGGGAGATGCCATTCCTTATTACGCCACATTGTTGAAAAAAATGAGATGGATCAAGCTGCTTCGAGAAATGCGTCAGTATAGTCTGAATATCGGTTCTGGTCGTGCTCATGTATTTTCAAATGTAAGCCGTACTGCTTTCCCCTTTATAGATCAATTGCGCCCCATTGGAGAAAATTATCATTATCCTATGATTATTCATCCCGATTTCGCCAAAAGGACCGATGTATTTAATCGGCTTAGTGAATATGGAATTGATGCTTCTGGATGGTTTGCAGCCAAAAATGTGTACGATGAAAGAAGAAGCCATTTTGATGAAGTCTATCATTGGAATGCAGGCAATACGCTTTCGACAAAACTTTCATTAAGACACTCATTATGGAAGCGAGACCCCACTAATGATATACGAGTCATTCGTTTTTGCTTGTCACTACCAGAGGATCAGTACGTTCAGAATGGAATGGATCGAGCCCTGATAAGACGTGCAACTCATAATTTATTGCCCGACAGTGTAAGGTTGAATCAGCGCACAAGAGGAGTGCAGGGAGCGGATTGGGTTCATCGTATGCGTCCCAAATGGCAAGCATTCACAGATGAGCTGAGAAAAATGAGCCAAGATCGAGAATTCATGCAATTTGTTGATTGCAATGTGATCCAATCAGCGCTAGCACAAATTGAGCAAGGTGCTCAATCTAAGCTTGCGCTTGATCCGAATTACAGATTATTGATGCGCAGCCTAATCGTTTATCGCTTTCTTATAAAATTGAATTGAAGGGAGGTGACAAAATGCAAACGAAAAAACAATGGAATAAACCTGAATTAGAGGTCCTTCATGTACATATGACTGCGGCTTCTACTAAAAACGGTCCACTTACTGATGAGGCTTATATACCAGGTAAATGGTCTGAAAACCCACGTTTTACTAGCTAAGGAATTATGTGTGTTATGAAGAAGAAGGTCCTTATACTTAAGTAGTATAAGGACCTTCTAATTATTACTAAGGAAATTGATGGAGTGAGGACCTTGCAGCTGACGGGAACGAAAAAGGTGTATAGTGCGTTTGGACTAACGATCGAGAGCGAAATTCCATTGCCGGAATTGACTCCTATTTTAGGAGACCGTAAGCCAATAGACATAACAATTCTAATCGATAGCTCTTTTACAGAAATGATTGAACTGGAGCCTTATGATTTTGTTGTTGAGAAAAACGTTGTAACAGTAAATATGCCGGACGCGGGAGTTTTTCGGATCCAAAATGGTAATCAGATCATCATATCACCTAATAAAGGTGCAGATGATGATCTGATTAGAATTTATGTTCTCGGTACCTGTATTGGTGCACTGCTATTTCAACGCAGCATGTACCCGTTGCATGGAAGTGCAATTGCCATCAATGGTAAAGCTTATGCATTCGTTGGTCATTCCGGTGCTGGGAAATCGACTTTAGCTTCAGCTTTTATTAGACGGGGTTATTCGCTCTTGAGTGATGATATTATTGCTGTGACACGGGATTCCTTAGATCAAATGCCATTAGTTATCCCAGCTTACCCGCAGCAAAAGCTATGGCAGCAAAGCTTAGACGCATTTGGTGTAAACAACGAAGAACTTCGATCTATTTATGGAAGAGAGAATAAATTTTGTCTTCCAATCGAGGCAGACTTTTGTTCTAATGTATTGCCGCTTGGAGGGATATTCGAGCTTGTAATAACGGAATCAGATCAGGTGTCAATTGTTCCTGTTCATAAACTTGCTCGCCTAGACCTCTTATTTCAACATACATATCGACAATTTTTAGTGCAAAAGCTAGGACTAACGCGGTGGCATTTCACTAAATCTGCCTTACTCGCTGAGGAATTGCCTATTTATCAGGTGCAAAGACCTATCGCAAGGTTTACCGCTCCTGAGCTTGTCGAACTCGTTTTACAAACCATATCTACGGGGGATTAGAAGATGACAAAGAGCCAAGCAATTACGATTCAAACATTAGAGTTACAGCAGCTGATTATGCAAGATAGCAACAATATTGTAAGTGATATGGGCGGAGAAAAGGTGATTTTGAGTATTGAGAATGGTAAATATTATAATTTGGGTGTAATGGGCAGCCAAATATGGAATCTGATTAAACAGCCTGCAACGGTATCAGAAGTAGTTGAAGCTTTACTTCAAGAATTTGATGTTGCTAGAGAAGTGTGTGAAGAGCAAGTGCTTTCTTTTTTGTCTCATCTACTTGAAGAACGACTCGTTTATATAAAAGATTAAATATATGGTGATGTCATGGGGAAGTTGATGAAATTAAAAGCATTGTTTTCATTGGATTTCAAAACACTATTTCTATTAATAGAGGCAACATTATTACTAGGATACGCTCGTATACGGATTCTAATTCAGCCGTTTTCTAAAATCGCTCCTACTCTTGGGCAATACATGAAAGAAACGGAGAGTGATGCTGAAGCAGAGCATAGAAAAACATTAGTGCAAATCCGTTATGTTCTTCAAGTTGCAAGCAGAAATACGCCTTGGGATAGTAAATGTTTAGCTCGAGCAATAGCTGGCATGCAAATGCTGGAGAGACGTAAAATAAGCAGTACACTTTATTTAGGTACAACAAAAGATGAAGCCGGCAAGTTGATTGCTCATGCCTGGCTGCGAAGCGGAGCCCTTTATATTACAGGTTCAGAAGAAATGCATCGATTTACGGTCACCGGTATGTTTGCTAATGTAACCTATTCCTAAAGACGGAAAGTGATGAAGCGATGAATCATCTAATGTATTTTTCCAAAAAGCTGCATGCATACGGAGGCAAGATTCTATACTTGAATCTCATAGGCATGATGCTTGTTGGACTTCTTGATGGCGCGAGCATGCTGTTGCTAGCCCCTTTACTTAGTGTGATTGGAATAGTGAACATTCCACTTGCATCATTACCAGGTTTATCTTTATTAGCTTCGTTACAGGAGCTTCCCAAAGAAAGGGCCTTATTTATTATTTTAACGATATATATTTTGATTGTCGCTCTTCAAGCAGTAATTGGTCGTAATTTAAGCTTAAGAGAAATAAGAATACACACTGGTTTTGTTAATCAAATACGTTTAGAGCTTTATCTAGCGCTGTTGCAAGCGAATTGGGGATTTTTTATAAGAAAAAGGAAAACAGACCTTATTAATTCTCTTACTGGTGAACTTTCACGTGTGACGAATGGTGCTTTTCTATTTTTGCAGATGATAACATCTATAGCCTTTACGGTTATTCAAATTGGAATTGCCTTGTTCATATCCATAAAAATGACTTTATTCGTTTTATGTTGTGGGCTTGTTATAGCATTTCTCTCCAGAAGATTTATTAAGCAATCAAGAATGATTGGGAGCACGACGATTGAGCTGGCTCAAAGTTATTTAGCCGGTATTACGGATCATTTTAATGGGATGAAAGATATTAAAAGTAACCTGCTTGAATCATCTCGATATCGTTGGTTGTTAAATTGGTCGAGTGATATCTCACGGGAACGGTATGAAAATTCAAAGGTGCGAAGTAATTCGCAGCTCTTTTACAAGCTGTTTTCAGCTATAATGATTGCTTTTTTTGTTTTCATTTCAGTGATGCTGTTTCAGAGCCAAGGCGGATATTTAGTACTCATCTTGGTCATCTTCTCACGTTTATGGCCACGTTTTACTGGTATTCAAGCCAGCATGGAACAGATTGCTTCCTCTTTGCCTGCTTTTCAAGTTTTGATGGAACTGCAAGAGGAGTGCATAAAGGCCAGAGAATTAGAGGATGTAGGTAGTTTAGGCGGAGAGCATATTTTACCTCTGACACTCCAACACCAGCTCGAATGCCGCCATGTCTATTTTCGGTATGACGAGGAGCAGCCGGAGTATACGCTGGAAGCTATTAATCTGAGCATCCCTGCTAATGGCATGACCGCCATTGTTGGACAGTCAGGCGCGGGAAAAAGCACATTAATTGATCTAATGATGGGACTTATGAAGCCAGAACTTGGTCATGTGCTCATTGACGGCAAGACGCTTACAGATGAGGATCTGTTGTCGTTAAGAAGATCAATCAGTTATGTCCCGCAGGAGCCGTTTCTGTTCCATGGGACGATTAGAGATAACTTAATATTAATCGATCCGAATGCGACGGAAGATCAAATATGGGAAGCGATGGAGTTCTCTTCTGCGGCTGAATTTGTTCGCAAGCTTCCGGATGGCATCGATACGATTATTGGTGATCGTGGAATACGTTTATCAGGCGGGGAGCGTCAGAGACTCGTTTTGGCTAGAGCAATATTAAGAAAGCCATCTATCCTTATTTTGGATGAGGCTACAAGTGCACTAGACAGCTTGAACGAGACAAAAATTCAAGAAGCCATAGAGCGGCTTAAGGGAAAAATGACCGTTATCGTCGTTGCTCATCGCTTATCGACCATTCGGAATGCAGATCAGGTTATCGTGTTGGAAAATGGGAAAATCGTGCAAACGGGCCATTTTATCATGCTCGCTGAGGATAAAAAAGGACTGTTCAGCCGTTTGTTAGGCAACCAGCTGCAAGTAGCTTTATAGTCGTAACTTTACTATACTAATTAGAGTAGTAAAGTTCATGACAGGGACAGGCATTTACTCCTTTGGATAGATTAACTCAGAATTGGTTTCAATGATTAGGAGGACACATTTGGCTATTATACTAACGCTCGGAATAACCGTGCTTCTCTTGTACCTGCTCTTTATCCTCCCAACCCAGTGGTTGAAAATCGAAAAAATTACACATCCCATTGGCATTAACAAACGCATATTGCAAATAAGCGATTTGCATGTAGACAGGCTGCGCATAAGCGCAAAGCGAATTCAGCATGTCATTGCCTCCGTGCAGCCTGACTACATTTTTCTGACCGGCGATTATACGTATAAAGAACACTATTTGACGCGGGTAGGCTATTACTTTAAAGCTATAGCAGACAGCGGAATACCTGTCTATGCAGTGCTCGGAAACCATGATTATGAGCTTCCGCGTTTAAAGAAATTGCTCGATCTATTTGGCGTTTATGGGATTAAGGTGCTGCGTAACGAGAATGTCATGCTCGATGATTTTCAGCTTGTCGGAATCGACGATGACTGCTCTCATCATAGCCGAATCTTACCTTCATTTAGAGGTATGGATGATAGCAAGCCTGTCGTCATTATGACGCATGATCCTAATGTCGTTCTAAAAATTAATCGCCCTTTTCAATATTTAATGGCCGGTCATCTGCATGGGAAGCAGCTGAACGTGCCGTTCTTTTTTGCATTAAAGCCAAAGGGCCCGTTGTCCGTGAAAGGGATCTACAAAGGCCTTCATCACAATAAGGATGGCTCCTTTTACATTTCCAAAGGCATCGGTCAAGCAGGCGTTAACGCAAGGTTTATGGTCAGAAGCGAGATTACGATTCATGACCTATAATCAATGAATCAGAGATGCATCTAGTCATCATCGGTATTTCTGCGGCTTGCCTCGCGAAAGGCAGCTGGAGGAATGCCTTTTGCTTCGGCAAACGTTCGGGAGAAATAATGTACGGATGAGAAGCCGCAGCGCTCAGCGATGGTTTTAATCGGCGTTGCTGTTTGTGATAGCAGCTGCTCCGCCACGCGGACTCGCTCATGTCTAACAAGCATGGAGAACGATTCATGAACGCTTTGCGAAAAAAGCCTAGATAGATGGCGCTCCGACACATTAATGTAGCGGGCAACCTCCGATAAGCTCAAATTAGCGCCTAAATTATCGCGTATGTACAGCTTTGCGCGGCTAATGAGGATAGCTGCATTGGATGCGGGCAAAATGATTTCTGTATTTTTGTTCCTCCCACCTACAATTGTAGGAAACGTTAGGATCAAGGCATGTGCCAGCTGATTCAGCAAGGCGATTGGCACAGCGAACATTTCTTCGCTTGGAATGAGCAGCGATTTCCAAATTTGAGCTGTTGGAGAATGCTGCTGGTTTTCAATCCAAATCGTGCCGCTGTTTAAAGACTGATTGTAATATTCGAATTCATCCGGCTTAGAAAGCTTCTCATCGAGCTCGTAGGCAACATATAATAAATCCAATTGATCTACATCTCTTATTTGATGACGGATATTTGGCCGCGAGCAAAAAAGCACGCCTTCATGCAGAGGATAAGCCGTTCCGCCTTCCTCATAAATACCGGTACCTCCAGCCACGTAACAAACCTCAAAAAAAGAATGCTTATGAACAGCATTTGCAACAAGCTTTGGTACCGCTCCCCAATAATAAACATGGATGGTCAAGCTCTCACCTTGCAGCAATCTTGCATATCTATTTAAGCGTTCCTCGCTTTTTGACCAAACGTACATATGAACGATCAGCTCCTATGGCGTAATAATGCAAAATTATGTCGTTAACAGGTAAATACGATTGCACTATATCCTATCTATAATTAAACCATATTCACATTAATTATACGATAAGGGGAATGAACATGATCACTAATGAAGATGTGCAATTTTATAAAGAAAATGGTTACTTGCTTGTTAGAGGCGTGTTTAACAATGAAGAAGTAGTAGAGATGAGAGCGGCTGTTGAGCGGGTTATTCAACGAGCGGCGCTTGCTCAGGCAGATCATAACCACGCATGGCAAGGAGATTTCCTCCCGCCAGAGCAGCTTAAGAAGCTCGTTCTGAAAGGCTTCCATGATGTGCATTATCATGATGCCTCCTTTACTAAGGCAGTCATTCATCCGAATATGGTATCCGTACTGAATGGAATCATCGGTCCCAATGTACAGCTTCATCACTCCAAAATGCTTGTGAAGCCGCCTGCGAATGGAGCAGCATTTCCTATGCATCAAGATTATCCATATTTCCCTCATAACGACCATTCGATGCTTGCTGCAAGCGTTCATCTTGATGATGCCGATTCAGAAAATGGCTGCTTAGCGGTTATCCCAGGTTCTCATTTGGAAGGACCGCTGAATCATGTGGGAAGACATTATCTCAACCATAAGGAATATCCAATTTCATCTGGAACGCTTTGCCCGGCGAAAGCAGGGGATGTGCTGTTCTTCAACTATTTGACGATACATGGATCGGATGTTAACCGCAGTGACAGAACGAGAAGAAACGTTTTGTTCCAATATCGTGATGCAGCCGACAAACCTTCTGTAAATACTCATTTTGATTGGGGCATGGGCCTTATGGTTAGTGGAGAAAATCTTGATTTCAACAATGTTAAACCAAAATTTGAAATTACGGAGTAACTAATTATACTGAAGTTACGCCACTAAGAGACGTATACAACCGGATGCAAAAGGTTGTTATACGTCTCTTTTTTGTGCGAAGTAATACTTGAAAGAGCTCTACATATTTATAGTATCGAAACTCCAAAAAGCTAAACGAATATTTCTCTGGAAGCTGTGGAAAAATCATATTGACATAAGTTTGAGAACGATGATATATTTGTTTCTGCAAAGTAGAGTATTCTTATCGGAATTAAAAAAGAAATTGATTTTAAGAGTTAATTTTTGCTATTAATCATAATGTGTAGACAGAAAGGATGATTGTTGTATTATGGAAAATAATTTATTGACAGCAATTGAAACAAACTGGATCAGTTTAGTTGTATCAGCAATAATACTTGGCGGTCTTTATTTTATGGCCAAAAAACGTGTAAGCTTCGGAACGAGGGTATTGGTCGCACTTGGCCTTGGCCTTGTGGCAGGTATCATTTTTAACAACTTTAAACTAGATACTGAGGGCGTAGGTACGATTGGCTCCATCTACATTAATTTAATTAAGATGATCGTTATTCCGCTCGTATTTGTTCTCGTTATTAACAGTATTATCTCGATTACGAATCTTGAGTTTCTACGCAAGCTTAGCGTTAAGACGATCAGTTGGTTTCTTGCAACGACAGGTGTAGCCGCAATTATCGGACTTCTAGTAGCATCTGCTATTAATCCGGGTGCAGGCTTCGAGCTTAAAACACCTGAAAATTTTGAAGCGCGTGAAGTTCCAAGCTTTTTCAAAGTGATATTGGATCAAGTGCCTTCGAATCCGATTAACGATGCTGCAGAGGGTAAAGTAGTGCCAATTCTTATTTTCGCACTATTCATTGCTATCGCAATCGTTAAGGTAGGAGCAAAAAATCCGGATTCTGTTCAACCGTTCAAAGCGTTCATTCAATCGGCAACAGTGATTATGCACCAGGTTGTTAAGTTCGTTCTTCGCTTTACACCGTATGGTGTGTATGCCTTGATTGCAGTTATGGCTGCTAGATATGGTTGGGAAACACTCGAACCGCTTGCCATGTTAATTCTTGTAACTTATATCGCATTGCTCTTGCATTTTGTATTCGTCTTTGGCGGCCTTGTATCTTTTGTCGCTAAGGTTAATCCTTTGAAATTTTTCAAAAAAGCATATCCTACGGTAGCGGTAGCGTTCACAACACGCAGCAGCTTTGCAACGCTTCCGGTCAATCTTGAAGTTATTACGAAGCGCCTTCGCATTTCACCAAAAATCGCGAGCTTTGTAGCACCGCTTGGCGCTACAATGAACTTTAACGGCTGCGGCGGGGTTTGGCCGGCTGTTGTAGCAGTATTTATCTCACAAGTTTACGGTGTATCGCTTACTGCAACAGATTATGTACTTATCGTACTTGTTAGTGTAATTTCATCAATTGGTGTAGCAGGCGTACCAGGTCCAGCTTCCATTTCGACAACAGTTGTATTGACAGCAGTTGGACTACCGCTAGAAGGTATTGCACTCGTTGTTGCTGTTGAATCTCTAATTGATATGGGTCGTACGGCTGTTAATGCTACGGGTACTACGGTTACTGCATTGCTTGTAGCAGATTCCGAAGGCGAATTCGATCGTGAAGCATTCAACCGCGGTGACGAAGATGACCTAGAGCTTAATCCTGCATAAACAAACGTATAAATAAGCTTGGAAAAAAGCCCTTGGAAACACGTGATATGACGTGTTATCCAAGGGCTTTGTTTAAATATAAGAAAGTATATAATTTTCTCATACTTATCTTATATTTCACCGTCAAAGCTACTTCAGCGTCTAAGGACGCCGAAGGCGTTTTTGCTTGGTTTAAGGTTCATCATGTACTTCAGGAAAATCATGGTCGTATTCATCTTCACCTGGATAGTCACGAGGCATTCCTGCATGAAGCGCTCGATTCTCATAAGCGAAGCGATTGGATGGTCGCTGATCCACTCTCCAAGGCGTACTTTTTCCTAGCGATTCCATCAGCAGATCAGAGCCATACGGTCCATCCGGAAACTCCTCCGGAATGAGATCGTTGCGCTGCGATTCTACTGTTGATACATCTGTATAGGGCTGGCGATTTTCAGGAACAAATCGATCCATCAGCAGACTCCTCTCAAATGGTATTAGTTTACCATTTTAGTGTACCCTGATTAATCGGTAAAATGCACCGTTCCAACAACAAAGTATAAGAATTGAGCGAGCTCAGCCGCTTCTTCTTCTGTCAGCTTAAACGTATGTTCAAGATAACCTTCCTCTTCAAGGTCATCAGGACCGATAATCGCTGTTTTGCCAAACTGCAAATCAGTAATCAGCTTCTTGCCGTAAAAACGGCTAGTAGATGTAATAGCAAGGTCGAATCGCTTCAAGCTAGGTCCAATAAAAGTGACGTATCTTGTAGACGTTTCTTCCGTGGAATCGGACATAAAATCAAAATCAGGCAACAGCATAAAGTATAGCCTCCAATTCATTAATACAATCATTATACAATATTATGTTCTGCTTTGGCTTATTGCAGTTTATACAAGCTATGGTACATTAGTAATAGCAGTGCCATCAGGAGGGATACAATGATATGAACTACAATTCCGAATCGTCGCGTGATGCAAAAGGATCTATTCGTGACTATGTATACGATAAGCTGAAATCAGATATATTGGATTTGAAACTGGAGCCGGGCCGTTTTATTTCAGAAAAAGATATAATCGAGATGCTGAAGGTTAGCAGAACACCCATTAGGGAAGCATTCGTTAAGCTTTCGCAAGAGGGACTTATTGAAACGATACCCCAGCGAGGTTCATTTATTTCTCTCATTGATCTGGATATGGTGGAAGAGTCACGCTTCGTGCGGGAAACGCTGGAAAGTACGATCGTCAGGCTGGCATGCGAGCAGCTTAAGGCTGAACAAGTGCTGCAGCTGCTAAATTTGATTGCCCTGCAAGAGCTCTGTATCGAAGAAAAAAACTATAAGCGATTGTTTGAGCTCGACGATGAGTTTCACAAAACGATTATCATCGGATGTGGGAAGCTCCGCACATGGAAGCTGCTTCAGGAGCTTAGCGCCCATTACCAGAGGGTGAGGATGCTGCGCCTTGCTGCAAACGATGATTGGCACATCATTTTGAGCCAGCACCGTGCAATCGTAACGGCAATTAAGGACAAGGACGCAGATGCGGCGGAAAAAGTGATGCATGAGCATTTGAATCGTTTTCAACTGGAGAAGGATGAGCTGAAAGAGAAACACCCCGCGTATTTTAAGTARTCATGTGCAATGAAACGGCAGGCAGCCTCATAGGAGGTGTCGGCTGTTTTTTTGATTTTGCTATATATATTCATATAAAAAAGGCATATGCACTTGTCTGAATTAATTGTATACTAGTATTATCAGTTGAGAAAAATGACTAAGGAGATGGAATTATATGATTCGTGTTGCGATTATTGGAACCGGCTCTATATCGTCTGCTCATATCGAAGCTTATCTGGCACTTGGGAACCGCTGCAGTATTGTTGCTTTATACGATATTAATGATGCAAGCGCGCAGGACAAAAAAAAGAAGTTTCAACTGAATTGCGAAATTGTAAACGATTACAAAAATTTGTTGTCGCGTGATGATATCGATTTGGTTTCGATTTGCACACCGCCCTATACACACGCTGATCTGTCCGTAGACTTCCTGCAAGCAGGAAAACATGTCATTGTCGAGAAGCCAATGGCATCTTCGCTGGCTGAATGCGATAGAATGAACGAAGCCGCTGCCGCATCAGGAAAAATTCTTTCCGTTATAAGCCAGAATCGATTTGGCGATGCGGTCATGAAGCTTAAGAGCGTGCTTGATTCTGGGCTTGCAGGACGAATCGTGCATGCGCAGGTAGATTCCTTTTGGTGGCGAGGATATACCTATTACGATTTGTGGTGGCGCGGAACTTGGGAGAAGGAAGGCGGAGGCTGTACGCTGAACCATGCCGTACATCATATCGATATGTTCCAATGGATGATGGGTATGCCTGATAAAGTGACGGCCATTATGGCTAATACTTCCCATGATAATGCAGAAGTTGAGGATTTGTCGGTAGCGATTTTATCCTATCCGCGTGCGATTGCTCAAATCACAAGCTCCGTCGTTCATCACGGACAAGAGCAAAAGCTTATTTTCCAAGGTGAGAAAGCGCGGGTATCCATGCCATGGCAGGTAACCGCTTCATCTGCACAGGAAAACGGTTTTCCTATAGAAAACCCGGAATTGGAGCGGCAAATTGAAGCTGTTGCAGATGGTACAGCTTCCTTAACCTATGTAGGGCACAAAGGCCAGCTGGATAATGTTATAACCGCTATTGAAAACGGCAGCGGTGAAGTACTCGTAACGGGAGTGGAAGGAAGAAAGACGCTTGAGCTTATTACTGCTATTTATCAAGCTTCCAGCACAGGGACAACTGTTGAGCTGCCTATTCGGCCAGACAGCCCTTTTTATACACGGGAAGGGATTATGGCGTCAGCGACTCACTTCTATGAGAAGAAAAACTCCGTTGCAGCGTTCAGCAGCAATCAAATTACGGTAAGCGGAGAAAGCAAATAGGAGGGGATCCGATATGACGTTCGACGAATCGCTGCAGTTTTCCATTCATGCAGGCACTCCGGTCCCAGCCGTTGTTCGAGTAGAAATGGAAGAAACAATGTTTAAGCGGCTTTTGGAATGGTCAGGAAATTGTAATCTATTCGCAGTTAATCATTCGGCAGGTCTTTCGTTTGCATGTCAGTTAAGCCCGTATGCCATGTCAGCAGGGCCGCAAGGTGCAATTGCTGAATGTGCGCTTTATATACTGGTACAGGACGTTTCATTGCCGCTGGAGACCCATTTGTTATTTGAATTAAAAGCTGCTTCAACTGCTGCTCCAGCAGACCGGAAGCATAATCCTTGGAGCGAGCTGCCTGGGGTGTATCTCGATCATCAGGAAGATAATGCAAGAGTTGTCGTAAGCATTGAGGGTAAACTTTTTACTCGGTACCTATATGCGGCTACGAGTGCAAAACCTTACTTTTATCCCTTAATCGGGCCGCATGGAAAGACACTGATCCATGATGGGCCGGACGATCATCTTCATCATCACGGGTTATGGTGGGGACACGATGATGTGAACAGTCATAAGCTGTATCACGAGTTTCGCGGTGAAGGCAGGCAGGTGCACCGGACATTTGTTGTGCTTGCAAGCGGTCCTGTTTTTGGACAAATGACGGCACTGATCGACTGGTTGGACGAGAATGGACGCCTTCTTCTAACAGAAGCTCGAAGTGTCCGCATTTATAATCTGCCTCCAGAATCGAGGTATATGGATCTTACGACACAGTTGTTTGCTGTGAACGGCGATGTCCGGTTCGGAGATACCAAAGAAGGCGGATTTCCATTTATTCGCGTTAACGAGCAAATTAGCGGACATCATCGAGGTGGCCTCACGTCTGCCGAAGGGAAAAAAGGAGAAGCGGACATTTTTGGGTCTGTGACGGAATGGGTTGACTACAGCGGTGAACTGTTTCTCAGCATGCAGCGAGACGGAGATGAAGTGGTCAAGCAGTACACCGAGGCAGGTATTGCGGTTTTCTCCCATCCGGAAAATGAAACTTTTGCTTCTCAATGGTTTGTCCGTGATTATGGCCCTTTCACACCTGCGAATTTCCATTTCTGCGGAGGAAAGCTTTTGCCAGGTGGAGATGCAATAACGATGAAGCACCGTATTTACATTCATGAGGGGAACACAGAAAAAGGCGGAGTAAAGGACAGATACAGTGAATACGCCGAACATGACCGGCAGCTAGCTTCATGGTCTAAGGCATAATCAACAACTGCATGGAGGAGGCCGCGTATTCGCGGTTTCTTTCCTTTGCAGGTAGAGGTTGGCTAGAAGAAGAAACTAGAAACCTCTTTAATTGTAAGCGCTTCATAAATGGACGGGAGGTTGGTTCATTTGAAGATGAACTGGTATTACCGGATGATGCTGTCGTATACGCCGATATTTTTCTTTGTTATTTCATCAGTTATCTTTTTGTTTTTTTCAACGTTAAATAATTCGTCTGAGAAAAAGTATTTAGAAACGAATCAAGCGATCGTGGAGCAGACGATGCAAAATGTGGACGCCAACTTGCAACTGATTGAGCGCAATGTGGTAAGGGAAATGCAGACGGACAAAACGCTGCAAGCTTTTTTTAATGAAAAGCCCAAGTCACTGTATGATTACTTCGTAATTCAAAAAAAGTTAGTTGAAATATCCTCATCTTTGCCGTTCGTTAATTCCATTTATATTTACAGTGATCATACTGGAAAAGTATTATCCGAAGCAGGGATGGTCAAGCTCGAGGCGTTTAAGGACAAACCCTTTTTCGATTCGCATCAATCAAGATCGGCTGCAATGGGCTGGACGAGCCCAAGAGAGTATAGTCAATCTATCCTTGATGATTCCACTCGCAAGGTTGTTTCACTGGTAAAGGCTTACCCATTCGCGTCTGATAAGCAGGGAGCGGTGGTCGTCAATCTTAACGTAAGCTCCATCATCGATTTTATGAATCAATTCAATGGATACGGCGGCACGATTCAACTTCTCGATTGGGAGAAGAAGCCGTTTGAGTCCACTCTGCCTTCTGCCAAGGAAGGCGGTATTTATGCCAGCTCCCCATACACCGGTTGGCAATACTATGCAGACAGCGTGCATGCCAACGAATTTTCCGCCCTCTCATTGTTTTCCAACATGTGGTTTATTATCGTATTTATCATCATCATACTTGCCTTAGTATGGTTTACTTTTATTACGCATGTCTCTTACAAGCCGATCCAGACCATCATGGGTAAAATCGACGGATATGCGGCTCGCAAAAGCCAAGAGCTTGGCATTAAGATGCCCCGAAACGAGTTTAAATTCATCGAAACCGCCATTGATCATTTATTGAAAAAATCGATTGATTATGAGCATCTGCATAAAGAGGATTTGCTGCTCCGTCAACGGAATCTCCTTCAGGAGCTGCTTGTTGGACGATCCATGCTGACCGATCAGGAATGGAAAAAGCAGGCATCGGCACTTGGCTTGCCGCATTCATATGAATACCTTGGCGTCATTGCTCTAGAAATTGACCATTTTGCCGCATTTACCGATAAATATAAAGCCAGTGATCAAAACCTGCTGAAATTTCTTATTGAATCCGCTTTTCGAGAGCTTATGCAGCAGAAGGAATTGCAGATCCAACACGTATGGACAGAGCCTCAGCGAATGGCTTTTGTTGTCCTTTTACAGCAAAGCTCAGAGTCCATTCAAGATAGGCTGGTACAAGTATGCGAGGAATTCCGCAAGTGGATGAACGAGCATTTGGAGTTAACCGTATCTTGCGGAATTGGAGACTTCGTCCATTCGATTCATGATATTGCTGCCGCTTACCGCAGCGCTGCTGAGAATGTATCCTATAAAGCTGTTTTTGGCACAAACAGCGTAATTGATAACCGGTTAAGATGTACAAAACAAACAGGAGAGACACTTCTGTGCTTTCAATCCATATTGGAGCTGTCACGCTCTTGCCGGATGGACGACGGGCAATGGGAAATTAAGCTGAGCCGAATTTTTCTTAAGTTGAAAGGCATGTTAATCTCGCGCGCGGATATTGAAGCGTTCATTCATAATCTAATCCGCCAGCTTGAGAAAGATATGGAAGCATTGCCAAGTGATATCGAGACGATATGGAGCAGCGAATACCGAAGCAGGTTCAGGCAAATCGCGCAGCATGCTGAGACGATCGACGAGCTTGAGATTCAGCTTGCGGCTGTTTTGACTGAACTTGCGGGCGATAGGGATAAGAAAAGGCTGAATGRCAAAAATCATACGATCGCCCTCCAAACGAAGGAATACATCGACCAGCATTACACTGATCCGAGCTTGTCTCTCATTCAAGTCAGCGAGAAGCTTGGTCTAAGCGCGAGAAGCGTTAGTCATTTGTTTAAAGAGGAGCTTGGTGAAAATTTTATCGATTATTTGCTAAAGGTAAGATTCGCACATGCGAAGAACATGCTGCTTGAAACAGATGAGCCTATCCAATGGATTGCTGAACAGGTGGGCTACACACACGTCATTTCCTTCCACCGCGCTTTCAAAAAATTGTTTAATCTACCGCCAGGTGAATATCGAACCATTTATCGGTTAAACGAATGAATGGCAACAAATCTGCCGAATTAATCGGCAGATTTTCTTTTTACTTCCGTAAAGGTTAATCGTCGGAAAATGGTAAAGTCCGCGTGAATAGCGGGATTTCCGATTATGTTAAGCCTCTGATTCTTGTTAATATCCGATTTCTTAATCGCGTGTTACATTTGGAACCAAGTCGAAATATTTGCTTCCAATAAGAGTCAGGAGGTCATCCATGCAGATTGCAACGGAACGCCAGAGGAAGGTCAAGGCCGTGCCGCGCGTTCGTATGAAAGCGCTGTACAGGGATTGGCAGTTATACCTGCTGCTGCTTCTGCCCTTGGCGTATTTTATTATTTTTAAGTACACACCAATGCTGGGCGTCGTCATTGCATTTAAGGACTACAACATGTTTCAAGGCATTTTAGCAAGCCCCTGGGTCGGTTTCGAAACGTTCCGGGAAGTATTTCAGATGGATGGTTTTTACAATGCGCTCCGCAACACCTTTCTACTCAATTTCTTGGATCTTGTCGTAAGTTTTCCGATTCCAATCGCACTAGCGATACTGTTAAATGAGCTTCGTATAAAATGGTTCAAAAAAGGCGCACAGACGATTCTTTATTTGCCTCATTTTATATCATGGGTCATCATCGGCGGGATGGCTATTCAGCTGCTGGCGACCAATAACGGTATTGTCAACAATCTGCTGAAGTCTTTAGGGATGAAGGTCATTCCATTCCTTACGGAGCCTGTTTACTGGGTGCTTACATATTTAGGCATAGGTATTTGGCAGAGCGCTGGGTGGGGAACGATCATTTATCTCGCTGCGTTAACGGGAATTAACAAGGATCTTTACGAAGCGGCAGATGTAGATGGTGCAAGCCGAATGCGTAAAATCTGGCATATCACGCTGCCGGGGATCAAGCCGACAATTATCATTCTACTCATTATTAATATTGGACATATGGCCAGCATTGGATTTGATCGGCCGTTTGTACTTAGCAATCCTCTCGTCACCGATGTGTCTGAGGTTATCAGCACGTATGTATACAAAATCGGAATTCAATCCGCACGATATACAATAGCAACGGCTATCGGTCTGTTCCAAGCGGTTGTAGGTCTTATTTTCCTGCTGTCGGCCGATTATATTTCCAGAAAAGTTAATGATCAAGGCATTTGGTAGGAGGGCAGATATGAGAGCGTATGGAAATGACAAAATCGTAGATGCAATGATCATGGTCGTAATCATAACGGCGGGGCTCTTCTGCCTGCTGCCGCTGCTTCATATTTTCGCCTTGTCGTTAAGCGCCAACGGGCCGATTCTATCAGGAAAAGTTACGATACTACCCGTAGAAATCGATTTTTCCGCTTACGAGGCTGTTTTCGGCAATGCAGCGATGATCCATTCCTTACTTTTTACTATTGGACTAGTTGTTTTGTTCACGGCTATATCGATGCTGATGACGATTATGGCAGCCTATCCCTTGACGAAGCCTAACCTAAAGGGAAGAAACTTTTTTCTTCTCCTTATCGTCCTGACGATGTTTTTCAGCGGAGGAATGATACCGGAATATTTACTCGTAAAAAACTTGCATTTGCTTGATTCGATCTGGGCGCTCATTTTGCCGGGGATGGTTAATGCCTTTTATTTGCTCATCATCAAGACCTTTTTCTCCTCCATTCCAGTAGAGCTGGAAGAGTCGGCGCGGATGGACGGAGCCAACCATTTTAAAATTTTGTGGCATGTCATCCTGCCGCTGTCGCTTCCGGTCATGGCCACACTTAGCTTGTTTTACGCAGTGGGCAGGTGGAACGGATTTATGGATGCCTTGTTGTACATTACCAAATCGGAGCTTTATCCACTTCAATTAAAGCTGTACGAAATGGTCATCAACAGCCAAGTTAACGATATGGCGATAGCAGAGGGGCTTAATGCCTCGGTACCGATACCGGAAAGTCTTAAAGCTGCCTCGATCATGTTCGCAACCATTCCCATTTTGCTCGTATATCCGGCGCTTCAGCGTTACTTTATTTCGGGTATGATGATCGGTGCCGTCAAAGGTTGATAGTCACTCCCGGACAGGCTGGAGCCGAAAGCTCCCGTTTCATGGAGTTGCTATAGATTAAAAAATGATAAAAGGGAGTTGAATGCGTTGAGGAGAGCAAGGCGTAAATTCACGATAATCTTTATGGCAGTGCTGTTGATCACATCCATGTTGTCTGCGTGCAGCAGCGGAAACGGAAATAAGGAGCCTGTCAAAGAAAAGGATGCTGCAAGCAATAAACCGAGCAATTCTGGCTCTGAAGCAACCGAGAAGCCGAAGGGAGATCCAATTAAGCTTCGAATCGAGCTGTTTGACCGAAACAATACACCGGCAGGCGCTCCGAAAATTACCGACAACGACATGACAAAATACATTCAGAAAAATTTTGGTGAACCAAATAATATTACTGTCGAATTTGTTACGGTTCCTCGCTCAGAGGAGGTAGACAAGCTGAACGTGCTTATGGCTGCGAATCAGGCTCCTGACATCGTATTTACTTATGACCAGCCGACGGTACAGCAATACGTAAAAAACGGCGGTCTGACAGATCTTGGTCCGCTGCTGGATGCGCATGGACAAAAGTTGAAGGAAGTATTGGGTGAGGAGCTGCTCAGCTATGGTGTATTCGATGGCAAGCAGTATACGATTCCAGCTAAGCGCGTTCTTCAGCCTCAGAGCTCGACTTTTATCCGTCAGGATTGGTTGGATGAGCTCGGATTGCCGCTGCCGAAAACAACGGAGCAGTTCTATGAGACGATGAAAGCTTTTAAAGAGAAAAAGCCTGGCAAATCCGGTGATAAAGCGATTCCGTATGGACAGATCGACTATTTCCATATGCATCCGATTCAATATTCGTTCTGGGAATGGGACAAAATCACAGATGAGGATCTTTATGCATCAGCTGAGTGGCTCATTCCGGGCAATAAGGAAGCATACCGCTTCTTGAATAAAATGTACAACGAGGGACTTATGGATCCGGATTTTCCGCTCCATATGGGCAAGGATACGCAGCAGTTTCAGAAGAACCTGCTGAACGGGTATATTGGTTCGGCAACAACAAATACCAATGAGCCGGTTTATATGGGCTATTACGCCGAGCTGCAAAAGAATGATCCGAATGCAAAGCTGGCGTTAATCGACCCGTTCACAAGCGCGGACGGCAAGACACCAAAGCCTATTTATTCGCCAAATGGCATATACATGATGGTACCAAAAGCAAGTAAAAATGCTGAAGCGGCCATTAAATATTTGAATTGGATGGCTGAAACGGACAATATTATTGCCCTTCAGAACGGTACGGAAGGCGTAACTTATGAGATGAAGGATGGCGTGCCAATCACGCTTGATAACGATCAGGCGAAGCAGACTTTATATAACTATTTTGATTACTGTATCATTCTTAACGGGAAATATGTCAGTACAACCGATGAGCTGCTGAACATTACAGCAAATGCGTCCGATCCGAATTTCAAAGATTTTACGGTGGAAAGCATCGCGACTGGAACGAAGGATGGAATCATTAAACCTCGTGTGGTGACACCGATTCAATCGGAGATCAAGTACGCTACAACGCTGAAGGAAAAGGACGACGAAATTTTTGTTAAAGTGTTAACTGCGAAACCAGCGGATTTTGACAAGGTTTACGATAAGGAAGTAGCGGATTATATGAAAATTGGCGGCAAGGAAGTAATGGAAGAGAAGCGAGCAGCCTTTAAAGCTGAGAATCCGTAAGGAGAAAAAAGAACGGCTACCCTCCATTAAGGAGTGGAGGCCGTTCTTTTTCAATTACGATGAGACAAAACGCTATACAGTAGGCATATAAATTTTAAAGCTGCCGCTAAGCGCAAGCATGGCAAACAGATAGAGGCAGTTGTCGTAATAGCGGCGGTCGCCTGTGCGAAGCGGCGTGTTCCAAAATAATTCAACGCAAGCTTTGGCGTGCGGTCCTTCGAAACTGGCAAGCGAAGCCATCGCGTTTGTGGCAAGCAGCCCGACGGGATGAAGTGATTTTTCTTCAAATGGTTCGCCAGCTATCGTATAACGTCTATAATCAGACGGATCAATACCTGAGAAAAATGTTTGAATCCGGTTCGCCTCATCATACTGCCATGGATCGACGCCGAACCATTCCGTGTCAAGGCCGATATTGGCGGCCACACGGTACGAGTCGCTGTAAAAATGACCATATCCGCGCTCGTTGTTGGGTGTTCCGTCGTAATAGGCGTACTCGGGTGCTAGTCCAGTAACCGGATGGCATGACAGCTTCAAATAATCTCTGCTCGCAGCTGCAGCTTCTTTCCAGAACTTGCGGTCTTCTGGATTAGCCCACAGCGCAAACAGCTCATAAAAGTGCGGCAAATGGTAGGATGGATCGGAATAGTCGCAATTTGGAATGAATTTGATTAATTTATTGGCAGGCTCCCACATCGGGTAACCGTCGTTATTTTCACCCTTATGCACACAGCTGTGAAGCAGGTTCCGAGCTTGCGCTCCGTAATTAAAAGGAACAGAGCCATCGCCCCATCGGTGTGATGCGAAGAAGAGAGCAAGCGCAAAATATTCCTCGCCGTCGGGCGCCGGACCGTATGATCTTTTGGTGCCATCGGTATTGCATGACCAAGCGAAATAACCGGCATTCTCACCTTCGCTCATATACATGTAAGACATCGTCCATTTCCATATGCGGTCAAAGATATCTTTGCGGTCCATCTGCACAGCCATCATCATGCCATAGGACATGCCTTCGGTGCGTACATCGATGTTTCCGGTGTCTAACAGATACCCCATATCGCTTCCAGCCTCGTAATAGATTCGCGTTTCTTCGTTACCGCCAAACAGGTTGTCCCAAGTATCCTCGACACGTCTCTCAATTTCTTCTTGGCTGTAACCGTACAGCTTAAACAAATTTCGGTAGTTTCCTGTGAAAAAAGCACCCGTTCCCAGCTTCGTCGACATCTTGTATTACTCCCCTTATATTAAATTTTTACTGCATGGAAATGCCTGAGAAATTGACTTCACCAAAACTTTACCTTGTATCGTTCAGAGTTCCTACCCTATAAAGTTTATAGAGTACTGTAATTATTAAAGGTTTGGTCTTATTAAGGAAGTTTGAGAGCATGATTTTGCAACAACAAAATGCTTGTAATAAAGAAATCAATATGATAGCATGAAAGCAATCGAATCATTAAACGTGAGGAAGCACCTCCTTTGCCGCAGGCAGAGGAGGTGCTTTTTGTTGTTTTCCGACATTCTCCCTAATTGTTCGGACGCTTTCCTTGCCTTCAACCGATTCGCGACCACATCTATTTATTGGAGGAATGAGAAACATGCAAATCGTATTTTTGAACACGTTCGAGAAGCTTGGAGAAGGCCAGCGCATTGATAGCGCGCAGCTATCTATCTGTGAGAATCAAGGCATTTGGGCAGTGCTGTGGGTGGAGCTGAATGAGGAGAGCGAAGATCCGATCACTTGGTTTGAAGGAACGTCATGGGAGGAAATGATTGTGGCATTCCGTCATGGCATTGCAAGGGTCATGGGGGAAGGGTACGCGCCTATTATCGATGGCATGCTGGACGATCGCCGTTCTACAACTGGCAGCTTCGTAACTATGCTTCAATGCTACGGAGAGATTCATGCCAATCAAGAACTTTTTCAGAAGCTTCGTGAATGGCGGCGTACGAAAGCGATTGCTGAGAAGCGTTCGGCTTATCTTGTCGCTACTAATCGCATGTTGTGGATGATCAGCGCCTTCGTTCCGAAGACGGCAGATGAATTAGCACAAATTCCCGGTTGGGGAAGCGCCAAGCATGCATCCTATGGATTAGAAGTGCTGGAGATTACAAGTGAGGCTAACCGTGATACCGAGTTTCCGCTGCAATGGGTAAGTGACAAATTAGACTCAATCGCCTATACGCAGTGGCTTTATAAACAAAAGGAAACAAAATATAAATCTCAGATGGATCGCCAGCAGGCAAAAAAACATATTTTGACGGCGGTACAGCAGGGTGGATCGCTTGAACAGCTTGGCGTGGAGCTAGAGCTGTCAAGGCGCGAATTAATGGATCGAATCGAGCAATTAGAACAAGAGGGTTACGATATGGAATCACTGATTACGCGGGAGCTCGTTGAGATGCCAGATGATGAGCAGCAGCTGGTCTGGGATGCTCTCTCGCTGGTCGGCGATAAATATTTGAAGCCGGTATTGCAGCAAGTATATGGCACTTTGGAAGCTTCGCAGTTGAATAAGCCTGTTGATGTCCTTTATGAGCGCTTGAGGCTCATAAGGCTGCGTTTTAGAAGAAGCCTGACAAGCAAGGCTGTATAATTTTTTTTGGGGGAAAAGAAAGACAGGAGAAGGCTCCTTCATTACTCAAGGAGCCTTCATAATTCCGATTTGGTCAGTCCAAACCGTGTCTGCAAAACGGATCGTACTATTAAAGTCGCAATGAAGTCCAGTTTCATAGGAACGATTGTCTATAAGGGCGATGGCATCTTCTCGCAGGAGACGTACATGATAACGCTCCTCTTTTGTAAACTGCGGCTGCTCATAGGCTCTTAGCCAAATGAGGATAGCGCTTACAACCTCAACAGCATCATCTAACGCTTGATTCCATAGCTGCCAAACGCTCTCATTGTGATAGGTGGCGCCGTCCACAGGATCAAGCCAAGGCTGCTCTTCTACATTTAATACGTCAAAGGGCATAGCCCCTCTTTTATAAGTAAAAGGCTCGATTTGCCCAAATGTTAGTATTTTTCGTATGCCAGTCGGATCATGAAATAAACGCTGCGCGGCAGTGAAATCACGATTCGCTTGGTTCCAATCCTCACGTTTAATGAGCGGGGCAAGCTCTTCATAATAAAGGGCAGCAATCGACTCGAAAGCGTCCACTATGGGTGCAGGAAATGCTCCCTTCGTATCGATATGCTTCCAGACTGGAGTTTTCCACGTTTCAATACCCCAAAGCTCACGCGCTATTATCGTATCCATCATAATTTCAAAACGTTGATGATCCCATTTGCGAAAGCCTGATTTGCTAAATACATAAGGATGAAGATTACGATCAAGTATGTGATGCAATACGAATCCTAGTGTGTATAGGATAGAAGAATCAGGACGTTTAGGGCAGGCGGGTCTGCCGACGACACTATCCAGCATTTCGACAAGTACCGGTCCGCAATTGCGATTATGCATTTCCGTTCCTAAACGATTTAAGGCTAGGCTGCGCTGCCAAGGGAAAAAACGATGATAGAACAAAAAGTCAGGTCCTTGGCATCCCATGTTAAATATATTTTTTTTCTCATCTGATTCAATTAGTGYGCATTCGCCAAGCCGCTCGAATACAAGTTGTCCAAAAATGAAGTGAGCCCATACGTTAGGCATAGAAGAGGACCTCCATTCCTATCAATATTCTACAGATTTCGTTTTAAAATATAGTTCTAAAGATACATATATTTTATTTATAGTATACTTGTCCTAGTGAATTAAGTATAATATAAATTAAACAAGACAAAGCGCGAATTTTGTCGAAAAGGAGCGTATCTTCATTATGAAGGCAGAGTACATTAACCCGTTTCTTGAATCTGCAAAAATCGTGATTGAGCAAGTCGTTCAAATACGTCCAGCGACTGGAGAACTAGGTCTCAAGGATATCAAGTTTGTAGAGAACTATATTTGGATTCAAATTGGGCTCAACGGACAGATGAACGGTGACATTGTATTCGGGCTTAGCGAAGAGGTAGCTATGAAAATGGTTTCTGCGATGATGGGCGGATACGTAATTTCTGAAATCGACGAAATCGTGAAGAGTGCTATTTCTGAGCTTGGCAATATGATTAGCGGAAATGCGAGTACGATGCTGTTTAATCAAGGGGTGAGAGTAGATATTACACCGCCGAAGG
The DNA here is from genome assembly GCF_056398745.1 of Paenibacillus sp. 01T424. Lineage (NCBI taxonomy): Bacteria > Bacillati > Bacillota > Bacilli > Caryophanales > Paenibacillaceae > Paenibacillus > Paenibacillus sp. 01T424. The sequence goes on along the minus strand of NZ_JBFTPZ010000020.1, from coordinate 75,799 downwards.
TTATCCAGTCTGCTCAGTCAGCTGGCTTCACCGCACAAAAAGCGTTGACGATTCCACTGATAATGGAAGGCATTGGAGAACTCGACATCCAAGTTTTAATCGCATCTTAGCATAGAAATGGCTCCTTAGGGAGCTTTTTTTGCGTCTGCAATACCAATCAAGTAAAATTGTAAATGGGTGATGATGGATGTTAAGAGGCAAAGTGATTTTCATCTCCGGTGCATCAAGCGGAATCGGAGCGTTAATGGCTAAAATGCTGGCTGAGCGGGGGGCGATCCCAGTTTTGACTGGACGCAACATCTCGAAGCTAAAGGAGATTTCCGCTGCAATAAAGGGGAAAAGCTCGTTCTATCAGATGGACGTGACCGATAATGAACAGGTGAAGCGAACAGTAGAAGCTGTCATTGCGGAATATGGTAAAATAGATGTATTGCTGAACAACGCTGGCTACGGCAAATTCGAGAATTTTATGAGCATGAATGTGGAAAGCTTTGAGCAAATGATGGACACGAACTACCTAGGCATCGTACGCTGCACGAAGGCAGTTGTTCCTCATATGGTGAAGCAAGGAAGCGGACATATTGTAAACATAGCATCTTTAGCAGGCAAAATAGGCACTGCCAAATCAACCAGCTACACAGCCACAAAGCATGCTGTGCTTGGCTTTACTAATGCGCTTCGCATGGAGCTTCGGGAGCAGGGAATTCAGGTATCTGCGGTTAATCCAGGTCCAATTGATACGCCTTTTTTCTCGCTGGCTGATCCTTCCGGCTCTTACGTTAAAAATGTTAATTGGTTTATGATGAAGCCAGAATATGTAGTCAAAAAAATCATTCGTTTAATCGAGCGGAGAAAAGCCGAGCTTGACCTGCCGAAAACCGCAGCTTTTGGTATTAAACTGTACCAATTGCTGCCGCGAACCATTGATCGGCTATTCGGCGGTATGTTAAATCGAAAATAAAGGTTTAAATGAGAGAGGATTAAAAATGAGTAAGCACACATGGTATGAAATAGGAATTAATGAACTGCTGTCGGATAAGCTCACAGCAAATGGAATTATTGAACCAACGGATGTACAGGCAAATACGATTCCGATATTGCTTGGAGGAAGCGACGTTTCAGCGAGGTCGCAGACGGGTACAGGTAAAACGCTTGCGTATTTGTTGCCGCTTCTTCAGAAGCTGAATTCGCATTCAAGCGCGATTCAAGCGATTATTTTGGCTCCAACACAGGAGCTCGCGATGCAAATTGTTCGTGTAGCAGAAGTGTACGCGGAGCCGCTGAACATTCGCGTTCAGCAATTGATTGGCGGAGCAGCATTAAAGCGGCAGGTGGAGAAATTGAAGCTGCGCCCGCAGCTGGTTATTGGTACACCAGGGCGAATTCACGAATTGCTTAAGCTGCGCAAGCTCAAGCTGAATGATGTGAAAAATGTTGTAGTTGATGAAGCGGATCAAGTATTTCAGCTCGGCTCGACAAAAGAGGTCGAGATCATTTTGCATAGTGTCGGTAAAGAGCACCAAATTGCTTTTTTCTCCGCGACATATCCGGATCAAATGGCTCGTTTTGAAGGACGCTGGATGAAAAACCCGGAACGTATTCAGGTTACGCCGGAGCATACCGTATCACAAACGATCGATAATTATTTTATCGTTAGCGATAAGCGTGATAAAACCGATACGGCAAGAAGACTTGTTCGCTTGCTGAACCCAACCTCTGCGCTGCTTTTCCTAAATGATACCGACAACATTTCCAACTGGGAATCGAAGCTAAGCTATGAAGGCTTTACTGTTGAGGCTTTGTATGGGGATGCGGATAAACAGCGCCGTGCAGCAACATTGACTCGTTTTCGCGAGGGTCGCTGCCAACTGCTGCTAGCTACGGATGTTGCGGCTAGAGGCCTTGATATTGAAGGTCTGCCGCTCGTCATTCAGCTTGATCCTGCATCGGATGCGGATCATTACGTGCATCGTGCAGGACGAACGGGCCGTATGGGACGTCCTGGTACAGTCGTTTCCATTGTTACGCCGCAGGAGCTGTTTATTATGGAGAAATTCCGCAAGCAGCTGGGCATCGAATTGACAGAACGGACAATGTTCAGAGGAAAGCTTCTTAGCGAGGAAGAGCTGCGAGAAGCAACAAAACCGTTTGCGGCTCGTCATGAAGCGAAGCTTGCAGATCGCTCAGAAGCGTTGCAAACGAAGCGAGCTGTAGAGAACAAAAGTGCAGCTGCTGCTCCGAAACAAACGAAGCTTGTAGAGACGAAAGCAGTAGCTGCTCCGCCGAAACCAAAGCCAGCAGCGAAGCCTGCTCCTAAGAAAGTGGAGCGAAAGCGCGAAGGTAAAAACAAAGGTGCTCCTAAGTGGCTTAAAGCTAAACGCGAGGCCGATAAGGAACAATCATAAAAATTTATTTTGAAAGCCACCCTCTTAAATCGATCTGCCTCTCCCGAAACGTATGGGCGAAGGTAAAAAATGCGGCAAAACCCGCAATCGAAAAAGGAGTGTGGCTTTCTTGATGAAACAAACCATGTGGAAAAAGACAGCAATTTCTTCGCTTGCGCTGCTAATGCTTGCAGGCGGTGCGACGTCAGCTTTTGCAGATGGCGGTAAAGGCAAAGGGCATGATGGCGATCGTAATGATGATAAAGGCCGTCATGAGGACAAGGATGACAAGTATGACAAGGACGATAAACATAAAGTAACATGGCAGTTCCAAGATGAAGACGATCTGAAGTGGGCTATGGAATACATTATGCGGTTAGCGTCGAAGGGCGTATTTACTGGCTACGAGGATGGTACATTTAAGCCTAATCAAAAAATCAACCGTATTGAAACGTTGACTGCTGCTGTCAGATTGATGGGTCTTCGCTCACAAGCGGAATCAGCTGATAAAATGAAAACGGATTTGCAATTTAATGACGGGGATAAAATCGCAAAAAAATACCCATGGGCTGTTGGTTACGTTGCAGTAGCGCTGGAGAACGATCTATTCTCTGAGACTGAATCGGAAGTGAAACCGGAAGCAAACGCAACAAGACTATGGTCTACGATTCTTCTCGTAAAAGCGCTTAAACTGGAAGACGAAGCGAAGGCGCTCAATAATACGAAGCTTGACTTTAAGGATGCAAAAGAGATCCCTGCTGGATCTGTAGGTTATGTTGCTCTTGCTTTGAAGAAAGGCATTATTACCGGCTACAATGATAAGAATGGAAAAACGTTCCGTCCAAATCAACCAGTAACCCGTGCAGAGCTGGCAGCGCTTCTCGATCGTACAGATACGGAAATGCCTAATCATGATGCACAAGCCATTACTGGCAAGCTAAAAGCAGCTCCTGCTGATGGCAAGTTGACGGTTGTTAAAGGAGATAACACGGAGGTTTCACTAGCATTAGACTCGAATGTGTTTATTTTCCGAGATGATAAAAAATCGCCAGTGAGCTCACTCCGAGCAGGGGATGAGATACTCGTTCGTACGTATCTCAATCGTATCGTATTTATTGAAGTAACGAAGTCGGCTCCTGTTAGTACAGCTTTCTCGGAGAACGGAATTATTAATACATTAACGTTCAACAATCAGGCGAAATTGACGACGGTTTCTCTCATTACTCGATATGAAAACTCACAGGCAGTTGTCACTACATTCAGCATTGACCCAAGTGTAGTCATCACAGGTGACTCCTCGCAGCTGAAGGTTGGTCAATATGTACAAGTAAAAGGCGACAATGGCGCAGTTAAATCAATTGAAGTGAAATAAGGTATAAATAAGAGAAGGGCTGTCCTGAAAGTAGATTTTTCTACTTTTGGAACAGCCCTTTTTCCATTGCTCAACAATCAAAATACCAGCTTGCGAATCCAGCAGCGCTTTGTTTTCTGCATAATATGCACGATACAGTTCGTTAGAAAATATACGCGTTAACTTTCATAGTTCGTCTGTAAATGAGCTTGATTTCATTGGCGATATCGAACTATAATAAATGTAAATTTTAGGTAGGTGCAACTGGCGTAAACGTGGATGACCACGAGGGAGCACCTATTTCATATGTCGTACGCCTGGGCAAAGTATTTGATCAATGATCAAATGCTTTTTTTATTTTCAGATAAAATAAAAAGGTTGAGGTGAGTATGTTGCAGTCCTATGAAGATCAGTTATTTAATAATCCGTATCCTGGTAGAACGATAATCATGGGGATGAGCCCGTCAGGAAAACATTTTGCTCAAGTGTATTGGATAATGGGCAGAAGCGTGAACAGTCGCAACCGAATCTTTGAGCGTAAGGAGCAGTTTGTAAAAAATAGAGCATATGATGCGGCAAAAATGGAAGACCCTTCATTGATTATTTATAATCCGATAAAGAGTATTAATGGGATGGACATCATTTCCAATGGAGATCAGACGGAAACCATCTATGAAGCTTATGGCAAAAAAGAAACGTTTGAAGATGCATTAAAAAGCAGAAAGTTTGAACCGGATGCTCCCCATTATACACCGCGTATTTCCGGTATTATTGATACTGAATCAGCTGTGTACAGCTTGTCCATTTTGAAAACAAGGCAAAACGATCCGTCATTTTGCATCCGTCATTTCTTTCATTACGACTCTTTTACAAAAGGGATAGGTCATTGCATTCACACTTATAAAGGTGAAGAAAATGGTATTTTGAGATCTTTTGAAGGTGAACCGCTGGAGGTTCCTTTATTTGATTCAATGGATGAAACGGCTCGATTTTACTGGAGCAGCATAAACGCAGATCATAAAATTTCATTGCTTGTGAAGTTTATTCATACCGATGATCGTAAGGTGGAATTTAAAATAATAAATAAAAATCAGACGTTTTAGTGTCTATATAATTAATTCCGACAAAAACGATGGGAAAAATTTAAATAATCGTTGACAGGGTCGTTTCTGAGGAATAATATAGGAATATATTCAAAGTGAGTTGAAAAACCATTTTGTAGGATGACAAAAGAAGATAATCTACTGGACCACCAGAGATTCAATAGGAGCGCAGTTCTGCGCCTTGTTGGGTCTCCTTTTTTTATCCAAAAAAACAAAAAAGCTCAAAGAGCGAAGCGAAAGGGATGTTTACAATCATGAAAAAACTAACACTAACATTAATTTCTGCAACAGTAGCCTTCTCAGCCCTAACCTATGTTGTCGTATCTGCCAAACAGGCGCAAGGTGCGCCTGCGGTGAAGGACAACGCTGCAATTGTTACCGAAGCAAAGGAAGAGAATCAATCCAAAATCATTACCGTTTCTGACACAGAGAAAAAATCAGAAGTAAACACAGCTGCAGCAGAAGGCGAAAAACAACCACAAACAAAAACGGCGGACACGATAGAGGCAAATAAACCTGAAGCAGAAAAAGCAGATGCGAAACAAGAAGATAAATCCAAAGTTACTCTTGCTGTAGATAAGAAGGAAGAGGCGCCTGCAGCTAAAGCGGCAGCAGCAAAGGAAGAGCCTGCGGCTAAAGCAAATACATCGGTTGAAAAAACAGCAACACAGCCGAAAGAAGCTGCCCAGCCTAAAGCAGCAACGACTGTAAAAGAAGAAAGCCAGCCTAAAGCAGCAGCCGTTGTAAAAGAAGAACCAAAAGCAGCAGCACCTGCTGCGAAAGAAGAAACACAATCGAAACCAGCGGAGCCAGCTGCGAAAGAAGAAAAGAAACCATCTAAATCGGTCTCATTCGTGAAAAAAGATGCGGTACAGCCGAAAGCACCATCATCCTCAGAGGCTCCTGCTTCATCCTCTTCATCATCATCTTCGTCTTCCGAAGGTCAACAGCCAGCACCATCGACGACGGAAGAAGAAATCTGCTAGAAACAAGAAATACGTATTTATGAGTTATGAAATGGGGGTGGTCATAAGAGGCAGATCAGTCTCTTATGACCGGCTCCCTGCACGAGATCTTGAAGCGACTAGTGGAGAATACATATTTCACACTTGGCACATCGACAAAATTTGATGAAAACGAGGAATGAACATGAAATTACAATTTAATACATCCAAAAGATGGTTAGCTCTTATATTGGCTGCGTTATTAATTTTGCCGGCTGCCAATATCGTTAATGCCAATCCAGCTTCGGAAACTCTAGTAAATAGCGGCGCCAGCCATTATAACTATTTTAATAATGTGTATGATCATTTGGATGATGAGAACCATATTCTTCAAACGGTAACGTATGAAGATATTATTAATCTCTTTGACAGCGAAGGCACGTATGTTGTGTTGTTTGGCGGAGCTTGGAGCGATAAAACACAAGCGAATATTGGCTTTATTAATCAGGTGGCGAAGCAATATGGCGTAAAAACCATCTATAACTTTGATACGAGGTTAGATGGGAAATCACTAGAAATTGCGGAAACGCAAACGAAAGAAATCAAAGTCGGCAACAACACTTTTGATTTTGCAGAAGCGTATGTCGAGCTGGTCAAAAAATATTTAACGAACCTCGATGAAGTACTTCCAGCAGGAGATATCGTTAGCTATACGAAAAAAGACAGCAAGGGCACAGTAATTTCAGAAGGCTCAGCGAAAAAAATTGAAGCACCATTCTTGTTTGTGTATAACAAAAAGAAAATTGTTTCCTCTTTGGCATCAACGAATGTATGGAACGATTATTTAACAAATGGTGTTTTGGACACGGGCAAAGTAGATGCTTACAAAGCAAAAGTGAGTCAAGTATTTGAAGGAATCACTTCATTTGATACGATTAACCGTTCGAATTCTATCAAAGCAGCTTTCAATAGAAACGGATCAATCATCAACAAAAAAGAAACGATTATTTTTGACGAATCGGATGGCGAGCTCGTATTTGAACATGTAACCTATCACCAATTGACGAAGATTCTCGAGAGCGAAGGGAATTATACGATCTTGTTCGGCGGCTCTTGGTGCCCGAATACACAAGCAGCCATTAAGTTTATTAACGAATATGCGAAAAAAAATAACATTGATAAAGTTTATTTCTGGGACACCAAGCTGGATTCGGGAATTTCGATCCTGGATCTTAATAAAGACCCGAACGCTGACCCGCATAACGGCATATTCTTTCAAACGAGAGATACGAATCATCCAAATGCCAATCTGTATGTAGATTTGATTAACAAATATTTGCCTGATATCAAAACACAATATGTTAAAGCAAGCAACAATGTAAAGTATACGAATGAGAACGGCGTAGAAGTAATCGCAAGCAAAGCTCAGGTTCCTTACCTCTTTCAATATAACAAAGACAACAAGGATGCTGATGGCAACAGAGCTCCGATTCTTGGGCATATTGAATTGATGTATTCTTGGACCAATATTCAACCTGATTATGTAAGCAGCGGGCTTACTGGTGTGAATTACAATAACTATACGAATGCTTTGAACAGCCTATTCGCAAGAGTTGAGGCCAAACCTACAGGGCTGACAGCGGTTAAACCAACCTCATCCGATGAAAATGATGGTCAAATTACAGGAACGAAAGGCAAAGTGCTGGAATACAAGCTTGAAAGTGAAACGGATTACAAGGCTGTAACTGGTGATGCAATAACTAACTTAGTGCCAGGTACTTACAATGTTAGATATTCATCCAAGCTTGGATACAATGGTCCTCATACAGCAGGAATTCCCGCAGCTGTTTCGTACAAAGCGGGCGAAGCTGTAAACGTAGTGGTTCCATCCTTTATTCAAGACCAAGCTGCACCAACAGGGCTGGCAGGCGTTGCACCAACGACGGCAGCTAACAATGACGGTAAAATTACTGGAACAACGACAGCGCTTGAATACAAGTTGTCTAATTCGTTGTCCGATTATATTCGTGCAACAGAACCGTCTGTTACAGATCTTGTTTACGGTACTTATGATGTTCGTTACGCGGCAAAAGAAGGATATCGCCCGAGCCCTAAAGTAGAGGTTGTTATTCCGGCTTACGGCGAGGAAGCGCAAGAAGCGCCGACTGGCTTAACRGGCGTATCACCGACAACGATTGCTAATAACGATGGACAAATTACAGGAACGACTGCAGCTCTAGAATACAGATTAGATGGAACGGATGCTTATCAAGCGGCAACAGAACCAGCGATCACTGGTCTCGCAGCAGGCACCTACAATATCAGATTTGCAGCTAAACCTGGATTCAGTGCAAGCCCAGCAATTGATATCGTTATCAAAGCGTTTGCTCTACAAGAGCAGCCGGAACCATCAGGCTTGACGGGTGTAGCTCCAACCTCTTCAGCTAATAATGATGGACAAATTACAGGAACAACGACAGCACTTGAATACAAGCTGTCAGGAGCTGAGTCCTATCAAGCGGCTACAGCGCCATCTATTACTGGTTTATCATCAGGCACTTACAACGTGAGGTTTGCAGCTAAGGAAGGCTATAATGCCGGCGCAGTGCTAGATGTCATTGTACCTAATTATGTATCCCCTCCAAGCGGTGGAAACAATGGCCCAAATCCAACGCCAACACCTACACCTCCAGCAGGCGGAGATAATGATGGTACAGCACCAACAGCAACGATAACAGCAACAACCGATGCTGCGACAGGAGCAACCGTAGCGAAAGCAACCGCAGCTTCTATTACAAGCCTGGTTGAGCTTGCTAAGAAAGCGGAAGCAGCAGGCAAAACCTCTGTCGTTGAGCTTAAGGTTGAAGCTACAGCTCAAACTAAATCTGTAGAGCTGAGCATTCCTAGAAAATCGTTTAATGAAGTAGCATCTAGCACAAATGCGGGTGTGAAGGCCAATCTTGGCGTTGGCACTGTCGTTTTTGATGCAAAAGCAATCGAAAGCATCAGCAATTCGGCTGAAGCAGGTGACATCAGCATTATTATTACGAAAGTAGAGCTGACTGACGAGGGCAAGGAAGCTTTGGGTGACAGACCGGTTTATGATTTCTCCGTATTCGCAGGAACTACCCAGCTTACAAGCTTTGGCGGCAGCAATGTGCAAGTTAGTGTGCCTTATACTTTAAAAGCCGGAGAAGATCCAAATGCTGTAGTGGTCTACTATGTAACGGATTCCGGCAGCTTGGAAACGATCCGCGGGAAATACAATGCGGGTACAGGAACGGTAAACTTTGTTACGACACATTTCTCCCAGTACATTGTAGGATACAATAAAGTAAGCTTTAAAGATGTATCGGATGCAGCTTGGTATAAGGATGCCGCTTTATTCCTTGCGGCAAGAAGCATTACAACGGGTACAGACGAGGACCATTACAGCCCGAATGCGACAGTGACGAGAGGCCAATTCATCGTCTTGTTATTGAGAGCATACGGCATCGAGCCAAATGAGAAAGAAACAGCTAATTTTGATGATGCAGGGAATACCTACTATACGAATTACTTGGGAGCTGCTAAGCGCCTGGGTATTACGAAAGGTGTAGAAGGCAATACGTTTGACCCTAATAGCAAAATTACACGTCAAGATCTATTTACACTTTTGTATCGTGCACTTGAAGTGTTAGGTGAATTGCCTAAAGCAGAGACAAATGTTGCGGTGTCCAGCTTCAGTGATTCCGCTCAAATTGCAAGCTATGCAACCGACGCTTTCAAGGTGCTAGTTGAGGGCGGCATCATTACGGGGAACAATTCAAAGCTGAGCCCTAAAGATGTTTCTACGAGAGCTCAAGTGGCACAAGTGCTTTATAATCTGCTTTCAAAGTAATACGATATGAACGCAAATCATAGTGTTTAAAGAATGGGCGGCCAATGGCTGCCCATTTTTTTTCGTTTTTGTGCATGCTTCTTGCTTTTGTACACAAATCATTGCTTTCTTTGATATTAGTCCGATAATTCGGTATGCTGTTTACTAGATAAACTAATTTACATAGTTGAAGGTGATAGGATGGATTCTATTTTACAGGTGAATGGTTTAATCGGCGGTTACAGCCCACGAAGACCAGTACTGCATGATATCTCCTTTGAGGTAAAAGCGGGCGAGATGGTAGGATTAATCGGTCTGAATGGCGCTGGAAAAAGCACGACCATTAAGCATATTTTAGGTTTAATGAAGCCGCAGGCGGGGGAAGTAAAGGTTGATGGCGTTACGCTGGAGGAAGAAACGGAGCGTTACAGAAGCGCATTTGCTTATGTGCCGGAGACGCCGGTTCTATTTGATGAGCTGACCGTTGAGGAGCACTTGCGCTTAACGGGGATGGCCTATAGCGTAAAGGACAAGCAGTATGGTGATCGTGAGGACGAGCTGCTGAAGCAGTTCCAAATGACGCCAAAGCGTAAAGCCTTTGCGGCCCACTTATCCAAAGGCATGAAACAAAAGGTCATGATTATGAACGCGCTGCTCGCTGAGCCGCCGCTGTACATCATCGATGAGCCTTTTCTAGGGCTTGACCCGCTTGGCATTCGTTCCTTGCTGGAGCGGCTGGTTGAAGTAAAACAAAAGGGAGCAGCCATCCTTATGAGCTCGCATATCCTCTCAACTGTGGAAGCATATTGCGATCGTTTTATCGTCATGCACCACGGTAAAATCGTTGCGATCGGCACGCTCGATGATATTAGACAAGCAGCAGGCATGGACATGCGCAGCGGTTCTCTGGAGGATGCCTTCTATAAGCTCGTTACTGGGGGCAATCTTTGATGAGCAATATTAGCAAGCTGGAGCTGATGTGGCAGCAAAGAGCAAAGGCATTCCGCGGGGAAACCTTGCCTTATTTTCGGTATATGGGGCAAAGCGGCTTCCCAGCTTTTATGTCATTAATCTTGATCTCCTCTACGATTGGATACATAAATTTAATTCGTCATATGCCAGCCAGCTTTCCCTTTGCGACTGTTGGTGTTATTGCATTAACGTTGGTGTTGTGTTGGAGTCCGCTTCGTACGTGGCTTGCGGCCGGAGACGTCGTCTTTATGATGCCGCGTGAGGCAGAGATGGCCGGTTATTTGCGCTTATCGTTTCGTCATACTTTAATTGCTTGTTCGATACTAGCTGCCATTGTGTTTCTTCTTTATTTGCCGATCTATAACCAAGGCCCAGCCATTAACGGAGCATTGCTTCTTGCAGTCGTGGCTGCCGCTCTGAAGGCGGGCAATGTATGGGGAGCATGGAAAGAGCGCCGAATGACTTGGGCTGGCATGCGACGTCTCATGCGTGTGCTGCGCTGGGCAATGACAGCATTAACGCTGGCTGCTTGGCTTACTTGTACCGCTTGGCAGGCTGCGGGGTTTACGCTGCTCATCGGTATATTGTCTATGCTGCTTTATCGTCTTCCAACAAAACATCCTTTTCCTTGGGAGAGGCTGATTGAAGAGGAAGCAAGGACACGCAAACGGTATTATGTTTTTTTTGGATTGTTTATCGATGTACCTACACTCCCATCGAGTATTGCAAGAAGATCATATTTAAGCTGGATTCTGCGCACGATACCGTATTCGAATCGCAATACATTCGTTTATCTCTATACGGCATCTATGCTTAGAACCGAGATGGGCGGAATTATACTAAGGCTGCTTATTCTCGGCTGCCTCATCACCTATTGGTTTGCTGAAGCCGTATCGCTATCTGGTTATGGCAGTGTTCTCGTATTTTTTATTTTTATGGGGCTCATTGCTGTTCAATTAGGCGGCTTGCGTCATATCCATCGTTATTCGGTTTGGAAGCATGTGTACCCGTTGCCGGAAAAACAGCGAATCGAGCAATATTTGAAAATCGATCGTTTGGCGATGGTGCTGTGCACGCTGCTGCTGTGGCTGTTTGTTGCTTTGCCGCTGGCTTTGGCGGGCGGCGTTTACGTCCCTTCGCTCATAGCTATTGTACTTGCCGCCATGTATATCGCCATTCGTCCAGCGCGTTTGCGCAAGAAGCTTGCGAAAGATGAGGATGAAGACTAAGCAGGGCAGACGGAATACAAAAAAGAACCCCTGAGAGAAGCATTCGTAAAGAAATGCTGACTCAGGGGTTCTTTGCAATTATTCGCGAATGAAGTGCGAGTGTTTATTATACTTTTTGAGCAATCAAATCGTTAACCGCTTTGAAAATCGTATCGAACAGCTCTTCAAGATTTTCTTCCTCGATGCAAGAGAAAGCAACGCGAAGATCTGTTTCACCTAGAGCAATCGTACCGATTCCGTATTGGTTCAACAGATGTGCACGTACGGACTCAGCTGTAACGCCGCTTAGTGTTAGACACATAAAGTAGCCGGAGTTGAATGGGTAATAGCCCCATACATCGCCATAACGGCCGCTGTCGAGCAACGATTTTACGCGATTGGCGCGGCGTTTCATAATATCGTATTTCTCCGCTTTTTGAGCTTCGAATTCAGGTGAAGTCAAAGCGCGCAATACGAATGTTTGTGATGGATGCGGGCCGCTGGAAATCGTAGCACGAATGATACCAATTGTTTTTTGCTCCAACGCATTCAAAGTAGCCGCAGAAGTTGAACCATACGTAATGAAGCCTACGCGGAAGCCCCATACGTACTCTTCTTTGGTCGCACCGTCAACTTTAACGGCAAGCACACGCGGATGCAGATCAGCAAGCTTGGAGAACAGTGATTCTTGCATGGAATCTTCGAAAAATAAACCAAAATAAGCATCGTCTGTTACAACAACTACATTGATGCCAGCTTCCGCTGCGTCGTGAATGGCAGCGATGATTTCATCGCCTTCCTGTGGACCAGGCGTGTAGCCAGTAGGGTTGTTCGGAAAGTTCAGCACAACGATGGCTTTCCCTTTGTCCTTTTGAGCCAGCAAGGCTTCGCGAAGGCCAGCGCTGTTGAAGCGAGTTTGGTCGTTATACAGCGGGTATTCTACAATTTCAGCACCGCGGCGGATACCGAATGTCAATTCGTAGTTTTCCCAGTTTTTATTAGGGATGATTACAGCGTCACCCGCATTAGCGAAAAGGTCAGCTACAATGCTAAGACCGTGGGTCAATGCATTTGTAACGACTGGCGTACCAAAGCCCTTTGATTCAAGGGATGGGTTGTCTTTGATCATTTTTGTACGCCAAGCAGCACGAAGCTCAGGCTTTCCTGCAGGAGGCGCATATTCATATATATCTTTCGGATTGTAAGCAGAGAGGGTATCTTGGATGACCTTCAGGTGCATCGGTTGTCCGCCTTCTGTTGCAATTCCAATAGTAGCATTAAATTTAGTTGCTTTCGTTTTCGCTTCGGCGGACTGACTGAGAATGCCCTCCTTCGGGAAATAAATCGCTTTGCCTAAGTCTGACAACATCGCATAAACGTTAGGGCTTTCTGCTTGTAACGTCTCGTTTAATTGCTGAGCAAGTGGGTTCATGGACTTTATTCCATCCTTCCGAAATCATTCATTTGAATGTAGTATAATTAGGCGTTAGCCGTTTATTCTTGTCGGGTGCTATTATAACATTTTTTTTGAGATGGAAACCATTCACAAAGCAAATTTTTTCGTAACTTCATGTGGCTTGCGCAATAGTTTCTCCCTGTTGTATGATGACGGCATAGATTTGTACAGGAGGTTTCCTTATGCTGCACATTTCGCCTAATTCGTTCATCCTGTTACCTGCGTTTGCCAAAATCGTATGTGAGCCGGGTTGGAGATGGGCTAGACGCGAGAAGCCGATGGCCAATTTTGATTTATTTTATGTTTGGAGCGGAGAAGGGGAAGTTGAAGTCAACGGTACTCACTATGAGGTTGGTCCGGGAAGCTGCTTCTTGTTTCGTCCGGGCGACTACACAAGCTCCACTCATAACCCGCAGCGTCCGCTCGTATTATCCTATATTCACTTTGCCATTAATGAAACGATAGATGCTGTGCCGAGCCGGTATAGGCAATTGAATGACACGGTCGACTTTGAATATATGCTCTCACGCTATGTAAGGCTGTTTCTTGTAAAAACGTATGCAGCGGAAGAGGAGGCGCAGCTTGTTCTTAAGCAGCTGATGATTCATTTGCTTAGAGAGGACAAGCAGCTGCCAGTCGAGAAGAAGGCAAGCAATCAATTGACAGAGGCCATTCATGAGGTGGCAAACTTTGTTCGGCAAAATCCAAGCATTGCGCACCGTGTAGAGGATCTAGCGATGCGGGCGCAGCTGTCGCCCCGATATTTTTCAATGAAATTCAAAGAGCTGATCGGCATGTCAGTGCAAACCTACATGATTCGCACGAGAATTGAACGGGCGCAGCATTTGCTCATGCACGCCGGGATGAATGTGACCGAGGTAGCAGATGCACTCGGCTATCGGGACATCTTTTTTTTCAGCAGGCAGTTTAAGCAGTATACGGGGCGAAGCCCCTCGGAGATCAGATAGGCTAATAAACGAAAAACCCCGAATTCACTCATCGCTGAGAAATTTGGGGTTTTTCGTTTTGAGCTAAGTCTGCTTCAGTTAGTTTTCGTGGAGTGATCCGAGCTTCTCACCCATATGCACCTTCGATCCAAGCATGTGGTTGTCACGCGGAGTAAAGGTTCCATCTTCAAGCAGCAGCACTACAGTAGAACCGAATTCAAAGTAGGCGAGCTCTTCACCCTTGAGCATTTCTTCCTTAAGGGGCTGTACGTACTGAATACTGCTTACGTTCATTGCGCCAACTTTGACAACGGCCGTTTCCCCTGCATGATGCTGCATATAGGTAATCAGCCGCTCGTTGCGGCTAAGCACTCTGCGCATATGGCGAAGACCAAAGTCATTAACCGGATAAACTTTTCCTTCAATATGCTCACGCTCTACAACACGACCGCTGACTGGCGTATGTATACGATGGTAATCGGTTGGGCTCAAATAAAGAACGAAATAATAGCCGTTCATATAATTGGAAGTTCGCGGAGACCGATTAAGAAGCTCCTCAATCGTATAGTCCTGCCCCTTTACGTTAACAATCGTGCCGCTGCTTATTGGCCCAGCTCCGGTTATGAGAGCATCAACAGGACTGACAAGCGAGTCCTCATCTGCATGCACATCACGCAGACCGGGTTTTAATCGCCGCGTAAAAAACTCGTTTAACGTTTTATATTGGGCTAGAGGTTTCTCAGCTTCCTCAGTTTTAATGCCATATGTCGCAGCAAAACGGGAAATAAATCGACGGCTGGCAGCCGATTGAGCGAATTTTCCTGTTATGCGAGATATCCATTTGCGCGAGCTTAATTCTGTCATGGAACGAAGCAGCCATTTTATCATACGTGAACCGTCACGTCCTTTCCTGCAAGGAGGCTTTCGTCCTCACACACATCAAACAGTGTGACATATCCGGTTCTATTTTTCAATATGCAACTGCTTTCCTTTCCTTGCCTGAACCCAAATAACAATGGCAGCAATCATTAAGATAGCAGCAGCGATGCTGGCTGAGAGACTAACCTCGGGCTGCTGATCCTGCTTTACGGCAATAGCAATAAACGACCAAACAAACACTAGAACAAAGGCAGGGTCCACAAACCTAAAACCGATGACAACAGCAAGCAAACTGGCTGCAATCAATAAAGTAATAGTCCAAGCAGCATCAGATAAACCAAAGCCATTCCACTCGGCAGCGTACAAAACGACAGCTGCATTTACAATAGAAGCTACGCAGATCCAACCTAAGTAAATGCTGAAAGGCAGCCGTACAAGCCATTGTTCCATAGGAGCAGGAGGCTGCTTATCCTTTCGAATTGCGCTATAAATAACGATTAGCGAGATCAGCAGAGCGAACATAATGAATACGCTGCTGGTTAGTTTCTCATAGTGCCACAGGAGAATCCAAGCGACGTTGAACAGGCAGCTTATGATGAACCATGGGCCGATGTTCTGTACATTTTTGCTTTTGCCAGCACGTGGCTTGAACTGATAAATGACGAAACCAATCAGCAGCAAATAAATAATAGACCAAATGGAGAAGGCATATGGCGCAGGAGTGATAAGCACAGGGTACTTAGCGGATATTTCTCCAGTCGTTTTCCCGTTGATAGGAAGCCACTGTGCAAGTCCATTAACTGCAAGCACGGCGGCGAGACCGGCAGCATTTAACCAGCGAATAAGATTTTTCATACAGCATTCCTCCAAAATGTTACTTTTATTGGACTTCTTTATCATATGTAAACAAGCTTGGTCGCTTTTATTCGCTATAATCTCATTCCATCCAAAAATGTGAGGTTTAAGTATGCATCAAATGACCGAACCTATCACAAGAGGTGATGGCAAATGATGATATTAATTGGTGCGGCATTAGCTGTTGGCGCCGTTCTCATGGGCTGGTTGAGTCGATTGAGTGGAACAGTCAGTCGAGTTTTGGATGGGCTTGCGGTTACGGCCATCTTTTTATTTTTTGTAACCGCAGCGGATGCCATAACACAGACTCTCATGGATGATACGGTGTTTATGACGGAAGTGCATCGTGTACTCAAAAATTTCGTTTTTTTAATAAGCGGCGCTTATCTTGGCCCTTATGCGCTGGCAAGAATAGCGCTGCAGTCTTCCGCTATGCATAGGCGAAATTGACTAAAGAATCTCTGTCGTCAACGAAGCAAGTGATTAACGGTTAACCTTCATCAAGCCTTGCGATCATTTCCTATATTCCGTTATGATAAGAGCAGACTTTGAAGGAGGTTTCAACTATGGGCATACATAAGCTGCGAAAGCCTGAGGCTGTCATATTTGATATGGATGGAACGTTGTTTGAAACGGATAAATTGCTGGTGCCTGTTCACCACCGCGTTTTTGAGACGCTAAGGGAAGAAGGGCTTTACGAGCATGAAACGCCGCCTGTAGAACGGCTGCTAAGCTGCTTAGGCATGCTGCTGGAGGATATTTGGCGGCAGGTTATGCCAGATAGTACAGAGGCTGCTCGGAAGCGGGCTGATGTCTTGCTGCTTCAGTACGAGCGCGAAGGCTTGGAAAGAGGCGAAGGCCAGCTGTACCCATTTGTCGAGGAAACGCTGCGTGAGCTGCATTCACGTGGGATTAAGCTGTTTGTAGCCAGCAATGGGCTTGAGGAATATGTGAAGGGCGTTGCTGAATTCAAAGGCATTGCGCCTCTATTTGACGGCTTATACAGTGCGGGAGAATATGAGACTTCAACCAAAGTCGACTTAGTTGCTCGCCTGCTTAAGGATCACAATATCCAATCGGCTTGGATGGTAGGAGACCGCTCTTCGGATGTGGAAGCGGGCAAAGGCAACGGTCTTCAAACGATCGGCTGTGCGTATGCTACATATGGTCGTGCTTCAGAAATTGAGGGAGCGGATGTACTGATTAATGATTTCCGCGAGCTCCTGCCTTTATTGGAACAATAATAAGCAGTTTGAATAAAAACACACCTGTTAGGGAGGCCAAGAGATGGCGCCGCCCTAACAGGTGTGTTTTTTTGCTATGGATTTCAAATGCTCAGCCGCATCACAGCTCCTTATCAGAAATGAAGTTCTCATCCACACGGGCATCTGATACGGCAGCCTGCTTCTCTTTACCTTTCTTTCGCTTCTTCTGGTTATATAGCCAGATGGCATATTCCAGAGGTCTAATAATCGCATTGCGATAAACCTCTTTCTCTCCAGCCTGTGCAAATACTTCCCTAGCTGGCTTCGGATTTACCTCCAGCAGCCAGATCCCGCCTTTTCGATCAATTGCCAAATCGAGAGCAAGCTCACAAAGTCTGCCGTAATTTTGCTCTAAGTAAGCGGCAATGCCGACCCCCAGCTTCTCTGTCTCTTCCTTAACCTGCGCGACCTTCGCATCATCGCGAAGCCATTCCTTGAGCAAGCTGCTCATCGTAGCAGCATTGCCGCCGCCGTGTAAATTAGAGGTAATGCTGCCGGATGCCCCGATTCGTCCAGCGCAACCGGTAACTTCCCAATTGCCTTCTCCGTTTTTTTGAACAAGCATCCGATAATCGTGCACACGTCCGCTAGCAAGCTTTATTTGAATGCCCTGCTGGGCGATGTAGCGATTGCCTTTCAAATTCCAAGGAGCCAAATAGCTGTTTAAACCTGCAGTGGAAATATATTGCGGTCGTATAATTTTTCTTGATTGATCCCGGCCTTGGATGTGAAGCTGACCATCCTTGCGCCGTTCGATTCGCAAAATTCCTCTGCCGCCGGTTCCATTAATCGGTTTGAGATAAACAAGCTGATGTTTTCGGATCATATCGGTAATATCTTGATTATCGGTGACATACTTCGTGGCAGGCAAATAGCTTTTATATCGAGAATCTTTCGAGAGGATGCGATGGATGGTCCATTTGTTGCGAAGCGGGCGATTAAGGAACGTAAGATGTCCATAGCGTTCACGAAACTTTTTGAGCTGGTCAAAGCGGTAGGTACGTTGGATTCGGCATCGATCATAAATCATATTTGGAAACGAGGTCCACCTTCGTGACCATGTTTGTGTGTCAAGATTGTAGAACTGCGCGTGAATTTTGTTGTTAATATAATTGACGTCCATTGGCGTAAACACGAAGACGCTTAGTCCCAGCTTTCGTCCAGCGGAAGTCATTTTCTGATAGATGGAACGTTCCTCCAGATGTCCGGCTTCATTGAGATATAGAGTCAGGATGCCTAGGACGGGCTGTTTCATTCGTGGTTCCCCTTTCAAAGCGAAGCGTCGGTTTGCCTGTTGGCCCTCTATGCATGGAAACGGCTGTCATGCCTAAACGAAAACATAAAGCCATGCTTGCCGTATTGTCCGTTGCCACATTGCAAGTGAGTTTCCCTAAACGTTGAATCATGGCTTGAACGAGTGAACTGCCAATCCCGAGGCTTCGAGCTTCGGGATGGACGACGACCATGCACGCAGCCTCGCCGCCGTCCTCTGCAAAACCGAAGCCGACGACGCGGTTGCCCTGCTTAGCAACAGCAGCAACCGCGCCGCATGGACGGCTCACTTCATCTTGTAGTAATGAAGGATCAAGCTTTCGGAGCGCATGAATAGTCGAAACTGCAAGCCGCTTATCTCCGAAGCGAATGGCAAAGCCAATGAGTCTTTTTTGTTCCGCTAACCATGCTTCCGGTGTAAGCAGCTCTAGATCCACGTTATGCGCCTCCTGCTTTTTCTAATTTTGTTCTAGCTAAATAAGCTCCATAATGAAATACGCGCTCTAACGATTTTTGACGAATATGAGGCTCGTCGAATTTCATAGGCTTAGAATTAGCTTCGAAAAACCACATATTCCCTACGCTGTCGACGCCTAAATCCAACGACATTTCGCCGAGCTGCTGGCCTGAGGCGCGTTCAATCTGCTTAGCGATAAGAACGGCTGCATTTTTCGCTTTTATAAGCAGTTTACGCGCCTGCTCTTCATTAAATGAATTAATGAGCAGCTTCTCTGGGTCTTCAATCATACCGCCGCGAGGAACATGGGTCGTAATGCTGGATGCGCCTGCAATTCGGGCGCCTATTCCAGTAATATCCCATTGCCCTCGTTGGTTTTTTTGAACAAGCGCACGAAGGTCAAATCTTCGGTCCTGGAAGGAGGCGAGCTTGATGCCTTGTTGAGCGATATAGGCCTCATTGCCGCTTTGTTTCTGAATACGACTCCAAAGTTTATGAAGGGTGGAGCAATTGTAAGTCGTACTCTTTTTGTTTTCTTGAATTCTTAGCCGATAAGGAAGCTGCTTCTCAGCGTGAACCTTGATCGTCATTATGCCTTTACCTGCTTTTCCGCTTTCTGGCTTTAAATAAAGATAGGAATGTTTTCGCATCATGCGTTCCAGGCTCGTAACCGAAACGAGTTTTCGTGTTAATGGGATATAAGGTTTGGTCAGTTTTGATAAACGAAGCCATTCGAATAAATCCCATTTGTTGAAAAAAGCCGGATTAAACAGCGTGACTCGCGGATGCTTGCGGCAGGCGTTGATCTTTTGCCTTACAGCCGGTTGGATCTCATCTTCGCGCAGCGGAATTCGGTTGTAAATCACGTCGGGAAAGGGCAGCAATCTCTGCTGCCAGCTGTCCTCAGCTTCATTGAAGACATATCCCTTTAAGCTGCTTCTGGTCAGAAGCAGGTTTTTTACGGTGAGGACATAAACGATGAAACCCATCGATTGACCCGTTCTAATCAAATCGACAAAATTGCTTCGATTGCCGCGAAAGAGCTGAACATCATCATCGATCGTCAAAATCGCCAATACGGTTCGGCCGGCACGCTGCTCTCTAACGTCTGCATCATCGGGAAGTAAGCTATCCATCAGCTGGTACCTCCCTCATCTTTGAAGCGGCTGAGATACAAGCAATGCTCTAAGATGTAAGATAGCGAAGCGCGGCCCTCAGAGCGAAGCGCCGGATGCTTGAAGATTGATCGTCCAGGCTTGGCGTTCGCTTCGAACATCCATACTTCTCCATCCTTATCAATGCCGAGATCCAGTCCCAACTCACCAAGTCTATGAGGGTAGTTGCGTTCGATCGCTTCTGATAGTTTAATCGCAGCCAGCTTTGCTTTCTCAAGAACGGCATCTGCTTGCGTGCCGAATGTTTTGCCAAGCGCTTGCTCAGGCGTCATGAGCGAGCCGCCGTTTTTCACATGCGTAGTTACACTTCCTCGGCCTGCTTTTTTGGCTCCGATTCCAGCAGGAACCCACTCGTTGCTGCCGTTCTTATGCATGTGAAAGCGAAAATCGAGCGGGCAGCTGTCGATCTCAACTAAGCGAATGCCTTGCTGAACGACATAATGATTCAAGCTGCTGCCATGCTTCGCCTGAAGCATCCGCATTAAGCTGCTGAATTGCGTGAATCGAAGCAGCACATTTTGGCTGCCCTTGCGATAGCGGGCGAAATACCCGCGCTTCGGGTGATAGGTCAATCGGTAGATTCCTACTCCAAGGCTGCCTGCCGTAGGTTTGTAATATAGAAATTGATGTTTCTCCAGCATTTCCTTAATTTTTTCGGAAGATGGACCAGAAACCGATTCAGGCAAATGAGTCAGCGCTTCAGGATCATTATCAAGCAGCTTGTAGACATCGGCCTTGTTGAAGAAGCTCCAATTAAAAAATGGGATTTTGCGGCGCACGAAGCGTTCGCGCAGTGAATTAATGGATGCAGATGTCTCCGCTTTGCGGCTCGGAAGACGATTGTACACGACGTCCGGGAGCGGAACGATTTTGCGGTACCAGCCGCCCTGCGGGTTAAGGAAATAGCCATTGACCGTTTCTTGCTGCCAGTTGATGTCGCTTGGTGTAAAGCCGAAAAGGTAAGCTTTATGTTCACCTGTTTTAATGACTTGCTTGATAAATCCGGTACGCGGACCAAAAGGATTGCTCTCAGAGCGTGTCGAATTGTCGCTCAGTATGCCGACCAGCGGTCCGAGCTGAACCTCATTATCGCCTGAATTAAGCACGTAAACGTTGCCTGACTTCGGCACTTTAATCGATTGACGGATGGCAGTT
Organism: Paenibacillus sp. 01T424; assembly: GCF_056398745.1. Lineage (NCBI taxonomy): Bacteria > Bacillati > Bacillota > Bacilli > Caryophanales > Paenibacillaceae > Paenibacillus > Paenibacillus sp. 01T424. Next base: position 54,517 of record NZ_JBFTPZ010000020.1, on the reverse strand, counting down.
GATAAATACAGATGATTGCCCGGCCGCTTCAATGGCTTGATTTCAGCTACGATTACCTCTTTGCCCAGCTTGAGGTGAACCGATTTTTTGCCTGAGAGCTTGAGATGTTTGAGCAGTGGGCTGGATAAATAGACAATTTTATTCGATTGCTGAGAGAAATGTACGTTACAAGTTGTCAAACTCATCGATGAACCTCCTGAACGTTGAAAGGCCGTAATTGGTTGTCAGAACTTGAATGATGACGACGGCCATTTGCGAATTCATTGGCTACAAAGGACGGTGATAGTCGCCTAGACAGCATTCGTGCATATAGAAGCGGTCTTTCAATGGAAAGCCGCTCGGCCTCATGATCGCTTATGATTCCAAAGGAAGAGCGGCCAGGCTTCGAGTTCGCTTCGAGCAGCCATATTCGGCCGCTCTGATCAATGCCATAATCTAAACCGAGCTCGGCAAATCTGCCGAATTTGCTTTCCAGTCGTTCTGCCGTTTGCTTGCTTATTGTATGGATCATCTCTAGCAAACGTTCGGATTTTGACTCGCCAAATTTGGCTGACAGCAGCTTTGCCGCCGGGACGGCGCCGCCCCCGCCATGAAGATTGGATGTTAAGGAGTCCGCTTGCCCTGTGCGCACAGCGGCTCCAGAGATCGACCATCTGCTCTTCTCATCCTTTTGAATGAGCACTCGTAAATCAAATGGTTTGTTGTCATTGCCGCTAAGCTCCAGATAGGGCTGAATCAAATAGGAGGTTCCACTTATGAAACGATGAATCCATCGCTCAAAAGCTAAATCCTCCTTAAAGGAGACCGAGAAGGGATGGTTTCTTCGGTTTCGACCTTTTATGAGCAGTGATTGCTCAAACGGGCAGCGCTTCACAAGGATGATGCCTCTGCCCTGCATCCCTGAGGAAGGCTTAAGAATGATGCCTCCTCGGAAACGATCGGCGAGCTCAAGAAGCTGCTGTGTCGTTTGCATGGGAAGAGTAAGCGGCAAATGCCTGCTCAGCATATGGTCTTCTTTGAGTGCTTCATACACATCGAGCTTCCCAGGAAGTTTTCCGTTTAGAAGCTGGTAAGGCTTAACTTGAGCAAGGGAACTGAGAATGCGGCGGCAGTTTATTCGCTGATTGGCTTCAGTAAAGAAACAGCGGTCATAGATGATGTCAGGAAATGGGACGGTCTGTTTAGAAAAATGCTCGTTCTCCAATCGATAGCCTACGAGAGACTCCGTATGCTGCTGAAAGTCTTCTGCTGTAAATACATAGACGTCCATGCCAAGCTGCTCGCCGGCAATGCTGAGCGCACGATAGAAGGAAGGCTCTGGCATTACCGGAATAGATGCATGCTCTGAGGCATTATCGTTGATTGAGGCCACGAGAATGGCAAGTTTGACCTTTCGATTCTGCATAGAAGCCTCCGTTAAAAGCCCGCTAAAAAACGGGAGTAATGAATCATCATGCGGACGGATGGACGAATTTTATTGTCATTTAGCGGTGTGTTATCATTTTTTGACGGTTTGGAATTGACTTCCAGCAGCCATACGCGGCCTGCCGTATCCATTGCAAGATCGATGCCGAGCTCACCGAAATGTGCTGGTATTTGCGCATCAACGCCGCGCGCGATATTTAGCGCTGCCTGTTGGAGCCGCTGCGCTGCTTCCTGCCTGCTAACCCCTGCCTGCAGATTTGATTTTGCAACAGCTTCTCCAACCGTGCTGAGCGTGCCGCCGCGCGCTAAGTTTGAGACAAAATGATGAGTTCCGGCTGTACGGGCTACAATGGATGTGATCGTCCATTTACCGCTCGAATTTTTTTGGACGAGTGCGCGGAAGTCGACTGGCCGCTTTTGGATTTCAATGAGCTGCAATCCCTGTTGAATTTGGTATCTCACGGTTTTCATCTTCGCGGAAATCGTCGAGAAGAGCTTAACCAAGCTCGTAAACTGCTGTCTTCGAGTACCAGCCGAAGTCGCATACATCACTTGATAATTGCTCGAATCAAGATGAGTGATCCGAATGATTCCTTTTCCTAAGCTACCGCGAACAGGTTTGAGAAAAACGCTGCTGTACCGAGAGCACATTGATTTCAGCATCGTATAGTTGCGCAGCAGATGCGACTCAGGCAAATAGCGAACCAAGCTTTCATCTTTCTTAAGCGCATCGAAAACCTCGGTTTTATCCAAAAACTTTTCATTGAAAACGGTAGTCTGATGGTGCTGTTTTACTTCTTTCATGAAATGTTGTACGCTGGGTCTGTTCTCCAATTTTCGTGAGGTAAGACGGTTATTAACGACGTCAGGAACGGGCATCGAGAGCTTCCGCCAGCCGTCGGAATAGATCCAGCCATCAATGTTGTCGATACTTGTGCCGATCTGATTAGGTGTGAAAAAATAAACGTACGCGCCTTGCGCTGTACAGGCTTCAACAAGCTCCCTGCAAAACATAGTAATGGAACCAAAGGGTTTATCCGGCATATGCGGATAATCTCGGCTAATGAGAACGCCGATTAAAGGCCCAAAAACGAGTGTGGCAGTGCTGGCTTTGTATTGCAGTCGGATCGATGTGCCATTTGTTAATCCCATCTGTCTGGCTAAACTTTGACTGATCCTCATTCCGTCGTACTTTGCGACAGGAATAACCTTGACATGCTGCCGAAAAGCACCAAACTTTACGAGAATGTGCTGGCCTTGAGGGATTTTCCACTGCTTTACTTGTGCTTCGCCAAGCATGAGCGTATCCTCCGGAAGCATACCGGAGCTGATCACCTGTACGGCTACTTTCGATTTGAGCATCATAAATCTCCTTCCAAGCAGGAGGATGACGATAAGAGGTTAGCGGCCTATAGGTGTTTTACACGAATTACTTCAGCATATGAGGACATCTATTCCTTTGTGAATCAGAAACGGTTCTGAAGCTTGTGTTGTTTTAGCATGCTTTTCCATCAAGGATTTGGTTCATGTATAGAATAAGGGGTATGATTGGACGTATTGAATACCAAATGAGAGCGATAAGAATGGGAGAGAGACGAATGAACATTTATGACAAAGCTTATGAATTAGCGAAGGCGCTTAAGGAAAGCGAAGAGGCATTGCTATTAAAGGCTGCGAAGCTGGAAGCAGAAGCTGATGCAGATGCAAAGGCAATGCTGGATGATTTTCGCGAGCGGCAAAACTTTTTACAGCAAAAAATGATGGCTGGTGAAGAGCCTTCTGCCGAAGATATGGAGAAGATGAGCAAGCTCTATGAAGTGATTACGCTTAATCCGTTGATAGGCAAATTGATGGATGCGGAGCGCCGGTTTGCCGTCGTGTTTGAGGATGTTAACCGCATTATGTCCGATGTGCTGAAGTCCATTGTAGACTAATAGGAGACATATACCCTGTCCCTCCTTCATAGAATGATTATGCGGACAAGAATATAAGCCGCTTATGACCGTATGAAGGAGTTGAAGGGAATGTTAGCTGGAAAAGGCCGTCATGTATTGTATTTGCTTATTGCGCTGGCGATGCTTGTATATGCGATTCCGCGTCTCGAGCTGAATGCGCCTTGGAGCTTGATGAGTGTATTCGGATTAGTATGGATTTTGTTCTCTTTAATCATCATAACGTCACATGTCAATGCGCTGGTTATGAATGATGAGAGACGGAAGGAGCTCGCGCGCATTAAGCGAGCGAAGGCGCTGTTATGGGAACAGAAGCTTGTTCAGAAGGCGACAACTGCCCGCAGAGCCCGAGGTTAGCATACAACAAAAAAAAGATCCGTCGGTATTATACCGTCGGATCTTTTTCTTGTTAATAAGCATATTTGACGAAACCTTCTTATTGGATTTCTTTAAATTGAACAAGCTGCTTAACGAATTTATATACCGCTTCCTGCTCCTTTAAGCTTAAGCCGTTCATTTGGTGGGCAACCTTCGTGGCATATCCTTCATCGTCAGTATCATCTGCAGCATCGGGGTTTGGAACAACGTTCACGATTCTCTCGAGCGGCGTTTGAAGGGCAAACGCGATTTTGCTTAGCACATCAATCGTTGGATTTTTTTCTCCCCGCTCAACCTGTCCCATATAGGAAGCATTTATATCAGCGCGAAGAGCAAGCTGTTCTTGACTAAGCCCTCTTTTTTTGCGCAGCAGTCGAATGTTCTCTCCTACAAGTCCTGCAATCCCACTCATTGATTCACCTCAGCCTAACGATAAAACTTTACTAGTCTATCAACAACATTCTATAGAGCATATTAAAAAGAGTGACTATAGTCATTGACTAATAGATGGTCTCTTTACTATAATTGTGTAAAAAAGTATCATTCTAATAATATCATTGCCTTTAAAGGATCAATTTACCATTTTAAATAAAAGTGGTAGGATATATAAGGGCAAAATCAGTGGACACGAGGAGGATGCAAAGTGGTTGACGAATTCGAATTTTTCAGAAAAGTTCGCGCATATTATAACAATGTTCCATTCCTTGTTCAGTTCACATACCGCTTGTCTCACCGTGTCGATAAGGCTTTGGCTGCACGTGGCTCATTCAGCTGTCGTGTTAACCCGCATACCCAAATCGTTGAATATGTGCTTGACTTAAAATCTGATCCTATTTCTCGGCCGCACAGCGAGCAAAGCTCTTTTTTGTTCTCTAGCATATACGATGAAATTCCATCACAAGTGATAGAAATGAATCAATTCCTTATCCAATCACTGCGATATCCGATTCCGATTGAATATGATTGGCAAGCGTTTATCATGTCAGGCGCTGAAGATGCCATCAACGTTCAAACGGTACAGCAGCTGTTCAAGAAATGGCGGTTTAAAGGCTTGGAGGGCCAGCTGATCGATGGCAGGCTGCGTACGAATCAAGTTCTGCTTCAATGGCAGCTCTAGATTAGGCCCGAATTGAGGGTGAGCATGACTTGTTCCTCGCTTTCTCCTATAATAGGGAGAAACAAAGGCAAGTGGACGGAGGATATAAGGTGGCTTCAATCGGACCAGGCAACGAGACTAACACGAAGCATGAACAAATATTGATTTATATACAAAGCTTGAAGATTGGAACGAAAATATCCGTACGCGCGATTGCCAAGGAATTAGGCGTCAGCGAAGGAACGGCTTATAAAGCTTTTAAAGAAGCGGAAAGCTCTGGCCTTGTCAGCACGAAGGAACGTATCGGAACGGTGCGAATTGATCGGAAACGGCGTGAAGCGCTGGACCAGCTTACATTTGGCGAGGTTGCCGAAATCGTGGAAGGCAAGCTGTTCGGCGGAGCAGCCGGCCTTGATAAAACGCTGCATAAGTTTGTCATTGGTGCAATGGAGCTGGATGCGATGCTGCGCTACATTGACGAGGGCAGCTTGCTAATAGTCGGCAACCGTATCGGGGCGCATCGCTGCGCGCTTGAGGAGGGAGCAGGCGTATTGATTACAGGCGGATTTGAGCCGAGCGCGGAAGTAATCAAGCTTGCTGACGAGCGCGTTCTCCCAATCATCTCATCGCGGCATGATACGTTTACAGTCGCCTCCATGATCAATCGTGCGATGTACGACCGGCTTATTAAGCGGAAGATCATGCTGATCGAAGACATCGTAACCTTCAGCAGACCCGCTGATGTGATGCGAATCGGGCAAACGGTTTTGGACTTCCATAAAATATCGCGGGAAACGGGTTATTCCAGATTTCCAGTAGTCGATGTAAGGGGCAAGGTTGTTGGCATGATGACGGCTAAGGATGCTGTGGGATCGCCTGAGGATAGCGCGGTAGATAAAGTGATGACAAAAAATCCGATTACAGCGGCACCCAATATAACGGTCACTTCGGCTGCTCATACGATGGCTGCGGAAGGTATTGATTTGTTGCCTATCGTTGACAGGCATCGCAAGCTGTTAGGCGTTGTGACGAGGCAAGAAGTGCTTGATGCGATGCGATTTGCTGGAAAGCAGCCGGAATCGGGAGAGACTTTCGAAGACTTAATGTGGACGGGCTTTATGGCTACAACAAATGTTAATGTCATTGGTCAGGACGAGCTGGGCATTGCTTATAAGGGAATCATTACACCGCAAATGTCAGGTGCGCTTGGGATGGTGTCGGAAGGACTTCTCTCTACGCTAATGACGCAAGCGGCTCGCAGAATGATTCGAGAAACGGCGAAGCGTGACTATTTGCTGGAGAGTATGACGACTTTTTTTGTAAGGCCGGTTCAAATTGACAGTGAGGTTACGATCATACCTAAAGCGCTTGAGATGAGTCGGAAGTTTACGAAGCTTGAAATCGAAGTGAAGGACAAACAAGGCTTGGCCGCCAAAGCGATGCTGACGGCCCAAATGATTGATCCGTATTAATTGCACATTTAATTTCTTGTCGAGCTGTACGCGCTGAGATTGCGAAGACCAGCAAATACATTAAATACGCCGATCACAAGGAATATAGCGCCAATTACGATGCGAAGCGTAGATTCTCCGGACAAGAACAACTGAACGAGAGCGATAAAAAGCAGCATGGCTCCCATGCTAATATTCATTCTAGCTGTGAAGAGGCCCCGGGTTCTCGCATCAGTGGAGCGGCGTGATTTAAAGCTGAATACAGCCGAAAGCACGAGTGTAATTAGGATGCCCGGCACAAGCAGCCATTGCATCAGTTGATCCATGGAAAAGCAACTCCTTTTAAGTTACGTATGTACAGCTTCGATCTTGTGAATAGACAGGCTCTATTGTATCACGAATCGCAGCTGTATGCTTAAGAAGGAGGCTTTGCATAATCACGCACCTTGATCCAGACATGCAGCACATTATCAACGACAAGAATAGTCTTAACCTCAATGGTATAGTCCTTGCTGTTCACATCCATATAGACCTTCTTCTCAAGGAGGTTGCGTGCGAATTTTGCGTCAGAGTCAATTTCATAAATGCTTTGCCCAAGGAAGACGCTCAAATCCCCTTTTATCCGCTTAATAATCAACGCCTCGGTAACTTGATCAAGATGGGGCCTTCCCGTATTTTGGCCGGCTTCTTTCTCTACACGGGGCAGGATGCTTTTTATAACGGTATGCTGATTCTTGAATTCATTTAAATGTTTTAAATCCGTTTCGTATTGCTCCAGCTTAACCTCCAGCTCACTCTTCAATGTGATTAAAGCCTCAAATTGCGCCAAATAAAGCGAATTGTACACAATTGCGCCAATGATCATCCCGAGTGTCAATACTCCTACCATTTGCAGTCCTCTCGTGAAACGGCTAAACGGCGGCACGCGCATCGCTTAGGTGGCTCCCTTGCAAATAAGCCGCACTAGCTCTGTGCCTAAATGTGCACCCAGAAAAGCGATAATAATAAAGCAGATTTGCTGGGCTGCCGGCGATAACTGACCATCCATAATGTTGCTTTCAATGACTCGAACGGGATCAATCGACCCCCCGATTGCTGCGACGATCGCCCATATTTTCAGTTTTATGGCTGTATCGAGCATTGTATGGGCTGGCGGCATCAGCATAAACACCGATCCCACTGCTGCAAGCGTAGATCCACCTAAAACAACGCCAAATGCGATAAAGAAATCAAGTCCTGCTTTGGACAAAAAATAGCTCACCCGTATCCCTCCAAAAATATAGTCTTGTAGATTAACACCGCATGCTTGTATGCTCTGCTACCATTCTATGGGCGTGTCCATCGCTATTATGATAAAATAGAATTATCTTATTTTTGGACGAAGCGGAAAGGAACCGATGCGATGAGCGGCCATAATGAACAATCTTTCGTGCATTTGCACGTCCACAGCGAATATAGCCTGCTCGACGGCGCCGCCAGAATTAAAGATTTGACAGCTAAAGCTGCGGACCTCGGCATGAAGGCACTTGCGCTCACCGATCATGGAGTCATGTACGGAGCTATTCCTTTTTACCGGGCATGCCGTGCACAAGGAATAAAACCGATTATTGGGTGCGAGCTATATATGACGACTGGTTCTCGCTTTGAGAAAGGGTCGCGCAAGGAAAATCCAATCTATCATTTGATTGTGCTTGCCAAAAACGAAGCGGGCTATCGAAACTTAATGAAGCTCTCCTCCATAGCACATTTAGAAGGTTTTCACTATAAACCCCGCGTTGATTTGGAGATGCTGCGTGAGTACTCTGAAGGGCTGATTTGTTTAAGCTCTTGTTTGGGGAGCGAGATCTCTCAGCATCTGCTGCATGACCGCTTGGAGCAAGCACGAAGCAGCGCTTTGCGTTATAAAGATATTTTCGGAGATGACTTTTATTTAGAGCTGCAGGATCATGGTCTTCTGGATCAGAAAAAAGTAGCTGTTGATATGATAAAGCTTGCAGAGGAAACAGGTATTAAGCTGGTCGCTACAAATGATGTGCATTACTTGCAGGCTGAGGACGCTGCTATGCAGGATGTGCTTATTTGCATCGGTACGGGCAAAACGACAGAGGATACTGATCGATTGCGCATGCTGACGGATCAGATGTATCTGAAGAGTGCGGACGAAATGGCGCTGCTGTACAGACATGTGCCTGAAGCGATTGCGAATACAGTTGAGATCGCGGATAAATGTGAGCTTGAACTGACGCTTGGACGCGCTGCGCTTCCTATTTTTAGGCCGGTACCATCGGGTATGAGCTCAGCCGATTACTTAATTACTTTATGCCGCGACGGATTAGTTGCTAGATATGGCGGAAATCCAGAGTGGGTTCAAGATACTGATTATAGACAAAAGGCGGAGCAGCGGCTCGAATATGAGCTGTCTGTCATCGAGAAGATGGGATTCAGCGACTATTTTCTGATCGTTTGGGATTTTATTCGCTTCGCTCATGATTCAGGCATTAGAACGGGACCTGGACGGGGCTCGTCCGCGGGTAGCCTTGTTGCGTATACGCTTCGAATAACGGATGTTGATCCGCTGAAATATAAGCTTTTGTTCGAGCGTTTTCTTAATCCTGAGCGAATTTCCATGCCCGATATTGATATTGACTTCAATGATGAACGGCGTGACGAGGTCATTGCTTACGTGGCAGCCAAATACGGCGAAGAGCATGTTGCTCAAATCATTACATTCGGAACGATGGCGGCCAAGGCAGCAGTTCGGGATGTAGGCAGAGCTATGAACGTTCCGTTTCAAGAGGTGGATCGAGCAGCTAAGCTTATTCCAAACCAACTGGGCATTACGATTGAGGAAGCGCTCCGCATGAGCAACGAGCTTCGCGAAGCAAGCGAGCGTCAGCCGAAGACGGCTGCTATGCTGAAGATGGCCTTGAAGGTTGAGGGCATGCCAAGGCATGCCTCCACTCATGCTGCGGGTGTTGTGATTTCACAAGAGCCGCTTACACACTATACGCCAATACAGACTGGAAGCGAGAGAATTCCGCTCACCCAATATTCAATGGAGCATTTAGAAGCTATTGGACTTCTAAAAATGGATTTTCTCGGCTTGCGTACACTCTCCATTCTAGAGCGTGCACTGCACGCCGTTAAGGAGCAGCACGGCAGAGTGATCGATTTCCACACCATTAGCGATAGTGATCCGGCAACGTATGCCATGCTGAGCCGCGGCGACACGACCGGAATTTTTCAGCTCGAGTCTGCTGGTGTGCGGCGAGTGCTGAAGGAAATGAAGCCAACGGAATTCGAGGATATCGTCTCCGTCCTTGCACTCTACCGTCCCGGCCCGATGGAGTTTATTCCTAAATACATTCAAGGCAAACACGGGCTCGTAACGGTTGAATATCCGCATCCGTCGCTAGAGCCTATTCTCTCTGACACTTACGGCATTATTGTTTATCAAGAGCAGATCATGCAAATTGCCTCCTTGATGGCTGGCTTTTCTCTTGGCGAAGCGGATTTGCTGCGCCGAGCAGTATCCAAGAAGAAGCGTGAGGTGCTCGACGAAGAGCGGGCTCACTTTGTGAAAGGAAGTCTTGCAAAAGGGTATTCAGAAACGGATGCCAATCATGTCTACGACATGATTGTTCGATTTGCCGATTATGGGTTCCCTCGGGCGCATGCAGCAGCATATGGAGTACTCGCCTTTCAGACAGCATGGCTTAAAGCTAACTATCCTGTGCCGTTTATGGCATCGATGCTCGCTTCAGTTACAGGAAATCAGCGGAAGACCGCTGAATACGTGGATGAATGCCGGCGAATGGGCATTGCTGTGCTGCCGCCTGACGTTAATGAAAGCAGCGTATCGTTTACACCTGTTGAGAAAGCGGTTCGATTCGGGCTGGCAGCTATTAAAAATGTGGGCACACAAGCCATTGAAGCGATTTTAAAAGAGCGAGAGGATCGGCTCTTTGATAGTCTTCTAGATCTTTGCCAACGTGTAGACCTGCGGGTTGTGAACAAGCGGGTGCTGGAGTCGCTCATTCAGGCGGGAGCTCTTGATTCGTTGCCAGGACATCGTGCTCAGCTACTAGCTGCATTGGAGGAGACGGTAGAGACAGCAATCAAATGGCGCAAAGACCGTGAAGAGCTGCAAATTGAAATGTTTGGTTTAGATGAGGTGCAGAACTGGGATGTCGAGCTGCCCGAAATCCGTCCGTACACGACAGGGCAACAGCTTGATTTTGAAAGGGACCTGCTGGGGCTTTATTTATCCGGCCATCCGCTGGATGCTGCCGAGCAGCAGCTGTCAGCGCTAGGTCTTGATCGGTTTGTTGAGCTGTCTGATGCAAAGGACGGGGCGATTGCTATTGTAGGCATTATGGTCGTATCCATCAAACCTTTCACGAATAAGAAAGGTCTGTCCATGGGTTTCCTCGAGCTTGAAGATCGCATAATGCGTGTGGAAGCTGTCGTATTTCCAACGATCTGGAAGCGAATCGAAAGCAAGCTCAAAAAGGGCGGCTTAGCCATTATACAAGCAACGGTTCAGCAGCAGGATGATGACTATAAGCTCATCGTTGAAGATTGTGTACCGATTGAACATGCGGAGATGGAGCTTGCGGATCACGTAGGACGGCTGCAGAAGCAGGCGAAGGCTCGCGCGGCAAGAACGGGCGGGAGCAGCTATACTTCTCAGGGCAGTACTCAGAAAACGCAAGGCCAAGCTAACCGAACGACGTCACCTAGCAATCGGCCAGCTTTCCAGACTAAGGCTGCTGATAATAGTAGCGTTAAACCTGGCCCTCAGTCGGGAAATAACCGCACGACACCTGCATCCGATGAGCGCAAGCCGCAGCGCGTATATATAAAAATTTTGGCTGAAAATGAACAGCCTGCTGTCCTTGAACAGCTGAAAAGTGTTTTGGCTGGTCATTCCGGACAGCTCGCTACCGTGTTATTTTATGTACAAGGACAAAAATCGATTGCTCTCAGCGATAGTTATCGCGTTAAACCATCTGCTGAGCTTATCTCAGCCGTTGAGCAGCTCTTGGGTGAAGGCTCGATCATCGTAAAATGACAACGACATAAACAAGTTGATGCGAAACCATCTGAATTCTATTTCTCGCTTCGGGTAAATCAGAAATTAAATGCTGATCTTATGCTTGAAAATATGCATGGCGAGAATAGGTTTGAGCTGAGCAAACCGTGGTCTGAAGTTATTTCGATAGTGAGATTATGCAAAAAAATAAGAAGAAAAATTATTCTTTTGCCATGAATATTTGGTATTGATGCAATAGGATTTCTACCCTCCTGCTTTATCTTGCAAGCAACGGCATTTCGTATGCACATCAGAGCCTATCTGTGCATATGTTTAGAGATACATGTGAAGATGGCTATGGGGCTCGGAGAGTGCGAGCGCCGCCTGAGGACAATGTCATCTGCTCACGCCTATGTTTCCAAGATAAACGTACAAGCAGTTACGGGAGGAATGAGTCCTATGACAGGAATCGAGAAATGGCTCTTAAAACGAGGGGTATCCATCGATGATGTAACAGAAATCGTTTATACGCTGCAGCGTCCCTATAATGGTGATTTGACGATGGAAGAGTGTGAGGAAAGCGTAAGGGCGGTACTTGGCAAACGAGAGGTTCAATATGTCATGTATACGGGTATGGCCCTTGATGAGTTAGCTGAGCGGAAGTTATTGCCAGAGCCTTTGCAATCGATTATGGAAAATGATGAGTCGCTTTACGGTGTGGATGAGACGCTTGCGCTCGGCATTACGAATGTTTACGGCATGATTGGATTGACGAGCTTCGGATATTTAGATAAAGTAAAACCCGGTATTATTCGTCAACTAAATATAAAAGGTGAACGAATTCATGTTTTTTTAGATGACCTGGTTGCTGGATTAGCCGCTGCCGCGTCTGCTCGAATTGCACATCAGGACCCGAAAGCGATCCAATATGATTTGCCGGATTCGCCTTAACTATGGTATCATTGTGAGATCATATGGCCTGTTACCGGGATAGCTGTGCTTAGTAAGTGAGCTTTGTGGAAGCAAAGTTTTCAGGAGGTACCATGATGTGGACGGTCATTTATATCGCACCAACAGCAAAAATTGCAGATAACATCAAGAAGCGGCTAACGGATGAAGGGTTTCTGGTGAAAATCCGCTCCGTCAATCTGTCCAAACAGCAATACGAGATACTAGTTCCGTCAGGCGAGTTGGAGGAAGTTCAAGAAGTATTCAACTCCATTATGCGGCCATTATGATGGACTGCTCTATACTATTGCGCCTTGAGAGGTGTCACACGTGCAAATAAAAGATTTATTTACTAAGAAAAAATATGCAACAATACCTTCGGAACCACGCAAGCGTGAAGTTCCTGAGGGCTTGATGAATAAGTGCTCCAAATGCGGCACGATTCAGTATAGCAAAGAGTTGGAAAAGAATTTGAAGGTATGCTCATCCTGCGGTTATCATTACCGTCTAAGCGCGTTGGAGCGTATTGCATTAACGCTTGATGATGGGCATCTGGTAGAATACGATGCCAATATGGAATCCATCGATCCTCTAAACTTCCCAGGTTACGCGAGCAAGCTAGAGCAGCAGAAGAGCAAGTCGAGTCTTCGCGAAGCTGTCGTAACAGGAGAAGGTACGATTGGTGGTTTTCCTGTCGTCGTAGCAGTCATGAGCTTTGATTTTTTCACTGGCAGTATGGGATCCGTAGTTGGAGAGAAAATTACAAGAGCGATCGAAGCGGCTCATGAGAAGAAACTGCCGCTTCTTATTTTCTCAACATCGGGCGGCGCCCGGATGCAGGAAAGTATTCTTAGCTTAATGCAAATGGCCAAAACGAGCGCGGCACTTTCAAAGTTTCAAGGTGCCGGGGGTTTGTTTATTTCGATTTTTACCGATCCTACTACGGGCGGGGTTTCGGCAAGCTTTGCGAGCTTGGGCGATTACAATTTGGCCGAGCCTGGCGCGTTGATCGGTTTTGCCGGACGAATTGTTATCGAACAAACGATTCGCCAGAAGCTGCCTGACGACTTCCAGACGGCTGAGTTTAACTTGCAGCATGGCCAATTGGATAAAGTCGTACACCGCAAAGATATGAAACCTACGTTAGCAAAGCTGCTTGATATGCATTGCGTAAGGGAGGAAACATCCTATGGCGGGTGAGCTGCCTTTTGAAAAACCGTTGAACGACTTGCGGCAGAAGGTAACTGAGCTTAAGACCTTAAGCGTGGAGAAGGGTATCGACTTCACGGAAGAAATTCGAGGTCTTGAGCTTAAGTGCAAGCAGCTGGAAGAAGAATTGTATAGTGAGCTGACTCCGGCTCAAAAGATGCATATGGCGCGTCATCATCAGCGTCCGACATCGTTAGACTTCATTCAAACGGTATTTACCGATTATATGGAGCTTCATGGAGATCGTCTGTTTGCAGATGATCTTGCCATCGTTGGTGGCCTTGCTAAGATAAACGGTGTTCCAGTTACTGTTATTGGACACCAACGCGGCAAGGATACTCGTGAGAATATTGCTCGTTTCTTCGGCAGTCCTCATCCTGAGGGCTTCCGCAAGGCGCTTCGTCTCATGGAGCAAGCGAACAAATTCAAGCGGCCAATCATCACGTTTATTGATACGAAGGGTGCTTATCCGGGCAAAACCGCCGAGGAGCGAGGTCAATCGGAAGCGATTGCGCGCAACCTGCGGGAAATGGCCGGCTTCGGCGTGCCTATTATTTGTATCGTTATTGGTGAAGGCGGCAGCGGGGGAGCACTCGCTTTAGGCGTCGGAAACCGTGTATTAATGTTGGAAAATGCGATTTATAGTGCAATCTCGCCAAATGGAGCGGCATCCATCTTATGGAAAGATGCTTCCAGGGCAGATCAAGCAGCTGAAGCCATGAAGATTACAGCCAAAGACTTGTTAGAATTTGGTGTAATTGAGGATATTGTTCCAGAGCCGCAGGGCGGCGCACATAAGGACTTGGCATTTCAAGCGGAGCAAATTAAGGAAAAGCTGTGGCAGCATTTACAAGAACTTATGAAAATGAGTGCTGAGCAGCTTATCGAAGATCGGTATAATAAATTCCGTAAAGTCGGTCAATTCAAGATCGTTGAAGAGCCCGGAGATGTGGCGGACGGAGCAGTTGCTGATACAAATATCGGTATAAAAGCGGACGCGGTGAATGTATCTCAGGAACAGGCGCCGGAAGCAACTCCGACCGTTCAATAGTGAATAATATGTAAAAATGATTATTTCACTGTACAAGCAGTGGGTTGTCATGTCAGTATAGTAAAGAATATCAGGCAGTATACGGAGGAAACTTAACATGCGTAAAACGAAAATTGTTTGTACTATCGGTCCATCCAGCGAATCACTGGAAAACACAAAAAAGCTAATCAATGCAGGTATGAACGTTGCCCGTCTTAACTTCTCACACGGAGATTTTGAAGAGCACGGCAACCGTATTAAAAACATCCGCATTGCAAATGCAGAACTTGGTACTTCGGTAGCGGTTTTGCTTGATACGAAAGGCCCTGAAATTCGTCTTGGTAAGCTTAAAGAAGAGCCGATTGAGCTTAATCAAGGTGAAATCGTTACGCTTACTACAGAAGAAATTTTGGGTGACCGCAACCGTGTTCCTATTACTTACAACAACCTTCCAAACGATGTAACAATTGGTTCAACTATCCTCATTGATGATGGCTTGATCGGATTGACAGTTGAAGAGGTTAAAGGCACTGAGATCGTTTGCCGTATCGTAAACAGCGGTCCAATTAAAAGCAAAAAAGGCGTTAACGTTCCTGGCGTGAAAATTTCATTGCCTGGTATTACTGAAAAGGATGCTAACGATATCGTATTTGGTATCGAGCAAGGCGTAGACTTCATCGCAGCATCTTTTGTTCGTAAAGCGAGCGACGTGCTTGAAATTCGTGAATTGCTTGAGCGTCATAATGCAGGTCACATTCAAATCATCTCCAAAATTGAGAACCAAGAAGGCGTAGACAACCTTGATGAAATTCTTGAGGTTTCTGACGGTCTTATGGTAGCGCGTGGCGACCTCGGCGTTGAAATTCCAGCTGAAGAAGTGCCGCTCGTTCAAAAAAATATGATCAAAAAAGGTAACCGTGTAGGTAAACCTGTCATTACAGCAACACAAATGCTTGATTCCATGCAGCGCAACCCGCGTCCAACTCGCGCAGAAGCGAGTGACGTTGCAAATGCGATTTTTGACGGTACAGATGCGATCATGCTTTCCGGCGAAACAGCTGCGGGAAGATATCCAACTGAATCCGTACAAACAATGGCTCGTATTGCTGAGCGTGCGGAAGCCGCTTTGGAATACCGTGAAATTTTCACAAAACAAGCCAATGCACAACAAGTATCCGTTACAGAAGCAATCAGCCAAGCTGTTGCTAACTCGGCTCTTGACCTTGGTGCAAAAGCGATCATCACATCGACGCAAAGCGGCTTTACAGCTCGCATGGTATCGAAGTACAAGCCTAAAGCTCCAATCATTGCTGTAACGACTGATGAGAAGGTATTGCGTCGTCTATCTCTCATTTGGGGCGTATTTGCAGTGCTTGGTCCAGATGCGGATACAACGGATGAAATGTTCGAAAATGCTGTAAAAGGCGGAATGAGCACTGGATTCCTAAGCTTGGGAGATACAGTTGTTATTACAGCTGGCGTTCCAGTTGGCCGTGCTGGCACTACAAACCTTATCAAAATCCACCACATTGGTGAGCTTTTGGCACAAGGACAAGGTATCGGCAGCCAAACAGCTATCGGTAAAATTGTAGTAGCTCGTACACCTGAGGAAGCTATTGCAAAAACAACTCAAGGTTCAATCTTGGTAACGATCTCCACAGATAAAGAATATATGCCTGCATTTGAAAAAGCTGGCGCAGTTATTACAGAGCAAGGCGGAATTACTAGCCATGCCGCTGTAGTTGGCCTGAATCTTGGAATCCCGGTTATTCTTGGTATTCAAAATGCAACTGAATTGCTTCAAGATGGCATGGAAGTTACCATCTATGGCGAAACAGGCGTTATCTATCACGGCCAATCAAAAGTACTGTAATAAAACAGTGCCTTTGTTAACAACAATATAGTACAAAAACAAAAAGCGATGGTGATCTCACCGTCGCTTTTTGCTAATCAATTCGTCAAAGCATATTCGATTTGATAAAAAATGGGGGGACATTTATGCTGTCAGCTTCCACTTGGGTTCTGCACCCGCTGCGCGTTCGTTATCAGGAAACCGATCAAATGGGTGTCGTTTTTCACGGGAATTATGTAACTTGGTTCGAAATTGGACGTACTGAATGGATAAGAAATGCTGGTTATGACTATAAAACGATTGAAGAGCATGGATTGCTGCTGCCGGTTATAGATTTGCAATGCCGCTATGTGCAACCCGCTCGCTATGACGATACTGTAGTCGTTTGTACTCGAATTGCGGATTGCAGCCCTCTGCGCGTATCCTTTGAATCACAGGTTAGAAAGGTATCACTGGATGATTTCCATGCGTCAGTAGTATCAGAAAGCGAATCACTGCCTGGAGGACTGCTCGTGGAGGGTGGAACCAAGCATGTGTGGGTCAACGAGTCATGGCAACCAGCGCGCTTAAACAAAGTCATGCCTGAATTGTATGAACTGCTGCGTTCGAAGTAAGTTTGCTGCGCAAACCAAGCTTATGCTTACGAAGTAAGTTTGCCGTACAAATTGCGATGATATTATGCTGCTTAGCAAACCAAGCTTATGCTTACGAAGTAAGTTTACTGCGTAAACTTTGGAGGAGGTCCAATCATGTATAAATGGCTGTTGGCAGTTTTAATTGTTGTTCCATTGGTTGAGCTTTGGGGAATTTTTCAAGTTAGCGGCTGGATCGGGGGCTGGAACACTTTTTTTATACTGATCCTCATGGGTTTGGCAGGCGCTTATTTGGCTCGAATGGAAGGGCGAAAAGTATGGGGCGAGGCTCAGCGTCAAATGCAAGCTGGACAAATTCCTGGCCAGTCGCTATTAGATGGATTATGTGTGCTAGCAGGAGGCATTTTGCTGCTGCTGCCAGGGTTCCTGTCTGACATCATAGGCATTACGCTGCTTATTCCATTTACAAGAACCTTTTATAGACTAATCATGCTGCGTGAGTTAGAGAAAAGAATACGAAACGGCAATTTTAAGATCGGAAGATTCTAATATTTACGTGACATTTACAAAAGGTTAACATGGCAATAATAGTCATGCTTCATAATGAGATAGATACAAGTCGTTTCTTGTCGTTATATTAGCATTCTTGATATGAGTCAAGAAGCGTATGTTAGAAAAGCAGGTTTATTTCGCAAAATTACTCAGGAGGCGTGAGAAATGACCAAGCTTTTGTCCAACTATGTAAATCGTGACTTAAGTTGGATCGAATTCAACCGAAGAGTTCTTCAAGAGGCGCAGGATCTCAGCAATCCGCTGCTTGAGAGAGCAAAGTTTTTGGCAATTGTCTCAAGCAATTTGGATGAATTTATGAGCGTGCGAGTCGCTGGCATCCAGATGCAGATGAGAGCCGGCTTATCCAAAACTGATTTTACGGGTTATACGCCCTCTGGACTTTGGAAGCGGCTGATTAAGCGAGCAACCCAAATGGTCCATGATCAATATCGTACATACAGAGAAGTGTTCCGAAGCCTCAGTCGTGAGGGCATTTTTATTCGTTCGCTGGATGAGCTTAATATAACGCAAACGAAAGCAGTCTCGGATTATTTTCATGAAATCGTATTTCCAGTACTTACACCGATGGCTGTCGATCAGAGCAGACCGTTCCCGCTTGTTCATACGAAAGAGCTGTATTTAGCAGTACTTCTAAGACAAGAGAGTGATCCGTCTGAAGAGGAGCCGTTATTTGCGATTGTCCAGGTACCTTCTATTTTACCGAGATTTGTACCTGTTCCTGGACGAATTAACAGCAAGAAAACGGAGTTTGTGCTTCTTGAGGATTTAATTGAAAAGTTCATCGATACGTTATTCAACGGCTATATTCCATTCTCAGTAAACCCGTTCCGCTTAACAAGGGATGCGGATATTACATTGAATGAAGAGGATGCCGAGGATCTGCTTGAGGAGATCGAAAAAGAGCTGCGTCGCCGCCGCTGGGGAATTCCTGTAAGGCTGGAGGTTTCCAAGGGGATGCACCCTTATGCGCTCGAAATGCTTACCGAAGAGCTGGAAATCGAAGATAATTTATTTGAAATAGATGGACCGCTTGATTTAAGCTTTTTGATGAAGTTTGCAGGAGCAGTACCGGGCAATGATAATTTGCGGTATGAGAAGCTTGAGCCAATTTATCCAAGAGAATTTGATCACACTGACGATATGTTTGAGGTCATCCGCCAGCGCGATGTTTTGATGTACCATCCATATGAATCATTTGACGCAGTTAATGACTTTGTCATGCAGGCTGCTTATGATCCCGACGTGCTAGCGATAAAAATGACGTTATACCGCGTGAGCGGCCAGTCTGCGCTAGTTCAAGCGCTTGCTAAGGCAGGCGAAGCTGGTAAGCAGGTAACGGTCGTTGTAGAGCTAAAGGCGAGGTTTGACGAGGAAAGGAACATCGCTTGGGCGCGTCAGCTGGAGAAGGCTGGTTGCCATGTCGTTTACGGCCTAGTTGGTCTGAAGACACATGCGAAAATCTTGTTAGTTGTAAGACGAGAGCATGGCACGCTGCGCCGCTACGTTCATGTAGGGACAGGGAATTATAATGACAGTACGGCAACATTATATACGGATATTGGACTTTTTACGTCACATCCAATAATCGGGGGCGATGCTTCGGCTTTGTTCAACGAGGTTACGGGTTATTCATCACCTTATGAGTGGAAAGCTTTTGGCGTTGCGCCTTCTGATTTGAAGGAAAAGCTTTATCGGTTAATCGATAGGGAAAGATTGAATGCAGCAGCCGGCAAGCCAGCTCGCATTATTGCCAAAATGAATTCTTTATCGAATCAAGAGATGATTGATAAGCTTTATGAAGCCTCTCAAGCGGGAGTGAAAATCGTATTAATCGTTCGCGGCGTTTGCTGCTTGCGGCCGGGTGTTCCTGGGCGCAGTGAAAATATTCAGGTAATAAGTATCGTCGACCGTTTTCTGGAGCATGCACGGATTATGTACTTCCATAATGGCGGGGAAGAAGAGGTATATTTGTCGAGCGCGGATTGGATGACTCGTAATCTTACAAGAAGGATCGAGCTTATGTGTCCCGTATTTGATCCAATTTTGAGACAAATATTGATCAAGATGCTTCAGCTTAATATCGATGATAATGTAAAAGCCCGTGAATTGCAGCCGAACGGTACTTATGAGCATCTTACTAGTGCTGATAAAGAGCCGTTCCGCAGTCAATTCGAGGCAAAGGTTATAGCGTCTTGGAAGGGACGTGCGTAGACGAAAAGTCGAGGCTCGGCGTGAATCCCCAAATTTTCTTGAATTCGCTGGCGAGCTCTTCCACTTCTCGGCGCTCAACTGCAAGCGTTCCTCGCGGCTGAACCGGGCGAAGCAGCAGCTGATAACCAGATAATTGGACATTTAGTTGAGCAATGGCTTGTGTTTCTCCGCGATCAAGCGCTGTTGACAGCTGCAGCAGTGAACCAAGCTTATAAATGACTTCAAGGTCGGATTCGTTAAGCAGTTCCTTATATTCGGAAATGTGCTGGCGAGCCCGGCCTTTGCTTTTGTAAGATGCGATAGCTGCTGTCATAATCATTTCGCGATGCGTTAGCCCATTCAACTGGGAATTAACAATAAGGTAGAAGGAATGCCTTGCATATTCGTAATAATCAATGGATGCACCGATTCGGAACAACTGTGACGCTGTGTCCAGCAGCACTCTCGATTGAGGTGTCAATGGATGAACATAGTTCAGGACATCATAAATCTCTAGAGAGATTCGGTTGACCTGCAGCACATGCTGCTTTGGTGCTTCTGGGTGCAGGGCACTTAAATTTGTTAGGCTATATTTGAGCACATCATCTAGTTTTGGACGATTTGGGAATCTGGTTGCATGGAACAAGCCATCGCGCAGTCCAGCACCGCAAATTCGGTAATAAGTTGCTTTGGTTGCACGGAATAATACGCGTAAAATAGCGACACCGGGTACAACTACATCAGCACGATCCTTGGACAAGCCCGGAAGTTTACGTCTTTTATCAAGCGGAAGCTTGCGCATTTGATGAAAGAGCTCATCAACGTGCTCGCTCGTAATCGGATAATTATGTGTTTGCGGAAAAGGGTATTTGTATGCGGCTTGATGCATTTTTCCTAATGCACGCACCGTTCCTCCGACACCGACGAGAGGCAGTCCTGCTGTTTCTCCAATCCAKGTCTCGTTTCGAGCCGCTTCTGCAACGATGGCTTCAAGCGCCTTCAGGTCTTCATCTTGGAGCGTACCTTTTGTGCCGAAACGTTTGTTGAAGCTTACGCAACCAAACGGAAAGGATACAGAATGAACGAGAACGCGGTTGCGAAATAATGAAAGCTCGGTGCTTCCACCGCCGATATCAATGAGAAGGCCGTCACGAATATTTAGTGAGTTAATCATGCCGAGAAAGCCGTACGAGGCTTCATCCTCACCGGTGAGCAATTCGATGGATAAGCCTGTGGCCGAATGAATACGAGCAAGGATTTCTGAACGATTATTTGCATTTCGAATAGCAGCCGTTGCGACTGCTCGAATATGGCTTGTATGATTATGTGTGCAAATCATGGTAAAATGATTCAGTGTGTCGATCAGATCATCGATCGCTGCACTTGGCAGACATCCGTTTTCATCAATACGTTCGCTTAGTCTGGCAGGCCGTTTACTGCTATCCGCCACACGATGAGCACCATTTGCTGTCTTCTCGTAAACGACGAGACGGACGGAGTTGGAGCCTATGTCAATAATTCCGATGCGTTGTCCTGTCATGTTGCGCCTCCAATACGGCAAAATTTGCTCTGTAAGTTCTCTTTTTGACATTTTACCACTTTATCCGTTTCTGTAAAAATAGTTTATGCTGCGGCTAAAATTGGAGCGAATAGGGAAAAATGCAGTTTGAGCATACGAAGTGAAGCGGAGAAATAATAAGCGAAAAAAATATTGATGACGCTGATAAAGCATTTTTATGTCTGTATTTGTTCACATAATTGCCGAAATCATTTATGATTAAAGGCGATGGTACAAAAACGACCCCTTTTTATTGTTTACGATAACCATGTTAAAGGAGAGAGAACGATGACAGCAACTAAAGGTCTGGAAGGAATTGTCGCAGCGACGTCCTCCATCAGCTCCATTATTGATGGCGTATTGACATACCGCGGTATTGATATTGATGATCTAGCGGAAAACGCTACTTTTGAAGAGGTTGCCTACCTGCTATGGTACGGTAAACTACCGAATCGTTCTGAGCTTGATGGACTGCAAAAGCAATTGGATCAATTTGCAGCGCTTCCAGAAGGCGTAATTGATCAAATTAAGCTTTATCCAAAAAATACAAATTCTATGGCTGCGCTTCGTACGGCAGTATCCAGCTTAGCATTGTACGATGAATCTGCAAACGATATGTCTCCTGAAGCGAATCAATTGAAAGCAATTAAATTGCAGGCGCAGCTGCCAACAATTATTGCTGCTTTTTCACGCATCCGCCTAGGACAAGAGCCTGTAGCTCCAAAGAAAGGCGTATCCATCGCCTATAATTTCTTGTATATGCTTACTGGCAGCGAGCCGGCTGAAGTTGCTGTTAAAGCACTTGATCAAGCGCTCGTTCTTCATGCTGACCACGAGTTGAATGCGTCGACATTTGCTGCTCGTGTAACCGTAGCAACGTTGTCGGACATTTATTCGGGCGTAACGTCCGCGATTGGCGCTTTGAAAGGCCCTCTTCATGGCGGTGCAAACGAAGCTGTAATGGTTATGCTTGAAGAAATCGGTTCTACTGCTAACGTTGAAAGCTTTATTAACAACGCGCTTGCAAACAAAGTGAAAATTATGGGCTTTGGTCACCGCGTTTACAAAAACGGCGATCCTCGCGCGAAGCATTTGCAAAAAATGTCCCGCGAGCTTGGCAAGCTGACAGGCAACATGGAGCTTTACGAAATGTCTGTTAAAATTGAAGAGCTCGTAACTGGACAAAAAGGCTTGAAGCCTAACGTGGACTTCTACTCAGCGTCTGTATATACAACGCTTGAAATTCCACGTGACTTGTTCACGCCTATTTTTGCAATCAGCCGGGTATCTGGTTGGAGCGCGCATATTCTTGAGCAATACCAAGATAACCGCTTGATCCGTCCGCGTGCCGACTATGTTGGTCCGGTTAATGCAAAGTACATTCCGATTGAACAGCGTTAATTCGTGATTTAAGTTACAATAGAGAGAGCGGATAAGCTCTACGCTCTCTGTTCTTTAAAAAAAGACATCATATTTCATTTATACTTGCTATAAAGCAGGTACAATTCTAAGGAGGATTTTATTCATGGCTAAGTTCGAAAAATTCGCGCTTCCAACTGAAGGCGAACAAATTACAATTGACAACGGTGTTCTTCAAGTACCTAACAACCCAATTATTCCTTTTATCGAAGGCGACGGCACTGGCCGCGACATTTGGAAAGCTTCGAAACGCGCACTTGATGCAGCGGTAGAAAAAGCTTATAACGGCGAGAAAAAAATCGCTTGGTACGAAGTATTTGCCGGCGAAAAAGCTTTCAACACATACGGCGAGTGGCTGCCTGCTGATACATTGACAGCAATCCGTGAATATATCGTTGCAATTAAAGGACCATTGACTACGCCTATCGGCGGCGGCATTCGTTCATTGAACGTTGCACTTCGTCAAGAACTTGATCTTTACACTTGCTTGCGTCCTGTTCGTTACTTCACTGGTGTACCTTCCCCAGTAAAACGTCCTGAGCTTGTTGACATGGTTATTTTCCGTGAAAATACAGAAGATATCTATGCGGGCATCGAGTACCAAGAAGGTTCTGCAGAAGTGAAGAAAGTAATCGAGTTCTTGCAAAACGAAATGGGAGCTAACAAAATCCGCTTCCCAGAAACTTCCGGTATCGGCATTAAGCCAGTATCGAAAGAAGGTTCGAAACGTCTTGTTCGCGCAGCGATCGAGTACGCAATCAAACACAGCAAAAAATCAGTTACACTTGTACACAAAGGCAACATCATGAAATACACAGAAGGCGCGTTCAAAAACTGGGGCTACGAAGTGGCTGAAGAAGAATTCGCTAACGAGACTTTCACATGGGGTCAATACGACCGCATTAAAGAAGCAGAAGGCACTGACGCAGCTAACAAAGCACAAAAAGATGCAGAAGCAGCTGGCAAGCTAATCGTTAAAGACGCAATTGCGGATATCGCATTGCAACAAGTACTTACTCGTCCGACTGACTTTGATGTTATCGCTACATTGAACTTGAACGGCGACTACTTGTCCGATGCTCTTGCAGCACAAGTTGGCGGTATCGGTATTGCTCCGGGCGCGAACATCAACTACTTGACTGGACACGCAATCTTCGAAGCTACTCACGGTACAGCTCCGAAATATGCTGACCTTGACGTAGTTAACCCAGGTTCCGTAATCCTTTCCGGCGTAATGCTTCTTGAGCACCTAGGCTGGCAAGAAGCGGCTGACCTTATCTATAAAGGTATGGAAGCTTCGATCAACAACAAAACAGTAACTTATGACTTCGCTCGCTTGATGGAAGGCGCAACAGAAGTAAAATGTTCCGCATTCGCAGACGAAATCATCAAAAACATGTAGTTTTATAAAAAGTAGGGGGGCAGATGCCCCCCTCATCTTTTATTCTATTGCTTTTCGCACGGAGGAATGGCGTCCCGCAGGGGAAAATTCCTAGCAGTTCGCAAAGGGAATGGCGTCCCGCAGGGGACACATTCTCTTCGCGAATAAGCGTAAAGCGTGTCCCAAAGGGACGAAAGCGATCCATGCTCAACAGTCGCTCAAGAGCGCCGATATCCCTCCTACGTTAGTCCAATTGGCAGGTGTCCAGAGGGCGCAGCGCCCCTTAGGTCCTCCCTTGGAAGGGAGGATTTAGGTGGGTTCGACATCTCTTGGGAGGTTGCAAGTGAAAACAGGGGGTCAAAGGGGTCTCCCCTTTAACTAAAGTTACAGGAGGTTTACACCAGATGGCGATTAAGCGTAAAAAAATTACTGTAGTAGGAGCTGGTTTCACTGGCGCTACTACTGCACTTATGCTAGCTCAAAAAGAACTAGGCGATGTTGTTCTTGTTGATATCGCACCGCTTGAAAACCCAACTAAAGGTAAAGCACTTGATATGCTTGAAGCGACACCGGTGCTTGGAGTAGATGCAAACATTATCGGTACTGCCAACTACGAAGATACAAAAGATTCTGATGTTGTGATCATCACTGCAGGCATCGCTCGTAAACCAGGTATGAGCCGTGACGACCTTGTTAGCACGAACGCTGGAATCGTAAGATCCGTTTGCGAAAACATTAAAGAAACTAGCCCTAACGCTTATGTTATTATTTTAAGCAACCCGGTGGATGCGATGACTTATGCAGCATTCCAAACGCTTGGATTTCCTAAAAACCGTGTAATCGGTCAATCAGGCGTCCTTGATACAGCTCGTTATTGCACATTTATTGCGCAAGAACTTAATGTATCCGTTGAAGATGTTCGCGGCTTTGTGCTTGGCGGGCATGGCGACGATATGGTCCCACTCGTTCGCTACTCAAATGTTGGTGGCATCCCCATTGAGAAGCTTATATCAGCAGAACGAATTGAAGCAATCGTACAACGCGCTCGCGTTGGCGGCGGCGAAATCGTAAACCTGCTCGGCAACGGCAGCGCGTATTATGCGCCTGCAGCTTCGCTGGTTCAAATGACAGAAGCCATCCTTAAAGACAAAAAACGTATTATTCCAGTTATCGCTTTGCTTGAAGGCGAATACGGTTATAATAACTTGTTCATGGGTGTGCCAACAATCATTGGCGGTGACGGCATTGAAAAGGTGCTTGAGCTTGATTTGACTGCTGAAGAGAAGGCTGCACTTGATAAATCTGCTCAATCCGTACGCAACGTTATCCAAGTAGTAACAGGCTAGCAAGCAAGCTCAATTGCTGCTTTTATAAATGAATGCGTTTGGGAGGACCCTGACAGAATGCTGCCAGGGTCCTCTTGTTTATTTTCAAGGTACAAAAGAAAAGGTTTACTATGGGAGGGGTACAGGTTGATCGAACAAGCAAGACAAGCCTTAAAACAGGTATATGGCTATAACTTTTTCCGTAAAGGACAGGAAGACATTATATCGGGGATTATGAATGGACGCGATACACTAGCTATTTTGCCGACCGGCGGCGGAAAATCGATTTGTTATCAAATTCCATCCATGCTTTTGCCGGGAACGTCTCTTGTTATTTCGCCGCTCATCTCGCTCATGAAGGATCAGGTTGATGCGCTGAGGCGAGTCGGGGTATCTGCAGCGTTTCTTAACAGCTCGCTAGGAGCAGCTGAATATCGAGATGTGATGCGAAACGCGATGATGGGAGAATATAAGCTGCTGTATGTTGCGCCTGAACGACTTGATGCGCCGATGTTCCAATCGTTATCTGAGACGCTCACTATACCGCTCATTGCGATAGACGAGGCTCACTGCGTATCGCAGTGGGGGCATGACTTCCGTCCCAGCTATCGTCAGCTGGCAGGCTGGATTGCTCGAATGAAAGATCGGCCGCTCGTTGCGGCGTTTACAGCTACAGCTACAAACGAGGTAGCGCTTGATATTTCAGAAATGCTCAAGCTGCGTGAACCTAGCATTTTTGTAACGGGATTTGCGAGACCGAATTTGTCTCTATCCGTCGTTACAGGCGTGGATAAGAAAAAGTTTCTTGAGAGCTTCATATCAGGGCGTAAGGATCAATCAGGCATTATCTATGCAGCAACTAGAAAAGAAGTAGAGAATGTATATGAGCAATTAACACGCAGAGGCATTCAAGCAGGCAAATACCACGGTGGGTTGTCGGATGCTGAGCGCGCTGACACGCAGGAGAAGTTTCGATTCGATGAGATTCGTGTAATGGTTGCAACGAACGCTTTTGGAATGGGCATAGATAAACCAAACGTTCGTTATGTGCTGCATTGGCAAATGACTAGCGATATTGAATCCTATTACCAAGAAGCTGGCCGTGCCGGCCGTGATGGAGAGGAGAGCGAATGCATTCTCTTGTTTGAACCGGCTGATATGCAGGTGCAACGCTTTCTGATCGAACAGGGCACTGGGGATTCAGATCGTAAATCGATTCAGCTATCTAAGCTCCATACCATGATGAACTATAGTCGGACACAGCGTTGTTTGCAGCAGTTTATCGTTGATTATTTCGGAGAGACGGATGTTGTGGCATGCGGGAAATGCAGCAGCTGTCTCGATAAGAGCGAGCCGGTTAACCGGACGGAGGAAGCGAAGATGGCGCTCTCCTGCGTAGGTCGAATGAGAGGGCGTTTCGGTGTAACGATGGCAGCCAAAGTACTAAAGGGATCGCGTGATAAACGGCTGCTTGAATTTGGGCTCGATCGTTTGACTACTTACGGTTTAATGCGGCATTTGCCCGAGAAAGAGATAGCGGATTGGCTTTATTGGCTCGTGGCTGAAGGATACTTAAAGCTTAGTGAAGGGCAATATCCAGTCGTCTCGCTAACTGCGAGCGCACTGCCGGTACTGGAAGGCCGCGAACCAATTATGCAAAGAGTTAGAGCAACGGTTCGGCAAGCAGCCTCTTCCGATTCAGCAGCTGCTTCACCTCTATTCGATGCGCTCAAGCAATGGCGCAAAGAAAAGGCAGCTACAGAGGGTGTGCCTCCATTTATGTTGTTCTTTGATGCAACGCTGCGAGAAATCGCAATGGCTCGTCCGCAAAACGAGAATCAATTGCTTAGCGTGAAGGGGATTGGTGCTGCGAAGGCGGAGAAATATGGAGAAGATCTGCTCTCGATTATTCATTCATTCGGAGGCGAAGGTCAAGCCGAAGGAATGATAATAACTGCGGCTAGAGAGCCGTCAGTCGTCAAGAAGGCAGCAACGAATGATGAGCAGCCAAGTCACTATGCTACGCTCGAGCTATTTCAAAGTGGGCTGGAACCTGATGAAATAGCGAAGGAACGCGGATTAACGAAAGTAACCGTTGAAGGACATATCATACGGTGTGCAGATGAAGGTGAAGAAATCGATTGGAGCAGAATCATTCCAGCAGAATATGAGCAATTGATCGTCCATGCCATTGGCGAGCAAGGAATCGATAAGCTGCGTCCCATAAAGGATGCGTTGCCTGAGGAAGTTACTTATTTTGCAATTCATGGGGTTATGAGTAAATACGGCTTTAAAGCTTAAAGCCAACCGAAAATCGATTAAAATGAGCTTTCTAATTAAAGTGTGAAAATTTAGGGAACGATTTCGGAGCTAATTCAACAAAAAAGGGTATAAAACCTCGGTTCAGGAGCATAGTCATTTGAAAAAAATCTCGTTTCTGATAAACTATTTATAGAATTAATTTTGGCAATTGCGAATCAATGAATGGATGATTACGCTTCACCAAAACAGGAGGAGTTAAAATGTTTAAAGTAATGTTATTTTTGCACGTGATTGGTGCAGTAGGTATGGGCTTCTATATCGTTCTTCCAATCATGCTAGGTAGAGCTACTAAGCTTGCCGGAGTTGGACAAGGCGGATTAGCTGACGGCCTGCGTTCGGCAAACCGAATTGCGCAATATTTTCTAGTTTTGCAGCTGCTAACAGGTGGATATTTGATGTCGCAAGCGGATTACAAGGTGGCATGGATGGTCATTATTATTTTGCTGTTCCTGGCAATTGCGGCACTAGGCGGAATTATTTCCAAGCCGCTTAAGCTTGTAGTAGCTTCCATTCAAGAAGGCAAAAGCGCAACTGCACACATTAACAAAGCACGCGTGATGAGCATCATCGTATTGGTGCTATATATCGCTATTATCTACTTCATGAAGTTTCCGATGATMTAAAGCTAATATGGATAACGCCGATTATATAACGCTATAGGGGGATTTTTACGTGTTAGAATCATCGCCGCAAATTGTTACGTTTGGCGAATCAATGGCTTTGTTTATGCCAGAGGAGCATAAGTCAATCGAACGCGCCGCTACGCTGGAACAAAGCTTTGGCGGAGCGGAAAGCAATGTCGCAATAGGACTTGCACGTCTAGGCTCCTCTGTTGGATGGTTTGGCGCTCTCGGCGACGATCCGTTTGGCAAAATTATTTTGAAGACGCTGCGGGGCGAGGGTGTAGACGTATCTCGTGCGCAGCTTAGCTCGGAAGCTCCTACGGGCATGATGTTTCGTGAGCATGTAGCAGGTAGAACAGCCGTTCATTATTTCAGAAAGCATTCGGCAGCTAGTCGGATGCTGCCTGAGCATCTTGACGAGAATTATATTCGCGGTGCTAAACTGCTTCATGTAACCGGTATCACAGCTGCACTTAGCGAGGATTGCCGCAAGACGGTTCGTCGCGCTATCGATATTGCGAAGGAAGCTGGGGTGCTTGTCAGCTTTGACCCGAACCTGCGGCTTAAGCTGTGGTCAATCGAAGAAGCTCGTGCAGCACTGCTGCCGCTTGCAGCAGATGCGGATTACTTTTTGCCAGGATGGGACGAGCTTAAGCTATTGTACGAAACAGACGATTATGAGCATATTAAAGGCCAGCTAAATCAATTAAAAGCGGTGTCGATCATTAAAGGCAGAGGCGACACGACGATTGTTCTAAACAAAGGGCAGGAAGAAAGCTTGCCTTTTTATCCGGCTGAGCAGGTTGTTGATACTGTAGGCGCGGGTGACGGCTTTTGCGCTGGTTTCTTGGCAGGAATTATGAAGGGCTTATCCCCTGTAGAAGCAGTACGCCTTGCAAGTATTAATGGATCATTAGTCGTTCAAATGCGTGGCGACTGGGAAGCTTTGCCGGAATGGAGTGTCGTCCAACAGCGGATGTCCGCCAAGGCTTGGGTGGAGCGCTGACAATGGCTGAATTGATCGGTAACAAGGGTCAGCGTCGCCGTGAAGCTATTCTGCAGCTTTTGAAGCAGCAGGGCAGGGTGACGATTTTGGAAATGGTTGAGCGCTTCGGCTGCTCTGAGGCGACGGCTCGAAGAGATCTTGAGCAAATGGAAGCTGATTATCCGGTTATTCGGACAATTGGCGGTGCGATGTACGATGGAATGAATTCAGTTAGGGATTTGCCTTTTGCGGAGAAGGAAGGTTTGTCGATTCTAGAGAAAGAGCATATCGCGGAATTAGCTGCTTCTTTAATTTTGGAAGGCGATGTGATTGGTCTCTCTGGCGGTACAACAAATTTCCTTATTGCTAAGATGATCAAATCGAGGCGAGGCATCACGGTAGTAACCAATGCGGTTAATATCGCGATGGAGCTGGCAGGCAGCGATATTCAGGTTGTCGTTACCGGCGGCATTATGCGCCATAACAGCTTTGAGCTGTGCGGTCCTCTAGGTGAGGGAATGGTCGCTCATTTGCATATCGGAAAGATGTTTATCGGTGTTGATGGTATATCTGCTGCTGGCGGCATCACGACCTACTCCGAGCAAGAAGCGCAAATTGCTAAAGCACTCATTAAGCGTTCACAAGCGGCATATGCCGTATTCGATCATACGAAGACAGATCGCACCTCGTTATTTTCCATTGCATCCTTATCCGAGCTGAAAGGCGTCATTACGGATGTTCCGCTCACTGATGAGCTTGCAGCTGAAATGAAGCAGCACGGTATTTCCGTATACGTGACGGATTAACAAATATTAAAAAGAGGTTCCGTGTTCAAA
The DNA here is from genome assembly GCF_056398745.1 of Paenibacillus sp. 01T424. Lineage (NCBI taxonomy): Bacteria > Bacillati > Bacillota > Bacilli > Caryophanales > Paenibacillaceae > Paenibacillus > Paenibacillus sp. 01T424. Next base: position 24,336 of record NZ_JBFTPZ010000020.1, on the reverse strand, counting down.
GGTTATCTAACCTTTGAGCACGGAACCTCTTGCTTTTTTTACGCTTGTTYAGCCTCGTATATGGAACGGCCTTGCGCCCAAGTCTGTTGAACCTGCATTTGCGAGTCAATCCATACAAGATCAGCTTGTTTGCCGCTCGTAATTGTACCTGTACGGTCGCTGATGCCAAGCTGTTTTGCTGCATTGCCACTAGCCAACCGACTAATTTCAGAAAGCGATAGGTTGGTATGCTCATGGATAAAGCGTACGGCACCAATCATCGTTAAACAGCTGCCTGCTAGGGCGTTGCCATCTTTTAATCTTGCTTCGCCGTTTTTTACGATGACGGCTAAGCCTCCGAGACTATATTCGCCTTCCGGCATGCCTGCTGCTGCCATCGCATCTGTGATCAGTATAACCTTATCTAAAGGTTTAGCAGCGAGCACCAAACGAATTGCAGCAGGATGCACGTGAATACCATCGGCTATGAGCTCGGCCACAATTCGGTCATCGGTCAATACAGCTCCTAGCGTTCCGGGCTCACGGTGATGCAGACCACGCATTGCATTATAGGTATGAACAGCCTGCGTAAGGCCAGCATCAGCAGCAGCGATCACTTCATCATAGACAGCATCCGTATGCCCGCAGGCTGTGACGATCCCTTGCTCAGCAAGCCAAGCGATGGTCTCAATCGCACCGCTTTTCTCAGGAGCCAGTGTAAGCTGACGGAGAAGATCGGGCCACTTGGCATGCCATTGCTGCATCCATTCCAGCTGAGGTGTTTTAATATAAGCTGGGTTTTGAGCGCCTGGCCATGCCTCGCTTATGAACGGGCCTTCCAAATGTACGCCATACAAGGCTGCGTAAGGCATTTCACTGCTGCGGTAATCTGCAACGGCATGCAATACGTCTTCAATTGCTTCCTTAGGAGCAGTCATCGTTGTAGCAAGCATGCCTGTCGTACCTTGTGAGGCATGGAATTTAGTAATGGTGTCAAAGCTTTCACGGCTGGCATCCATAAAATCCGCACCAAATCCACCGTGAACATGCACATCAATAAAACCAGGAAGCAGCCAGCCTCCCTTTCCGTCTATAGACAACTGTGCATCTGAAGCCTCATTTGCTGCCTCGTTGTCATCTTGGGCAATAATTTTTGCAATTTTCCCATCTTGTACAAAAACACTGCCGTTAACTATCCCATCTTCAAGCACGATATTTACGTTGTGGATGAACCAGTTTGCAGAGTTTAGGGTCATTTAACTTAACATCCTTCCCGCCTCGCGGTCTAGTAGAACAATGACGCGCGCATGAGTTTGCAGCAATGAAGCCGGTACGTTAGTCGTAATTGGACCAGTCAATGCTTCTTTTACAATTTCTGCTTTGTCAGCACCACGAACAGCCAGCACGATCGTATTAGCTTTTAAAATAGAGCCAACACCCATCGTAATTGCATACTCAGGTACTTCATCCATAGAATCGAAGAAACGAGCATTTGCTTCACGCGTTTCCTCTTTTAATTTAACAACGTGAGTGCCGCCAGAAAGATTAACATCAGGCTCATTGAATCCAATATGACCGTTGTGGCCTAGACCAAGCAATTGAATATCTACTGGTCTTGCTTCTAGCATTGCATCGTAAGCATTCGATTCCAGCTCAACATCCGAAGCCATGCCATTTGGCAAATGGATTTGGTTCTCGGGAATATCGATGTGCGAGAACAGATGCTGCTTCATGTAGTAGGCGTAGCTTTGGTCGTTATCAGGCTTGATTCCGACATATTCATCCAAATTGAACGTTGTCACATCTTTAAAGCTAACGTTGTTTTGTTTATGCAGTTCTACTATTTTGTCATAAATTCCGATGGGTGTCGATCCTGTTGCAAGGCCTAGTACTGCATCTGGTTTCTCTTTAACGATACCTACAAATAATTCCGCAGCATAAGCATCTAATTCCTGTTGTGTATCAAATATAATCATTTCCATGTTTAGTCCCCCTATAAGGCTTTTGTTAGTTATATTTTATATGAATTTCGACGGTTTAACAAGATAAAATGATTGTAAAATTCAAATAAATGATTGTAAAAATCATTTATCTACTGAGCTAGCCGTCGCTTCTAACTCATCGGTCAGGCTCATATTTTTAGGATTGGGGTTAGTCTCTTTATAATGCCACATTTATTAGAAGAACTATTCTAGACGCCAGAGCGCATGCATCAGAATGGACGGATCAGCTTATGTGTCAATGTCGTGGAGTTGAGAGCGTGAATCAAAAAAATGTGCTAAACTAGTACATAGTTACTACGCTGAAAAGGTTATGAAGTGTAAAGTGCAAGCAGGCCTAATGGATACATATATGTTCAGCTTATTGATGAGGAAATTCACAAGTTGAATACGCAGGAATAGAAGATAGAGAAGCGAAACGTGAGCGGCGCTGCTATAAAAGGCGTTGGCCGTTTAAGCTTGGGAGGAACAAGCATGTCAGTAGATCAGCAAGCAGCAACTGCAAAGCGTAAAGGAGAACATATACGTATTTGCTTGCAGGAGCAAGTAAACAGCGTTGGCATTGAAACGGGCTTGGGGCGGTACCGCTTTAAGCATAATGCACTGCCTGAGCTTTCCTTCGCTGAAGTAAGCCTAAATACAGATTGGTTCGGCAAAAAGCTTGGAGCCCCACTGCTCGTTAGCTCCATGACTGGAGGAACGGATGAAGCAGGGGCTATTAATCGTCGATTGGCGGTTGTGGCAGAAACGAGGGGCTGGGCGATTGGGCTAGGCTCCATGCGCGCCGCAATAGAAAACGAACAGCTCGCAGCTTCGTTCTCCATACGGAAAGATGCGCCTACCGTACCGGTTATTGCTAACATTGGTGCGGTTCAGTTGAATTATGGTTTTGGTGTAGAATCATGCCGCAGAGCTGTAGACATTGCTGAAGCGGATGCGTTAGTCCTGCATCTCAACAGCATGCAAGAGGTGTTTCAACCCGAAGGAGATACCGATTTCCGCAATTTATTGGTTTCGATTGAGCAGGTTTGCAGGTCGCTTAATGTACCGGTTGGAGTAAAAGAAGTGGGCTGGGGCATTGATGCGGAAACAGCAGCAGCGCTTGTGGGTGCAGGCGTTTCCTTTATTGACGCTGCTGGAGCGGGTGGAACTTCATGGAGCCAAGTCGAGAAGTTTCGCTCCACCGATGATCTAAGAAGGCAAGCTGCTGAAGCATTCGCGGATTGGGGCATACCGACTGCTGAGAGTGTGACAGAAATTCGCGCTGCGCTTCCCGAGGCTAATATTATTGCAAGCGGAGGTTTGCGTACGGGTGTTGATGCTGCGAAAGCAATTGCGCTAGGCGCAAATCTTGCTGGCTTTGGACGCGTATTGCTGCCGCAAGCGGCTAGCAGCAGCAAGGAAATTTCGCAGGAGCAATTGCTGCAGCAATTCGAACGCATTGAGTTTGAAATGCGTACGGCGATGTTTGGCATTGGCGTTGGTACGGTTAATGAGCTGCGTCAAACAAACCGATTGATCCTAAAATAATAGTTAAATATCATTCGAGGTGAGCCAGAAGCAACAAGCTTCTGGCTCACCTCTTTTGTTTTTGGTGCTAACCCTATTTGATAATGCCTGTTCCTTCAATTTTTATATTGGCATTTACGATAAATTTAACGTTAGGGTAGATGGACTGCCACTGCTGCCAAGCCTCCTTACCAGGATGGGTAGCTCGATAGCGCAGTCCGAAACCTATGGGATCTACATTTGCTTTTTGGATTTTTTTGAGAAGCGCGAGGCAAGATTCAGCATATTCCTTATTTAAATTTTGCTCAATGGGCTGCCACTGATCTTCATATATGCCTTTTGGCGCTTCCTCAAATACGACCCTGATCTTCACATCAAGCGTGATCGTGTCTTGGCCGTTTTGCTTACCGAGTCGGAAATTTGAGTGCATATCCGTAATCGCAACGACTAAATCCAAGCCTTCAAACATGCCATGCATCGAAGATTTGGTGAAATCTTCCGCGAGCTGATTGTAAAGCTGCGATTCAGCTGGAGACAATATAAGCTTGACCTTTGTTTTGTCCAGCAGCGCTGTTCGGTTGATGACGAAGCTCTTTTTACCATCCTTTGTAATAACAGGCATCAGCGGATCGAGTCCTTCCTCGGAAGCACGCCTAGCGAAGTCTGATAACGTTTCTACGTAAGTATAGGATGACTCGGTTCCGTCAGCTCCAAAGCTTAAAAAAAGCGTGTTGCCCGGATAACGCTCGGACACAGGCTTTATTTTCAGCAGTGATTCCGCGTCCGGTTTCCCGATAGCAATATCGGCGACACTTTGGATATCTCTTCTCCGCGACATCCATTGCAATATTTCCGTATAGTTTTGGCGGGCAATCTTCTCACCAATGAGAAACACTTTGCAATGCCCGAAATCCAGCTCCTTGTCGACGTAGGATTTCAACATTCGAATGCCTTCTGCGACGGTTTCTGTATCAATGGTCTCGATCTGCGTTTTCGATGCGCCAGGCTCGATCTTTGGAGACGGAACAGCAAGCAGCAGGGAAAGACGAAACGGTTTTTTCTCATTATCTGAAGCATCTATGCCAAGAGCGACCACGAAGAATCGTTTGTCGATATCCTTGAACCCGCAGCCGCCAAGCAAACCAAGAGAGAGGATTAACAAAAAGACTCGAAAGGTGATGCTCATACGGCTTTGGACCTCCTTTTGCTAAGCACGAACACCCAAACGACGATTAATATTTCCACGAAAAATCGGACAATGAGCCAATAGGTAGTAATGATCATGTTCATCTTTTCGTTCGTCAGCATGAGATATAGGATGGAGAGCAATGCAAAAATGCCGACGATGACATAGTTGGACATCGGTGTTTTGAGACTATCAAACTCCGGCCTATAGCTTGGAAAACAAGATTTCACAAACTCCATCGCCTGATGCCAGCCGGACATCGTATAAACGAGAGTTAGGTTCAAAAAAACGATTAGAAAAAGAAACAACACACGTTCAATAAAGCCGTATTGCATAAGCAGGGAATCAGCGGTCTGGCTCCATATGTAAATGTATTGGTTTACGCCTTCCGTTCCATGAAAACCAATGGGCACAAAAAATGTAATCAATAAAATAACAGCGCCGGCTATCGGATAGATAAAGCGGAATTTAAAACGGAAATTTGGTGGAAATAGCCGATTGAACAATGAAAGATTAATATAACCGGTAAAAATGAACGTAGAGGCTGCAATGCAGGTCAATGTAGGCATTTCCGTTATGTAGTTGGCTACGACATGAATCGCATCCCAATTAAGCTGATTGCTTCGTACGGCTTTAAACAATATAAAGATGATGATTGGAGCATTTACGATCATGCCGATTTCAACGATGAACATTACTGAGAGGGTTGAACGTGTGGCAGCATAACCGCAGGCAATGACGAGCATGGCTAGAATAATATTCGCATCCGCGTCTGGATTGAAAAAACGATTAATAAGAATGGCGTAGGCAACAACAACGATAGTCGTTGCAAACCACCACATAACTGAAAAAAATAACATGGAGACCGTAACGAGCCATTGCGGAGAATGTAGCTTTAATATCTCAGGCAATCCTTTTCCCGGATAACGAGCCATTGCACTTGTATACATATAGACGAGTATCGTACCAATAACAATCCCGACCACAATAGAAGATACGGCACCGGTATAGCGATATTGAATAAGGATATGTGGGACATACAGCAATAGATTAATGAAACTCACGAGTATAAAGTTGTAATAGAAATAACGGTTCATTTAATCTTCACCTGCCCCACATCGCCTTCTAACGGCCTTAGTTTTCCGAAAATACGCATATATGGCTTGCCAAAGCTTCTTAGGCTGCATAAATAAGTGATATAGATAAACAAACCAACGGCTACTCCAGTGATGCCAAAGAAAATAGAGATTCCGATTAGCGGATACTTTAAAAAACGGACAGCAAATGACAGCGAATTGACAGGAATAACGAAATTCGAAATAGCTACGACTGACGTTACGATAATCATAATGCTGCTTACGAGACCAGCTTGCTGAGCGGCTTGTCCTAGAATAAGTCCTCCAACGGTTGTAGCCGTGGAGCCGATGTACCTGGGCAAGCGAATGCTTGCCTCGATTAGTGTTTCGATCATAAAGAGCATAATAAATACTTCTATGAACGATGGATAAGGAACAGCAGAACGGCTGCCTGCAATGGAGAAAGCAAGCTGCACGCGAAACAGCTCTGGATTATAGGAGACAACGGAAATATAGAGAGCAGGCAAAGTGATTGTGAGCAAAGTTGAAGTGTAACGAAGGAAGATAAGAAAACGAGTCATCCAATAGGAGTCGTAATCATCCTCTACTGCGTGCATGAAATCAAAAAAAGTGGACGGCAAAATAAGAGCGAACATGTTTCCCTTTACGAGAATGATTATTTTCCCTTTGGAAATCGCACTGGTAATGCGGTCAGGACGTTCTGTAATAAGAATAGTTGGAAACAAATGCTTGCGATTGCCGACTAACAGCTTCTCAAGCTCACCAGCGGATTGAAGCATTTCCACGTTAATCGTTGTTAACTTTGTACGTACATTATCAAGTACGGTAGGATCTACACGTCTCTGATCAAATAAGGCGAACACGGGTGTTTGGGACAATGTTCCAATTGTATGCTCTTCTACCGAAAGATCGGGGGAAGGGTACATGCCGCGGATCAGATTGAGTGATATATTTATATTTTCGCTTAATGCGATCTGAGGGCCCTGAATAGCACTTTCCACTTGTGTTTGTGAATTCTCAATACAGATGACACGTTCAGCTTTGAATGAATAGACGACTTCATTTGCTTGAATCAGGACATGCCCGCGCAGAAGAAGACTTTGCCACATAGCGACATCTTCCAGTATTYCATAATCGGGATTTGTATCCAGCTGAGCTTGAAACGAATATTCCTCTTTTATAAAAGGGACGATAATGAAATCGCTTATTTTTTTCTCTTCGCATAACGGTTCGATATAGGCGACTTCGATACTCATTTCGCTATTTTTCAAATTTTCCAATTTGATATCGATGGCTTCTGCAAATAATAAACGAATACGTTCATTCATGCCGGTTCCTCCCTTCAAATGATGCTGAGTTGCAAAAAGATCTGGATAAGCTTCCATAGTTTGCACGTATAATTTGAAAACTATCCTTATTTGATTCGATTTTGCCAGTAAGTTGGAATTCAAGTACAATAAAGTGATCATCATTCGCAAGCAATTCGCATGACCATGATGAAGGAGAGCATTAATATGAAACCATGGTACGAACAGAGCTTCGGCTCCGATTATATGCTTGTCTACAAACATCGCGATTGGGAAAATGCAAATAAAGAAGCTTCCAAAATGATCGCTTGGCTAGAGCTGGCGGAAGGTTCTCATGTACTTGATATAGGCTGTGGAATGGGAAGGCATTCACTCGCTTTAGCAAATCTTGGCTACACCGTTACAGGTATGGATTTATCGACTGCATTGCTTGATGAAGCTCATCGTCATGATGAAGATGGACTTGTTGAATGGGTTAAAGGGGATATGCGGGAGCTGCCGTTTGAGGCGGAGCGTTTTGACGCGACTGTCAATTTATTTACCTCATTTGGCTATTTCACAGCAGAGGAAGATAATGTGAGCGTGCTTCGGCATATTCGGAGAGTGCTGCGTACAGACGGTTGTTTTTTAATCGATTTCCTTAATCCTATTTATGTGGCTCAAACCTTGGTGCCCCGATCGGAACGTATCGATGAGGAGACAGGTCTGCTTATACAAGAGGCAAGATCCATTGCAAATGGTTGGGTGCAGAAGGGCATTTCAATCTTCAATCCGGAAAAAGAAGAGAAGCCAAGACAGTATTTAGAACAGGTAAGGCTGTACAACCTAGACTGGTTCGAAAACAATCTAGATGCTTGCAGTCTTAGGATAGACAAGCTGTACGGCAATTACGATGGTTCGAAATACGATCCAGAGGCTTCTCCGCGAATGATTATGACAGGGAGAGCTAAAAGATGATATTTGAAAACAAGGATTCAAGCAGCATGCCGTCTTCAAATGAACAGGAGTCTTTACATACGGTTTCGTGGCAGGAAGGATGGCTGCAGGTAAAGGTCCCGGTTCCCTTTTCCCTCAAGTGGGTTAATAGCTATCTTATACCCGAAGAACAGGGATATACGCTCATTGATCCGGGACTGCGAACGGACGAAGCCATTCAGGTATGGGATAAAGTCTTGCAGCATCATAACCTGGAGTGGAGCAATGTTACAAGAATCATTTTGACGCATCAGCATCCCGATCATTATGGCCTCGCTGGTTATGTGCAAGAGAGAAGCGGGGCGCCTGTATTTATTTCACGCAGGGCACATGACTATGCGATTAGGCTGTGGGGAGAAAAAAGTGAGTTCGGCGAGCAGCTGCAGGCTCTATATGCGAAGCATGGTATGCCGATTCAGCATAGAGAGGCTATTGCGCAAAATCTTGAAACCTTTGTGGAGATGGTATCCCCTCAACCAGAGGTAACCTATATCGAAGCGGGAGATCAAATCATAATTGGCGGAATGAGCTGGCTTCTAATTGACGCGCCTGGTCATGCAAATGGTCAGCTATGTTTCTATCAGAAAGAACGCAAATGGATGGTATGCGGAGATCAGGTGATGCCTCATATTACCCCGAATGTGAGCATAGTGCCCGGTGAGGATGGCGATCCATTGGAAGCATTTCTGGGCAGCTTGCAGGAGCTTGCTCATTATGAGGTTCAATTGGCTTTTCCAGGACATCGGGATCCTTTTACCGATTTCCATGGCAGGATATTGGAGCTGCAGCAGCATCATATACGGAGGTTAGACAAAATGGTTCGGATGCTCGAAGAAGAGCCCCGCACTGCCTATGGCATGTGCGAGGCTCTATTCGGCAATCGTCTGAACGGGAATGCGCATCAGCTGAGATTTGCAATGTCGGAGACACTTGCGCATTTGGTATATTTGGAGCGTCAAGCTCGAATCTTTTTTACTGAAAAAGATGGCTTTTATAATTATTTTGCGATCACCGCTTAACGATCACGGAATTCCTGCGGGGTAATGCCGTATCGATCTTTGAACACCTTTATGAAATAACTCGTTTTCAAATAACCGACTTTAGCTGCTATCTCGTAAATTTTGTCTGTTGTCGTGCGAAGCATATGCGCTGCCGTCTCCATTTTCAATCTGGATAAGTAGTCGCTTATGCCTTCGCCGGTTTCCAGCTTATATATTTTTGACAAGTAGGACGGATTCAGAAATACATGGGAAGCAATCGATTGCAGTGAAGCGTCTTCTAAATGGCTTGAAACATATTCTTGAACCTTCTGAATCGTACTGGAACGAGAATGCTGTACTTTGCTAGTCATATGGCTTCTATAGTTATCAAGTATGCCAGACGTCCAAGTGCGAAGCTGCTTAATCGTATGAAAGTGGGGACCGCTAAGCAGTTGATTGAACTCAGATCCCATAATGTCGGACATCCACAGCTTGTTTTTATGAATGGAGAAACTTAACGAGCTTGCAATCATGAAATAGGTTTCCAAAATATGCTCATGCGACTCGCCCCATTTAAGCTCCAGCTCCTCAAACGCAAGATTTAGTTTCTCCTCGATCGCGTCCCATTGTCCTGCCTCAAGCAAATGAATAAGCAGCGGCGGATTGTATAAATGAGAGAGGGAATTCGCTTCTCCTTGCTGTGATTCCTCTGTCAGTGTGAGGAGAAATCCGCGTTCACTGCCAATGCGCTGTCTAAAGTTGATAAGAGAGAAATCATAGGTTTCACGAAGCTCAAGCGGAAATACATCCTGCTTCGTAATGACTAACGATACGGTCCCCTTTAAATACAATTTCACATAATGCTGAAGCTGTGCTGCTTTTTGCTCAATGAGATGCAGCATGGAAGCTTGCTCTTGGCGTTGATTTTCTTTGCCCATAATGAGAAATACAAAGTAGCCATGCTCGTCCTTCGTATGCCATAACCTATATTCCTCTGTAAATATTTCCTCCGCGATGTTGCACACGGCGTATTCAAGCAGCGAGCTGTCACGTTCGCTTTGCTCATAGAAGTAGTCCTCCATCCGCATTAGCATCATACAATATGGCTCTTTTGGATGAAAAGCGAGGTTCAGAATGTCGAGCTTTTCTTTTAATTTTTCGTCGCTGTAGGCCTGTCCCTTCAGAAGTGAGAGCAGAAGATGATTTCGTAAAATAGGGACATTTTCTTTCAAAGAGGTTAGCGCGCTTTGATGCGAGCTGACCTCCTTCCAATGCTCTTCCAGCTGGGAAGCTGCTTTCCGAACGGCTTGCAGCAGCTCTTCGTCTTCAGCAGGCTTGAGCAAATAGTCGCTTGCTTGGAACTGAAGTGCTTTTTGGGCATACTCAAAATCATTATAGCCGGACAATAAAATACATTTCACATTGCTCCATGATGCTTTGATTTGCTCGATTAAATCAAGGCCGGAGAGGCCGGGCATATGAATATCTGTAATGACGATATCAATAGGCGTAGCCTGCATAATTTCAAGTGCTTCCCGCCCAGAGTGTGCCTGATAGACGGAATCAATGCCAACTGAGCTCCATGGTAAATTACTGGCTAAATCCTCTACGAGATCAGGCTGGTCATCGACAATTAAAAGTTGATACATGGTGAACAGCTCCTATTCATTCATCTAGTTGGCATAGTTTTCATGCGGCCAAGACAGGTACACAGCAACGCCGCCTTCTTCGCGAATTCGGAAGCTGATTGATGCCTCAGAACCAAATTGGAACAGCATCCGCTGCCTAATATTCCACAGCGCGCAGCCGCTCGTATCATCAGGCGGATTGATAATTTTTTTCTCCAGCTTTCGAAGGGCTTCGTCCGTCATCCCCATCCCGTTATCTTCTACAATAATCGTGTGATAGCGATCATTGCTTTCACCGGAAATGGTGATGAGCCCATCACCGTCAAATCGTTCAATCCCGTGCAGCACCGCGTTTTCAACGACAGGCTGCAGGAGCAGACGCGGAATCTGAGCACCAAGCATCGAATCAGGCACCTCGATGCGATAGGACAGGTGCTGGATATGAAATTGTTGAATTTCCAAATAGCTCTCAACAAGCTGCAGCTCTTCCCTCAGCGTTGCGGTCAGCTTCTCGACCCTTGTCGTATAGCGATAATAGGTAGACAAGTGCATGGCAAGCCGCATGACAGATTCCTTTTTATCCAGCCTAGCGAGGCTGCGTATGAGCGCGAAACAATTGTATAAAAAATGCGGATTAATCTGGGATTGCAGCTGCTTTACATTGGCTTCACGCCTGCGAAGCTCCTCCACATAAACCTTCTGAATAAGCTGTTCCGTATTCGCAGCCATATCGTTAAATCTTTGAAATAAATAAGTAAATTCATTTTTGGGGTTTACCGTTATTCTTGCGGAATAGTTGCCTTCCTGCAGCCGTTTCACACTCCGAATAAGCAAACCGATTGGGCGCTGTACATTTCGATAAAGCAAATAACCTGCGAGCAAGCTCATAATGAGCAGCAAACCGACGGAGCCGTAAAATAAATTTTGGCTTTTGACGATAGGTTTCAAAACATTTGCAAGCGGTACGTAGTCAATCAAATACCAATCCAACGTTTTTACATGCGCAGAGGTGACGAGAAAATCATCCCCATTTATCGTCATAATTTGATTGGACGCTTCTGGGACGGTCATTTTTTTGAGCAGCGCTTGAATGCTCTTGGTCATTTCTTTATCGGCCGTTTTATTTTTTATCATGCGCCCATCGGAATGGACAAGAAACGGATCGCCTTTGCCTGCCAGCTTGAACGTATCCAAATCTTTAATGAGATGCTCCTCTGGAAAAGAAATCTCAACGATGATACCGGCTTTCTCTATATCTGTGATTTTGCTTTTTGGCTTGACGATATGGCGTACGAAACGATTTTGCTTTATGTTTTGAATCGTCATTTCCTCGTACTTCCAGGTCGGGGTCAATATTTTTTTGATCGATTCGAGATCATACGAGAGATACGTATTTGTTGAGACGAGCTGCTTGCTTGCCGGCGCTGTAATGCTGTATTGCGTATCCCAGCGCTGTGCGACATTGAGCAGGCGAAGCCTCTCGAGAATGCGCAGCTTCTCATCGTTTCGCTGGTATGTGCTTTCAATTAAATGTAAATTTTGCAGCTGCTGGATATGGATATCTTCGCTGAGCAGAAAGCCAAGCGTCGAAAGCGTTGTTACGCTTTTATCAACCTCGCTCGCTAGAAATGTAATGTCCTTCTGCTTCAACGATTTCATTTCTTCCGTGATAACTCCGATGCTTGTCCGTATAGAAAGCGTATACAAAATAATGATCGGGATAAGCAAAAGGACGATCAATGTAATCATTTTGGCAAATGTGTTTTCTCTTAAACGCATGCTGGAGTCCTCTCTTTTTATGAAAATAATGATACATAAGTAAACAAAATGGCATGCTTCCAAAGATCGTGGTCTATAGAACAGGAGAGACTGCTGGTAAAATTAATCATACAGGAGAGATGAAAAAACTCAAATCAAATTTTGTTTGGAAAGGGGCAGAACAGTGGAAAGTGCGCTAAACAAACCGCTGCAGCAAGAACCAGAACAAAGACAACAAAAGGATAAAAGAGCGAGAGAACTATTTAGCCGTACTTGGCCCTTGCATCTCATGCTGCTTCCGGCGGCTATTGTTACCTTTATATTTGCTTATGTACCAATGAGCGGGTTAATTATGGCCTTTCAGGATTTTAAACCTTATAACGGCATGTTTCATTCGAAGCTTGTTGGACTGGAGCACTTCCGCTTTATGTTTGAGTATCCAGACAGCAAACAGGTCATTTGGAACACGTTAATCATTTCGGGCTTAAAGATCGTTTTTGGCTTAATCGTGCCGTTCACGTTCGCGATTCTGCTTAATGAGGTTCGAAAAATGCTGTTCAAGCGAGTGGTACAAACTTTGGTGTACTTGCCGCATTTTATATCATGGGTAATTTTAGGTGCGATCCTTACTGACATGCTGGGCAGTAAAGGAATCGTGAATCAGATGCTCAACAGTCTCGGCATAGATTCCGTATTTTGGCTTGGGAACGGGGATTGGTTCCGTTTTACCGTTATCGTAAGCGATATTTGGCAAAACTTCGGTTTTAACACCATCGTGTTTCTTGCGGCATTGGCGGGTGTAAATCCTTCATTGTACGAAGCGGCTGAGGTGGATGGCGCCACGCGCTGGAAGCAGACGCTGCACATCACGGTTCCGTCGATGATTCCAATCGCAGTTGTCGTAGGCACGTTGTCCCTCGGCAATATTTTGAACGGGGGCTTCGATCAAATTTTCAATCTATACAATTCGCTTGTATACGATAAGGGAGACATTATCGATACGTTCGTCTATCGGACAGCGATATTGAATGGTCAATACAGCTTTGGAACAGCTGTTGGTTTGTTTAAATCACTAATCGGTTTGATCATGATCGTCTTCTCTTACCGAATGGCATACAAATACGCAGGTTATCGAATTTTCTAGGAAAGAGAGGGGCGAGAAAAAGCATGTATCACAAAACAACAGGTTATAAAGCTTTTTCAGTATTTAACTATATTTTGCTCGCGATCATTTGTATTTCTTGTATTATTCCGCTCGTTCATATTCTAGCTGTAAGCTTAAGCGCCAGCTCGCCAGCCAACGCGAATCTGGTCAAGCTATGGCCGATCGGCTTCAACTTTGAAGCCTATTCCAAAACGCTGAATAACGATAATTTTCACAATGCTCTTTTTGTAGGTTTTAAGCGTACGGCGCTCGGCACGCTCGTCGGCATGACTTTGATGATTCTAGCGGGTTATGCATTATCCAAAGATGGACGGACATTTAAGAGCCGTTCGGTCTATACGTGGTATTTTCTCTTTACGATGTTGTTCAGTGGTGGTATTGTTCCTTCGTACATGCTTATTCGCAACTTGGATTTAATGAACTCGATTTGGGCGCTTATTCTGCCAGGGGCGATCAACGTATTTAATATGGTGCTTCTAATGAACTTTTTCCGGGCAGTACCGAAGGAGCTGGAGGAAGCTTCGCTCATGGATGGAGCAGGACAGTTCCGAACGCTTTGGAGTATATTTTTACCCATTTCAATGCCGGCTTTAGCTACGATTTCATTGTTTACCATGGTTACACATTGGAATTCATGGTTTGATGGATTGTTATATATTACAGATTATAGAAAATATCCATTAGCAACCTTTTTGCAAACGATCATTGTACAGCAGGATTTTAATAAAATAAATCCCGATGTCAACGAGCTTAAGCATATCTCGCAGCGTACCGTTAAATCCGCGCAAATCTTCATTGGTACGTTGCCGATACTGCTTGTATACCCCTTTTTACAGCGATATTTCGTGAAAGGCATCATCATGGGGGCTGTCAAAGAATAGTGCAAGAAAAAGGCATCAATAACAAAATTATGGTCTTTCGGAGCTGTAAAGCGAGCTGTATATTGGTAACAAGCGATATTACAAATATCGTTAATAATAACAAAAATTAACTTACGGGGGTAAAGGCATGAAGAAGTCGCTTTCGGTCTTATTGGTACTATCATTTATGCTCGCAATCGCAGCTTGTTCTGGAAACAACACGAACAAGGGGACTAACAGTCCGTCAGCAACAAACAAAGCGAGCAACGAACCAGCCAAGGTTGAAGAAGGAAGCACTGAAGGCTTTGCGGATGGCAAGTATACGACACCAATTACGTTAACGACAGTTTGGGGTCTTAACCAAAATGGTTCAATCTTCAAAGAAGGCGAGTCCATTGAGGATAATGTTCATACTCGTCTTATCAAAGAAAGACTTGGCATTGACATTAAATACAACTGGGTTGTAACGAATACGAATGATGCATACAAAACAAAGCTTCGCCTTATGCTGTCATCAGGTGAGGAAATGCCGGATGTTGTCACTTACCGCGGAGATATGGAAACGGTTAATATGTTGATCGACTCCGGTCAATTTATGCCGGTAGGCGATTTGGTCGACAAATACGCGAACGATACTTACAAAGCAGGCCTTGATCTTGATCCAACCATCTGGCTGCCAATTAGCCGGGGCGCTGACAAAATGGCCTTGCCTATTCTAGATTATGCCTACAACGCTGATCATGTCATGTGGATTCGTGAGGATTGGCTGACAAAGCTTAACCTTAAGGCTCCAACAACGCTTGCAGAAATGGAAACGGTTATGGAAGCATTCGTTAAGAATGATCCAGATGGAGACAGCAAAGCAGATACAATTGGCCTTGCAACGGGCTTCAAAAATGGCTTCGCTAACTGGATGACTGATATCGGCTTCGTGTTTGGTGCTTATGGCACAATGCCTGGTCAATGGAATCAAGCAGCGGATGGATCTTTGGCACATGGTTCGATCAATCCAGCAGCTAAAGATGCATTAACAAAATTAAAAGAATGGTTAGACAAAGGCTACATTTCACAAGATTCAGCATTGCTTGATGAATCAACGGGCTCGGAATTGTTTACTAAAGGCGAAGCGGGAATTATTTTTGGACCAAACTGGCTTCCAGCATGGCCTTTCCCAGATCTTCTGAACAACGTTCCTGGCGCAAAATATAAAGCGTATCCAATTCCTGCTGGTCCAGACGGCAAAATTGGTTCCGCAGGCGGCAACCCGCCAGCAAACGGTTATGTATTCGTAAACAAAAAAGCTAAAAATCCTGAAGCTATTTTACACTACTATAACTGGTTCTTCGATAATATGGCTAACCCGCAGCCGGGCAGCGAATTCGAGAAGGGCTTCGCAGAAGGTTATGATTATGCAACACTTCCAGACGGCTCTATTACTGCGGATATTGCAAAATACCCAGACCTATTCCCTGGTTTGAAGGATCAAACAGCACCACCGCTCTACTACACGCTCACTTTTGAAGGCGCTCGTATTCCTACTCTTTATGCAGAAACGCATGTTAAGCTTGCTGGCGGCGCAGAGCCGGTAACGCCATACGAGAAACAAGAGTTTAATACACGTCTAAAAGAGAATACAGATGCGATGAAAGTGGTTATGGACCAAAATTCGATCCGCATGAAAAACTACTACATGGGTCCTTTGACGGAAACGATGCAAAGTAAAAACGAGCTTCTGAACAAGCTGCTTAATGAAACGTTCAGCAAAATCGTATATGGGCAACAACCGGTAGATTCGTTCGACACGATGGTTGAAAACTGGAAAAAATCAGGCGGCGAACAAATTACAAAAGAAGTTAACGATTGGTACAACAGCGTAAAATAAGGAGTTATTTTCAGCTGAGGCATCATGTAAAAGTTTAATAGATAGAGAAAACAGTCTGTCACGTTGCAGTTTATCATTTAGCTGTAAGGGGCAGGCTGTTTCCTTGACAAGACAAGTAAGCGTTATCATTTTATTTCATAATCCGGAAAGGATGTAGGAGAAGCATGAATAAACGGTTTATCTCCATAATATTGGTGTTCATGATGCTCACAAGCAGCTTGCCAGCTGTCAGTGCGGCGACAGCCACAGATGAGAAGGGAACGGCGCATTGGGGCGAGAAAGTGCTGGAAAAATGGATTTCTAAGGGGATGCTTAGCGGATATCCGGATGGGAGCTTGCAGCCTGATCGTCAAGTGACGAGAGCTGAATTTACAAAGCTGGTTCATACGATCTTTCAGTTTGAAGCTAAAGGCTCGAATACCTTTACAGATGTAGCCGCTGACGCTTGGTACAGCAAGCAGGTTGCTGCTGCGTTGGAAGCTGGAGTGATTACCGGTTACCCGGATGGCAGCTTTAAGCCTGACGCGCCACTTACGAGGCAGGAGGCTGCGAAAATAACAGCTGAACTGTTTAAGCAGGCTGCGGTAGATGGGAATCAGCTATCTAGCTTTACGGATTATAATCAAGTACAAGCTTATGCAAAAGCACCGTTAGAGCAACTGCTGGCAGGAGGATACATAACGGGTTATCCGGATCAAACCATTCGGCCGAAAAAACCGATTACTCGTGCAGAGGCCATCACATTGCTTGACCGAATTGCTGGTGAAATCATTAATGCAGCTGGCACCTATGAAAATTTGAAAATAGCCGGAAATGCTGTCGTAAATACAGCGGGAGTAAAGATCAACAAAACTGCTATCGATAAGGATTTGTTCTTAACGCAGGGAATTGGCGAAGGCGATGTCTATTTAACGGATGTGGATGTGAAAGGAACGGTCTACATCAATGGGGGCGGAATCAACAGCATTCATTTTATAAATTCGAAGCTGAATAAGCTTATTGTGAATAAACCTGCTGGAAAAGTACGCGTCGAACTCACAGGCTCTTCGCAGGTGCAGCAGCTTATTGTGGAAACGGGATCTGATATACAAATTGATGCTGGAGCAAGCAGTCAATTACTTACGATTTCGGATACAGCTGAAGGAACGACAATTCAGGTAAATGGTACTGTAAATCAAATGGTTAATACAGGTTCAAGCACGACATTAAATGGAAATAGCTTAGGCAAAAGCAGTGATGTCACTGTTCAGAACGGAATTGTAAAAACAGGACAACCGTCTGGCTCAGGTCAAAGCGGTGGTGGCGGTCAAACGACTCCGCAACCAACTCCAACAGCAGCACCGACAAACTCACCGACACCTTCACCTACGACAGAACCGACGGCGACACCAACAACAGCACCTGTGGATGAATGGGAGCTTGTATGGAATGATGAATTTGATGGAAGTGGCGACAACGTTGATACAAATGGCGTTAACCTCGACAAATGGGCTTATCAGTTAGGCACGGGCTCTCAATATGGCCTTGATGGCTGGGGGAACAATGAAGAACAGTATTATCGCTCCGAAAATATTAAGGTGGCGGACGGGAAATTAACGATCACCGCTGACGATGATGGTTTTGGCGGAAAGAAATATACATCAGGCAGACTATATACAGAGCCTACCTTTAATAAAACGTATGGAAAATTTGAAGCTCGCATGAAGCTGCCGGTAGGTAACGGCATTTGGCCTGCCTTCTGGATGATGCCGAAGGATAGCGAGTATGGGGTTTGGGCTTCATCTGGAGAACTCGATATTATGGAAGCGCGCGGCCGCTTACCGGAAAAAGTCGGCGGAGCCATTCATTACGGTAAAAACTGGCCGGCAAACAAGTCAAAAAGTGCAGATTACATTTTTGGAGAAGAAACGGATATTACCGACTATCACACTTACGGTGTAGAGTGGGAGCCTGGTGAAATTCGTTGGTATGTTGACGGACAATTATTCCAGAAGCTTAATAATTGGGATAGCTGGGGAGCAGATCAACCTGCAAAATATGCGTTTCCCGCTCCGTTTGATAAGCCGTTTTACATGATTTTGAACTTGGCCGTTGGCGGTAATTTTGACGGTGGGATAACACCCGACTCATCACTGCTGCCAGTGAAAATGGAAGTCGACTATGTTCGTGTCTATGAGCTAACTGGCAGACCGTATAAGACGCCTGTAGAGCCTAGCGTCGACTCAGAGCCATATCCAGATCAATATAAAGAACCGATTGCAGGTAATTTTATTCATGATAATAGCTACAGCAAGCCGTTCACAACCATTGCTGAGGCGAATCAAGCTTTAGATACGAATTATTGGAATTTTGTACATGTAAGCACATTCCAAGGTAACGGCTCGATTTCTGTTGAAGCTTTAAATGGTGTAAATTATGCCAAGGCGGATATTACGAGCAGCGGGAATGCCATACATGCGGTTCAACTCATTCAGAATGTAACGCTTGGTAAAGGCAGATGGTATAAGCTTACTTTTGACGCTAAATCGAATGCAAATCGAAATGCGACCGTCAAATTTGGCGGCGGGGAAACACGCGGCTGGACGACTTACTCCGATATTATGGATGTAAAGCTGACAAACAATATCCAATCCTATGAAATGATATTCCAAATGGGTGCCGAGACGGATACGCTGGCTAGACTCGAATTCAACCTTGGACTAAGCACGAATCCGGTCTGGATCGGCAATGTGAAGGTTGAAGAAACCGCCTCCCCAGATCCGTTTCATGATAACGACCCTAAAGAGCCGTTGAACGGCAATCATGTGTATAACGGCAGCTTCGACCTAGGTCGAATCGATCGTCTGACTTATTGGAATTTCAATAAGGCTGGAGGCAACGCTGCAGCATCGGTGAATGCTGAAACTAGAGAACTTAAAATATCGAATCTTGATGGCGAAACAGAGCCTAAGTCGATCTCGCTTACGCAGTCGGGTATCAATCTACTGAAAGAAAACGATTATAAGGTAACATTTAAGGCTAGAGCAGCTACTGCACGCACCATTCAGATTGGTGTGTACAAATCAGATGGTACGGCCTATGCCGCTCCAGAGACGATCTCGCTTGCATCCGAGATGAAGGAGTATACATTTCAGTTTGCGATGGAGCAGTCCAACGATAGTAATGGACAGTTGGTATTTTTATTAGGCGGCCATCAGGCTGACATTTATTTAGACGATATTAAGATGATTCGATTGACTAACAACAACACGGGCGAATTGGCGCTGGCAGATCAATTTCCGGTGAAAAATGGCGACTTCTCGAGTGGCAAGGTGAGTTGGAGCGAGCATGTGCAGGGACGTTATGACGGATGGGGCTCAAGCGCGGACTTTAACGCTCAGAACGAAGAGATGAAGATTGCGATTGCGAGCGAAGGTGTTAATCCTTGGGACGTCATGCTGATGCAAAATAATATTAATCTATTTAAAGGCAAAACGTATATGGTAACGTTAGATGCAAGTTCATCCAAAAACCGTGAAATGGAAATTGTTATTGAAGTAGGCAGCACGCGTTATTTGTCCAAAAAGGTGCAATTGACGCAGACGAAACAAACGTTCAGCTACGAGCTGCTTGTTCAGAGCGACATTACGCCGACGTTTAAGCTGCTGCTAGGTAAACTGGACGGTGCAACTGTGATAGGCGAGCATGATGTATTTGTTGACAACATACATGTGGAGCAGCAGGATGCACGAAGTAAAGCCTTCTTGGTCAAAAATGGATATTTTGATGCAGGAATGCAGGATTGGAGCACACATATTCAGGGCATTTATGATGGCCCCTCGAGAGCAGCCATTACAGATGACAATGGTGCGGTGAAAGTCGCGATAGCGAACGCTGGCTTGAATGCGTGGGATATTGTTTTGCAGCAGGGCTCATTGGCGCTAGTTAAAGGCAAAACGTATGTCGTTACCTTTTTGGCCAGAGCAACTTCGCCGCGAACCATTGAAGCGGTTGTTGAGAACAGCGCATATAATCGTTTCTTAAATGAAAAGCTGCAGCTTGATACGGTTACTAAAAAGTACAGCTACGAGTTCACTATGGCAAAGGATGACAACGCAACCTATAAACTGCTTTTTGGAGTGCAGCCTGATGCTCCTTCTGCGGCACATGACGTATTTATCGACAATGTGCATCTTGAACTGAAAGGAGCTAAGGAAGCAGCAGGCGAGAAGGCTCGCAGCTCAAATGATATTATGCTGCTGCTTCCTCCAGTAATTTCAAAAGATGTATCCGATAATGAATTGGGTCAAAATATCGACATTACCTTTAATGATAATGAGGCTTGGAGAAATGCGATAACTGATGTATTTGTCGATGAATCTAAGCTTCCTAAAGAAGCGTATCAGCTTGCCTCAGGAAAGCTAACAATCGATAAGAACCAATTCAGTGCAGTTAAATCATACACCATCATGATTAGGTCAACTGGTTATGAGCTTACTCAAGTGATCCAAAGTATTCAAGAGAAAAACATATGGAGTCTCGTATGGAATGATGAGTTTGACAGCGTAGGAGATAATCTGGATACAAACGGTGTCGATCTTGACAAGTGGGCGTATCAGCTTGGCAACGGCAGTGAGTATGGCGTAGGCGACTGGGGCAATAACGAGCTGCAGTTTTATAAGAAAGAAAATATAAAGATCGAGAATGGCCAAATGATTATCAAAGCCAAAAAAGAGAATTTTGGCGGTAAACAATATACGTCAGGCCGGCTTTGGACCAGTCCAACCTTCAGCAAAGCTTATGGCAAATTCGAAGCGCGGATTAAGCTCCCTGCGGGTCAAGGCTTATGGCCGGCGTTTTGGATGATGCCGAAGGACAGTGAATACGGCGGATGGGCTTCCTCAGGTGAAATTGACATTATGGAAGCTAGAGGACGAGTGCCAGGTGAAGTTGATGGTACCATTCATTTTGGCAAAAATGCTCCTAATAACAAAATTACCGGTGCGCAGTATGAATTTCCCCAAGGTGAGGACATCACGGGTTACCATACTTATTCTTTAGAGTGGGAACCAGGTGAGCTGCGCTGGTATGTGGATGGGAATTTGTTTCAAACGCTTAATGATTGGAATAGCTGGGGAGCAGATCAACCCGAAAAATATGCTTTTCCAGCACCATTTGATAAGGAGTTTTACATTATTCTCAATCTAGCTGTAGGAGGCAATTATGACGGCGGGTTGAAGCCTGATCCTTCCTTGTTGTCAGCTCAGATGGAGATTGACTATGTGCGTGCTTATGAGCTTACTGGCAGACCTTACTGGCAGACCTTACAAGGTGCCTGTTGAACCGATGCTTGTAAAGGATTCGTTCCCGCAAAATGGGAAAGCGGCTGTAGATGGCAATTTCATTTATGATCCTGCTTATACTCATGGCGTTAAGAACATCACAGTAGAAAATCCGGTAATAGATATGAATTACTGGAATTTCCTTCATGGGGCTGAATTTGGCGGAGCGGGTGAGGTTTCGGTTGATCCGATTGACGGGTCACCATTTGCCAAAGTAGACATTTCGAATGGCGGGAATGTGCCATATTCCTTGCAGCTTGTCCAGTATGTAACGCTTGTTAAAGGCCAGGCCTACAAAATTAGCTTTGATGCAAAGGCATCAGCGCCGCGCAGCATGAGCTTGAAGTTTGGCGGCGATGCGAACAGCGGCTGGGGAATTTATTCCGACAACTTTGAAGCATCCTTGAAGGATCAGGTCGGGAATTATGAGTATCGCTTCCTCATGTCAGACAAAACAAATGCTGCTGCGAGGTTGGAATTCAATTTAGGTCAAAACGTAAATGATGTGTGGATCGGAAATGTTCATTTAGAGGAAATCGATGAGTTAATTGAACCAAGTGCTGCAAAAGCTCCACTGAATAACGGCAATCACATTTACAATGGAGGTTTTGATCTAGGGACGATGGATCGTCTGCTCTATTGGAACACAAAAATAACGGATTCGGCTGCTGCTGACATCAGTGTAGATCCATTATTGCGCAGGTTAAACGTTAATATTTCTGATGGTGGTACTAATGCTTCGTCTATAAAACTAACCCAACAGGGCATTAATCTGCTGCAAAAGGATTCGTATGAGCTGACTTTTGATGCAGAAGCTTCGGCCGCTCGGACCATTACCGTACAGCTTAAGAGAAAAGACGGATCAACGATTTATTCAGGTCCACACGCGATTCAGCTAGATACATCGAATAGTTCGCATAAGCTCTCATTTACGATGCCTCCTAACGTAACAGACGAGGAAGCGCAGCTTGAGTTTTTGTTAGGCGGCAGCAACGCTGGGGTTCAGCTGGATAACATTAAGCTTATTCGCACAACAAATTTGAATGTTGATTTTACAGGCGTCGATTTGTTTCCGCTTAAGAATGGAGATTTCTCCAATGGGCTAAGCGGCTGGGAGCCGTTTACGCAAGGAGGTACAGCAGCATTCACGGAATCGAATGGAGCTGCAAAAATAGCGGTAACAAACGTAGGAGGGGAAGCCTGGAACGTGATGTTTAACCAGTCGAACCTTAAGCTTTCCAAGGGGATGACGTATTTGCTCTCTTTTGATGCGAGTTCGACGGTAGCACGGGACATTGAAGCGGCTCTCGAAAATGCTGGTTATACACGGCGTTTTTATACGGGACCTTTGATGCTGACGCCTTCGATGCAGCATTTTGAATTTACATTTAAGATGATGACCGATGATAATGTCGCTCTTAAATTTTTACTTGGCAAAACTCCAAAAAGTGCAGCTGCACCGCATGACATTTTCTTTGATAATGTTGTGCTGGAGRTGAAGGATGCGCCAATGCTGCGCCCGCCAACCTTAATACCAGATAAAACGGATAACCTAGTAGGGAGCGCGGTAGAAATCCGTTTTGTAGATAACGAAGCCTGGAGAACGGCGATTAGTGCAATTGAAGTGAATGGAGCTGTATTTGCTGGTGCAAATTATACCCTTCAGCCTGGCAGCATCATGATTGATCCATCTGTTTTTGCAAGCGATCAATTATATACGATTAATGTCAAATCGACGGGCTTTGCGGATACAAGTGTTAATCAATTAATGCTTGCAGCAGATGGAAACCTTGTACTAAACGGTGGAATGACGAATGGGTCAGCTAACTGGGTGCATTGGTTTGGTGATGGGGGAGATTCGAAATATACACCTAAAGATGGTGTTGCCCAAATCGACATCTATTACCATGGGGGCATGCACCCAGAATGGAATGTTCCTGTAGGCTGGTCCACACAGTTTAACCAAAGCGGAATCAAGCTAGAGGCAGGCAAATCCTATGAGCTTTCCTTTAACGCATGGTCAACGGTAAATCGTCCGATAGCAGTGGAGCTGGGTGGATACAACAACACTGAAAGCGTACATTTTAATCTGACTAGTGATTCAGCTGCCGCTTATAAGAAAAGTTTGCGACCAAATAGCAACGTGGATATGACTCTTAAGTTTTTGCTTGGCAACGTCGTAAATGGTGCTTTTGTTACGCCTGATGGCGAGCATACGATTTACATTGATAATGTCGCTATTCGTGAAGTAGCAGCACCACCGGTATTAGTGGCCGATTCGACTGAAAACAAAGTCGGACAGACAATTGAGCTGACATTTGCAGACTCTCCTGCTTGGCGTGCCGCAATTACGCAGCTTACGATTGACGGTGCAGCTGTCCAGAGCAGCAGCTATACGGTTGAGGCAGGAAAAATCAAGCTTAATGCAGATTTATTTACAAGTGTCAAAACGTATCTCATCACCGTTGCCGCAGCAGGATACGGCATCAGCGAGGTGCAGCAGCAGGTGAAGACGGCTGCCGCAAACATTGCTCTTCATAAAGCTGCTGCTGCATCATCAGGCAATCAACCAGCAGCTAACGCTGTAGATGGAGCGGGCAATACGAGATGGGAGTCGGAGTCATCAGATCCTCAGTGGATTTCTATTGATTTTGGCGCAGTCTATAAGCTGGAAAGTGCTGTCCTGAGC